>CAJLJQ010000166.1:0-1671 GCA_905207015.1 uncultured Collinsella sp. | reverse complement strand
CCCGCCGCACCCGCTTTGACCTCAAGAAGGCCCAGGCACGCGCCCATATCCTTGAGGGCTACCTGATGGCTCTCGACCATATCGACGAGGTCATCAGCATTATCCGCTCCTCGCAGACCGACTCCGAGGCCAGCAGTCGCCTAATCGAGCGCTTTGGCTTTACGCCCGAACAGACTACGGCCATCCTCGAGATGAAGCTGCGCCGCCTGACCGGCCTGGAGCGCGACAAGATTCAGGAAGAGCTGGACGGCTTGCGCCGCGCCATCGCCTACTACGAGGACCTGTTGGCGCACGAGGAGAAGATTCTGGGCGTCATCAAGGAAGAGATGCGCGACATCTCCAAGAAGTTCGGCGACAAGCGCCGCACCGAGATCAGCCATGTCGAGAAGGACCTGGATGTCGAGGATCTGATTGCCGACGAGGACATGGTCGTGACCATCACCCACACCGGCTACGTCAAGCGCATCCCGGTGGCCGCCTATCGCGCCCAGAAGCGCGGCGGCAAGGGCGTGTCGGGCGTCAACCTCAAAGAGGACGACGTTATCGACGAGATGTTTATCGCTTCCACGCACGAGTACGTGCTGTTCTTCTCGAGCAAGGGTAAGGTCTATCGCCTGAAGGTGCACGAGCTGCCGGTGGGCACGCGCCAGGCGCGCGGCACCGCGATTGTCAACCTGCTGCCCTTTGAGGAAGGCGAGAAGATCGCGAGCGTCATCAGCTGCCGTGAGTTCCCCGCCGATGAGTACCTGATGTTTGCCACCAAGAGCGGCATGGTCAAGAAGACCGTGATGAGTGCCTATGACCGTAGTCGCCGCGATGGCTTGATCGCCATCAGCCTGAGGGAAGACGACGCGCTGCTCGCCGTGCGCCGTGTGCGTGAGAACGACAAGATCATCCTGGCCACCACCGCGGGCAAGGCGATCATGTTCCCCGAGGACCAGGTTCGCGCTACGGGCCGCGATACCAGCGGTGTTCGCGGCATCGGCATGAAGGACGGCGTGAGCGTTTTGGGTATGGAGGTTACCAACGGCAACGGTGACCTGTTCGTCATTACCGAGCGCGGCTACGGTAAGCGTACGCCGGTTGCGGACTACCCGGAGCAGAACCGCGGCGGTCAGGGCGTCTACACCATCCAGATGACCGAGCGCAAGGGCAACCTCGCAGCCATGAAGACGGTGGGTCCGCAGCATGAGCTGTTCATCGTGACGGAGGGTGCGACGGTCATTCGCGTCAAGACCGACGAGATTAGCCAAACCGGTCGCGCCACCCAGGGCGTCAAGATGATGACCGTCGACGACAACGACCGCGTATGCGCCGTAGCCCGCATGACAGCAGCCAAGGAAAAGCCCGAAGGCGAAGGTACCGAGGCCGCAGCCGATTCCGAAGAGGCCCCAGTCGACCTAGGCGACGGCAACGACATACCAGAAGATCTCCTAGACGAGTAAGAGGAACTAGCTGGTAGAAAATATCAGACCCCATATATCGGCGGTCGGCGCACCCGCGCGCTGACCGCTTTTTTGAAAATCTTTGAACCCCACGTCGGCCCCGGCTGCCCGGCGGCATGCGAAGTCGATCGCGAGTTCCGCACGAGCCGGAGAGCACTTAATGTGCTCTCCGTGCGAGTCAGGACTGTCCGAGCAGGCGACCTTATGCCCCGCCCCTCGGGACGAC
>CAJLJQ010000165.1:0-1753 GCA_905207015.1 uncultured Collinsella sp. | reverse complement strand
GCGTACCGCCGAGATCGCCCGCATGCTCAGCGGCGATCAGTCCGAGGCAAGCTTGGCCCACGCAAAGCAGATGCTCGAAGAAGTTCGAGGCTAGGTCGTATCAGCGGTGTTGGTGGGACAAAATAGACTGAAATTTTTGTCCCACTACGCGTTTTACTCAACGACCTTGTCCGGCTGGATGAGCTCCTCGTAGTAGCTGATATGTTCGCGAGCGTCTTCAATCTCGGGCAGCAGGAAGTTGTAGATAACTTCGATGATCATCGTGGCGCTGATCTTGGAGAACGCAAAGTCACCCGTCGTCAGCAGCGCCTCGTGGTTGACGGTATTAAAAGTGTAGTCTGCCAGGCGCGCGAGTGGAGACTTGCTGTCGCTGCTGATGACGACTACGGTGGCACCGCAGTCGCGAGCCGCTTTTGCCATGCGATTCAGTCGGCGCGACTTGCCGGAGTTTGAGATGAGCACGATGACGTCACCCGGGCGCAACGTGAGCGCAAAGCCGATTGATGTCTCGCTAATGGTGCTCGCCATGCAGCGCAGGCCCAGCTGCGAAAACTTAAACGTTGCATCGAGCGCGACCGCGTTCGTATTGCCCACAGCCGCAAACTCAATAACTCCTGCATGCTTAAGGGCATGCACAACAGCCGCCAACGTATCGTGGTCGATCCCGTCGATGGTCGCATTAAGCTCGCTCACCTTGGCAGCCAGGATGTTCTTAAGGCTCTGCTCCATATTGTCGAGCGAGACTTCGTCAGTCAGGCCCTCGTTGCGCTGGCTTTCCAAATCCCTCGCCAACGAAAACTGAAAGCTGCGGAAGCTGCCAAAGCCAAGCTTGCGGCAGAAGCGCGAAACGGTCGCCTCGGACGTGGCGGCGGCGCGCGAGAGCTGAGCCGCCGTGAGGCGTGGCGCCTCGGACTGGTGCTCCAATATATAGTCGACAATACGCTGCTCGGACTCGCTGTATCCCTGATGGGTACTAATGAGGGAAAGTGCGCTCTTGCTACTATCGGTCATGGATGGCTCCTGGTTGGCATGAAAATCGGACTCGTTTTGTAATGTCATAGTATAGGGGGATTTTCAATTACAAGATACACCTTGCCGTTTCAAGTGTTGATGGTAAAATTTCACCTACCGTTTACGGTTATGAAAGAACCTTTCACCGGAGAATTGCGCCTTGTCTCTTCTCACGCGGACGGTAGGTTGGTATCTTTCAGTTGTGGAAAAGCGCGCAAGGACGCGCGTGTAGGGGAGCGCCTGCGGGCGCAAAACTTAAAAAGGAGGGACACATGGCTAAGTTTGACATCATCGCCGCCACCGGTTGCCCGACCGGCATTGCGCACACCTTCATGGCGAAGGAGGCGCTGGAGAAGGCAGCTGCCGAGCGAGGTCTGACTATTAAGGTCGAGACCCATGGCCAGGTCGGTGTCGAGAACGAGCTCACCAAGAGCGAGATCACCGGTGCCAAGGCCGTCGTCGTCGCAGCCGATAAGGATGTCCAGGCTGAGCGTTTCGCCGGCAAGCCCATGGTTTCCGTTGGTGTTTCCAAGGCCCTGTCCGTTGAGGCCGCCGGTAAGCTGATTGACCGCGCGCTCGCCGCCAAGGGCGACAACACGGTTGCAGCCGCTGCCGATGTTGAGGACGAGGCCGAGGAGAAGGAGTCCATCGGTCACGTCATCTACAAGCACCTTATGAACGGCGTTAGGCATATGCTGGCCTTGGTCGTTGCCGGTGGTGTCCTGATCGCCGTCTCGTTCCT
>CAJLJQ010000164.1:0-1880 GCA_905207015.1 uncultured Collinsella sp. | reverse complement strand
GACCACGTGACGAGCGACCTCGATTCCGTCCTGCCCGAGCTGGACGTCGTCTACATGCTGCGCGTGCAGCAGGAGCGCCTTGAGGGCGCTCCGTTCCCCACGATTCGCGAGTATCACAAGCTCTTCGGCCTGACCAAGGACCGCGAGAAGCTCATGAAGCCCGATGCGATCATCTGCCACCCGGGCCCCATCAACCGCGGCGTCGAGTTCGACTCCTATATGGCCGACCACCCGCAACGCTCCGTCATCCTGGAGCAGGTCTACGCCGGTATCTGCGTGCGTATGGCTATCCTGTATCTGCTGCTTGGAGGTGCCGATAATGGCCTTGCTTCTTAAGAATGCCCACGTCGTCGACCCGTCTGTCGAGCTTGACGGTGTCGTTGACGTCCTGATTGACGGCGACAAGATCGCCGAGGTCGGCGAGAACCTCGCCGCCGAGGGAGCCGAGGTCCGCGACCTTTCCGGCAAGTATCTCGTCCCCGGCCTGGTGGATATGCACGTGCATCTGCGCGAGCCTGGCTACGAGGTCAAAGAGGACATCGAGAGCGGCACCCGCGCTGCTGCCAAGGGCGGCTTCACCGGCGTGTGCGCCATGCCCAACACCGATCCCGTCACCGATAACGGCACCGTCGTGGAGTTCGTCAAGTCCCGCGCTGCCGAGGTCGGCCACTGCCGCGTCTATCCGTCGGGCGCCATGACCCGCGGTCTTAAGGGCGAGGCCATGTCCGAGATGGGCGATATGGTCGCCCACGGTGCCGTCGCCTTCACTGACGATGGTCGCGGCGTGCAGGGCGCGGGCATGCTCCGTCGCTGCATGGACTACGGCAAGATGTTCGGCAAGGTCTTTATGAGCCACTGCCAGGACGAGGATCTGGTCGGCCACGGCCAGATCAACGAGGGCAAGGTCTCGACCCGTCTGGCCCTCGAGGGTTGGCCGGCCGCCGGCGAGGAGCTTCAGATTGCCCGCGACATCGAGATTGCCAAGCTGACCGGTGCCAAGCTGCACATCCAGCACATCTCCACCGCTCATGGCCTGGAGCTCGTGCGTGCCGGTAAGGCTGCCGGTGTCCAGGTGACCTGCGAGGCCACCCCGCACCACATGTTCCTGACCGAGAACGACCTGGACGAGACCTACAACACCTCGCTCAAGGTCAATCCGCCGCTGCGCACCGACGAGGATGCCGAGGCCATCCGTCAGGGTGTCATCGACGGTACCGTCGACGCTATCGTTACCGACCACGCTCCCCACACCCCGTGGGAGAAGGCCCGCGAGTTCGAGCTCGCGCCCTTTGGAATGATTGGCCTCGAGACTTCGCTGTCGCTCGTGCTCACTGAGCTGGTCAATACGGGCAAGATGAGCGTGAGCCGCATGGTCGAGCTCATGGCCATCAAGCCGCGTGAGATTCTGGGCCTCGATCAGGTTCAGGTCAAGGCGGGCTCTGTCGCCGACCTGACCGTGTTCGATCCCACCGCAACCTGGACGGTCGGCGAGGACGGTTACGAGTCGCGTGCCGAGAACTCCGGTTTTGCCGGCCGCACGCTCACCGGTCGTGCCACCGATGTGTTTGTTGGCGGCAAGCAGACGCTCGCCGACGGCTGCATCTGCTAGCATAGCCTTATCGATTTTGTGCGCGGTGCCCTTGCGGTGCCGCGCTTTCTGTTCGCCTGAACCATGCAACCGCATGGGGGATTGGAGCGTCTATGCCCACACCTTCCACTGCACGCATGCACGACTTTGAGGTCGTATCGAACCAGGAGATCGCCGACGGCATCTTCTCGCTCGTTATTTCGGCCCCCAAGCTTGCAAGTGCGCTCAAGCCCGGTCAGTTTGTGAACATTGCCGTGCCCGGCGATGCGTCCTCCCTGCTTCGCGTGCCCCA
>CAJLJQ010000163.1:0-1972 GCA_905207015.1 uncultured Collinsella sp. | reverse complement strand
CCATGCCATAAGCGCCCGCAAGGTCGCGAATGCGCGTGTCGGCGCCATAGACCGAATGCATGACCTCCAGGTCGGAGCTCTCATCGGTCGCCTTTTCGAGCGTGTTGGTAAGCTCGGCGTTGCTGTTGAGCACCTGGGCCGTAACGCCGGCGAGCGCCACGCGGGCGACGCCGATCGTCATGAAGATGGCCGCAATGATGCAAAACGTTTTAAGAACGCTCATGAAAACCGGGCTTACCGCCTGGTTTGCCTGACGGCCCGCGCCCGTGTAGACATCAAAGCGCGGCGTGCGCTGCTCACGGGGAGCAACGGGGGCCTGCGGCGTCTCACGATAGGCGGGCATGGCGTTCATATCATAGGCGAGTGCTGCGCTTGAAGTGTTGTAGCCCATGATATGCCGCCTCCCATCCCGAGTACGTTGGTAGTGTGTTTAAGCTTCGTTTATGGTGCGAGCGGGAGGTCCAATATCGCGCGGTCGTGCCTACAGACGCTGCGCCACGCGGATTTTGGCTGATCTCGCCCGAGGGTTGCGCTCAACCTCATCAGGCTGGGCAACCAAGGGTTTGCGGGTGATGACCTTGAGTATCGGCACGTTGCCGCACACGCACACCGGAATCTCCGGCGGACACGTGCACCCCTGGCTCATCTCCTTAAAGTGGTTCTTTACGATACGGTCCTCGAGCGAGTGATACGAGATGACGCAGATACGTCCGCCCGGGTTGAGCCACCTGGTGGCGGCATCAAGCCCTCGTTCGAGCACATCGAGCTCGTGATTGACCTCGATGCGAATGGCCTGGAAACTTTTCTTGGCCGGGTGTCCGCCATGCCGACGAGCGGCAGCCGGGATACCCGCCTTGATGATCTCGACAAATTGGCCGGTGGTTTCGATCGGTTCTTGCTCGCGGCGGCGCACGATCTCGCGCGCGATCTGCGAGGCGAACTTCTCTTCGCCGTAGACGCGTAGAATCCGGGCGAGGTCGTGTTCGTTATAGGTGTTGATGACCTCAGCTGCGTTTAAGGTGTTATTACCCGGATCCATCCGCATGTCCAATGGGGCGTCCTCGTTATACGAAAAGCCCCTGCCAGGGATATCGAGTTGCGGTGACGAAACGCCCAAATCGAACAGGAAGCCATCGACCCCGGGCACCTCGGCCGAGCAAAGCAGCTCGTCCAAGTCGCCGAAGTTGCCCTTCAGCAGCTGGTGCGGAACGCCGGGAACCTCGCGGTCCAGACGGGCGCCAGCGGCCTCGAGGGCCATGTCGTCCTGGTCGACGCCGAGCAAAAGGCCCGTCTCCCCCACCTGCGCGGCCATCTTTACCGAATGGCCGGCACCGCCAAGGGTGCAATCGCAGACAACGGAGCCGCTCTTTAGCCGCAGCGACTCAAGCACTTCGCCGAGCATGACAGGTTCATGCCGATATTCTTGTGTCAAGATCCCACGCTCCATCCGTTACCCGTGCCTTGCCCTTACGAGAAGAAGAGGTCCAGCAGGGCCTCATCGTCATCGTCCTCATCGGCCGCGGCGCGATCCCAAACCTCAAGGTGGTCGTAGTTGCCCACAACCGTGACCTCGCGGTCGAGGTTCGCCTGCTTGCGGAGAGACTCGGAAAGACCGATACGACCGGCGCTGTCCACGTCCATCGACGTGGTGCGCTTGTTGATCGCCCTCATGAGCTTCTGGTCATTAATGTCACGCGGGTTAAAACCCTCGTGGCCCTCACGACCCGCGAAGAGTCCTTCGACCCACTTATCGAAGGCCTCGGCAGAGAACACGTACAGAGCATCGACATCCAGGGCTTTAAACACGCGAACGTGCTCTCCAAGCTCCTCACGAAGGGGTGCAGGCAGGGATAGACGACCTTTTGCATCGAGATTGCGCTCGTATGCACCCGTCATTCCCATGTGCGCCCTCCCCTCGGTTACTCAGATGGCACGTACGCGGGGAACCACCCCGCCTGTCGACGTCATCAAT
>CAJLJQ010000162.1:0-1982 GCA_905207015.1 uncultured Collinsella sp. | reverse complement strand
ATGTCAATCCTGGTCTAACAGAGCCTTTTTAAATCCCCGTCCCAGAATAATCATCCTTCGGCTTCGTTTGGGATAGCTAAAAAAGCCCAGTCCCAAATTAACTGCCGTGCCGCTATACTGGTGCGCGGTCGTTTGCGAGTTCACGCGGCGACCCTTGGTAACCCGACTTCCCGCGCCGTATCCGTAACGGCGCTCCCGGGGGAAGCGGATATACGCAAAGGAGTTTTATATGAGCAATCCCTCGAACCGCGCTTCGATGCGCGGGCAACTCACGCTGCGCGGCGTCGTCATCGGCGTCCTTGGCTGCGTGATCATCACGGCAAGCTCGGCCTACACGGCCCTCAAGATGGGTGCACTCCCCTGGCCGATTATTTTCGCTGCCGTCATCTCGCTGTTCTTCCTGAAGCTCATGGGTGACGCCAGCCTCAACGAGGCCAACGTCACCCACACCATCATGTCCGCGGGCGCCATGGTCGCCGGCGGCCTGGCGTTTACCATCCCGGGCGCCTGGATGCTGGGCTATGCCGACCAGATCAGCTGGCTCGACATGTTTATCGTGGCACTCGCCGGCACCATCTTGGGCCTGCTGGCAACGGCGCTCATCCACCGCCACTTTATCGTGGACGCCGCGCTGGAGTTTCCCACCGGCAATGCCGCAGCTCAGACACTGCGCGCCACCGAGGCCGGCGGCAAGACCGGCAAGCAGCTCTTTGGCTCCATGGCCATCGCAGGCATCTACAGCGTGCTTCGCGACGCTCTGGGCGTGGTGCCCAGCATGCTGTGCACGCTCAATATCCCCGGCGTGACCTTTGCCATCTATAACTCGCCCATGCTGCTCTCCATCGGCTTTTTGGTTGGCTTCGCCCCGGTTGCCTTCTGGTTTGCCGGCGCGCTGCTAGGTAACTTTGGCATCATCGTGGGCGGCACCGCTGCCGGTCTATTCGACGTTGTGACTGCGCAGGGCATCGTCAAATCGCTCGGCATGGGCCTCATGATGGGCTTTGGCGTCGCCGTCGTCCTCAAGGACATCCTGCCGCAGGTCGCCGGCATCGCCCGCGGCCTCGCCGCCGACAGCTCCAGCGACACCGACGAGCAGTCGCTCATCTCGGGATCGCTTAAGCTCGACGCCGGCATCATCGGCCTGGGTACTGCCGCCATCGCCGTGATCGTCGCCATCGCGCTCGACCTTGGCCCCGTCCCGGCCGTCATCGTCACGCTGTTCACCTTTGTCACCACCATCATGAGCGCGCAGAGCTGCGGCCAGACGGGCATCGACCCCATGGAGATCTTCGGCCTCATCGTCATGCTCATCGTGGCTGCCTTCGCACAGATCGCCCAGGTCAAGCTGTTCTTTATCGCCGGCATCGTGGCCGTGGCATGCGGCCTTGCGGGCGACGTCATGAACGACTTTAAGGCCGGCGCCGTGCTGGGCACCAATCCGCGTGCGCAGTGGATCGGCCAGGCCATCGGCGGCATCGTGGGCGCCCTGGTCGCCGCTGCCGTCATGGTCGCGCTTGTCACCGCCTATGGTCCGGATGCTTTCGGCCCCGACAAGAGCTTTGTGGCCGCGCAGGCAAGCGTCGTCGCCACCATGGTCTCGGGCATCCCGAGCGTGCCGTGGTTCGCAGGCGGCTTTATCGCCGGCATCGTCATGTACTGGCTCGGCATTCCGGCCATGATGATCGGCCTGGGCGTGTACCTGCCGTTCTACATGTCACTCACGGCATTCCTGGGCTCCTGTATCAAGCTCGCCTACGACAAGTGGTCCGCCCACCGCGACGCCACAGCTGGTCTTTCTGACGAGGAGATGGCTGCCAAGGACGCCGCCTTCCAGGAACAGGGCTTGGTCGTTGCCAGCGGCCTGCTCGGCGGCGAGTCCATCGTCGGCGTTATCCTGGCGTTTGTCTCCGTGGGCTTAAGCCTGCTGGGCTAAGCTGAGCAGCTGCTCGACAGCAACCATATTGTCTACGATTTGCCCGGTC
>CAJLJQ010000161.1:0-1986 GCA_905207015.1 uncultured Collinsella sp. | reverse complement strand
AGAGCCGTTTTTGGCTCGCCACGCTCATGCAGATGACCTTCCCCGGCGTGCCTTCGGTCTACTACGGCGACGAATACGGCCTGGAGGGTCTAACCGATCCGGGCAACCGCCGCACCCTGCCGACCAAGGACCAACTGCACGACTTCGACACGCTGGCTATTGTCAAAAACGCCTCCGCCGTACGCCGCGCACTGCCGTTTATGATCGACGGCGAGATCAAGGCCTTCGCGCTCAACGACGAGGTGCTGGCATACAACCGCACGGGCAAGGATGGCGAGTCCGCGACGGTTATCATTAATCGTAGTCTGCGCAATTCGCACCGCGTGACGATTCCGGCGCTCGATGAATGCGCGAGTGACGTGATCAGCGGTCACGAGTGCGAGATCCACAACGGCACGGTCACGCTCGATTTGTATCCGCTGGGCTCGTCGATCATCTATCACCATGCCGAGCAGCGCTTGCAGGAGCCGCTCGATCACGGCGCGGGCGTTGTGTGCCATATCACCTCGGTACCGACCGATGACGGCAAGCCCGGCACGATCGGCGCACCCACGCGTCGCTTTATCGACCATCTGTCCGCTATGGGCATGCGCTACTGGCAGGTCCTGCCTGTCAACCCAACGGACTTCTTCCGCTCCCCTTACGCCGGGCCTTCGGCCTTTGCGGGCAATATTGACCTGCTGCCCGAGAGCCAAGAGGAGCTGGCGGCCGACTTTGAGACTTGGAAGGCCCGTGGCGGCGAAGATGCCGATCCGCTCTACACCGCGTTTAAACATCGCAACGCCGATTGGCTCGAGAAATACTGCGTCTACATGGCCGTTAAGAAGTACTTTGAGGGCGAGTCGCGCCACGATTGGCCGGCAGATGTCGCGCGCTACAACGAGCATCTGTTTGACGATAAGCGCTTCCACGACGAGGCAGAGCTGCAGGCGTACATGCAGTACCGCTTTGACCTGGCCTGGTGCGAGCTCATGAACTATGCGCACAAGAAGGGCATCGAGGTCATCGGCGATATCCCGATGTATGTCTCGGACGATTCGGCCGACGCGTGGAGCGAGCCCGAGAACTTCTGGCTGTCCGATACCGGCAAGGCAATCGAGATCTCCGGTGCGCCACCCGACAACTTTGCACCCGAGGGTCAGGTGTGGGGCAACCCGACGTTCCGCTGGGACCACATGAAGCAGAACGGCTACCGCTGGTGGATGGATCGCCTACGTCGTGCGTTCTCGCTCTACGACCGCGTGCGCCTGGATCACTTCCTGGGATTCCACAGCTACTTTAGTATCCCCGCGGGCAAGGCTTGCGCCGACGGTCGCTGGCTGACGGGCCCGGGCAAGGACCTGTTCCAGACCGCCTACGACGAGCTAGGTCCGCTCAACTTTATCGCCGAGGACCTGGGCTATTTGACGCCCGGTGTTCGCGCCATGGCTTCGACCTGCGGTTTCCCCGGCATGGACGTGCTGGAGTTTAGCGACTACGACGTTCGTTGCGGTGTGCATCCCACGCCCGGCAAGATTCTGTACACCTCGACGCACGATACGTCGACGCTGGCCGGTTGGTGCACGCGTTCCTTTGCGGGTGGCGACGTGCCGAGCGGTGTTGAGGTGGCGTCCAAGCTGATGAGCGACGCGCTGGCAAGCGACGCTCCCCTGGTGATGATGCCGCTGCAAGATGTCTTGGGGCTGGGCGACGACGCGCGCATGAACGTTCCGGGCGTGGCCACGGGCAACTGGACCTGGCAGGCTGACGAGACCGATGTTGCGGCCGCCGAGGGCAAAACTGCGCAGCTCCTGCGCAACACCCATAGATTCTGGGGCGAAGCGTGATAAAACCCCCGATATAGGGTACAGTTACAGCTGTTTGAATTTTTGCGGGCAGAGCGATCTGCCCGCTTTATGCTGAAAAGGAAGTATTATGGCGCGCTACGATTACAAGTGCTCGAGCTGCGGCAACGTGTTCGAGGTTGAGCATCCCATGTCCGAGACC
>CAJLJQ010000160.1:0-2054 GCA_905207015.1 uncultured Collinsella sp. | reverse complement strand
TGCCCTGCTGATCCTTGCCAGCCTCGATGTACTCGCGGACGCCCTTGGCGAAGACGAGCTGCAGGTCGGTGTTGACGTTGATCTTGGAGATGCCCAGGGAAATGGCCTTCTTGATCTGATCCTCGGGGATGCCGGTGCCACCGTGCAGGACGAGGGGCAGGTCGCCGGTCTGAGCCTTGATCTCGCCCAGACGCTCGAAGGAAAGGCCGGCCCAGTCGGCGGGATACACGCCGTGGATGTTGCCGATGCCGCAGGCGAGGAAGTCGACGCCCAGGTCAGCAATCTGCTTGCACTCAGCGGGGTCAGCGAGCTCGCCGTTGGAGGTCACGCCGTCCTCGGTGCCGCCAATGCCGCCGACCTCGGCCTCGATGGACATGCCCTTGGAGTGGGCAAGCTCAACGAGCTCCTTGGTGCGGTCGAGGTTAAGCTGGAAGGTCTCCTCGTGAGAGCCGTCATACATGATGGACGTGAAGCCGGCCTCGATGCACTTGAAGCAGTCCTCGTAAGAACCGTGGTCGAGGTGAAGGGCGACGGGAACGGTAACGCCCGTGGCCTCGACGGCAGCCTTGACCATGTCGGCGCAGACCTTGAAACCGCCCATCCACTTAGCGGCACCAGCGGTGCACTGAAGGATCAGCGGAGACTTGGCCTCCTCGGCGGCCTGGAGAATAGCCAGGGTCCACTCGAGGTTGTTGGTGTTGAAGGCACCGAGACCGTACTTGCCGGCCTCGGCCTTCTTGAGCATGTCTGCTGCGTTGACGAGCATAAAAGAAACCTCCTGTAAGGTTGCTCCGATAACGCCTGAGATTTTACCACGGCGCACCCGGGCATAAACGTTCGTTTGTTCACGAATATCGTCCAAACAGACTTTTTTGACCGTTTGCCCTACGGAATCAACCCGTTGGGGAAAAATAGCTTGACGTTTGGACGCTTCTCGTGCTTCAAAAGCCGACTATTAAGCTACATCTGCATGAAAGGGTTCTGCATGAGCTCGCGTGCCATGGTGGTCGAATCGCCATGGCCCGTTAAGCAAACGGTATCGGGCGGGAGAAGCCGGGCGAGCTTGGAGAGCGAGCGCAGAATCGCCGCCTCGTCTCCTCCAGAAAGATCGGTGCGGCCATGCCCACCCGGGAATAGCGTGTCGCCCACAAAGGCAATGTTCCCCTGCTCAGTGGCGGCGAACAGAACGATGCCGCCCGGTGTGTGCCCGGGCACCTCAATTACCTGCAGGCAAATGTCGCCCAGCTCAATGGTGTCGCCCTCGGCAAGCAGCCGCGTCGGCTCACCTGGATCGGGCGTCTCGATGCCCCACATCGCTCGCTGCTCCTCGATATTCGCATGCGGCACTGCTGCGTCCTTGCCACACAGCTCGTACAGGGCGTCGGCGGGAACGGCGGCCCGAACTCCAGCGACACCGCCAACATGGTCGGCGTGACCGTGCGTGCAAACGGCGCCGAGCACCTGCACATCCGGGTATTCGGCTCGAATATGCTCCACCAAGCGCTCGCCTTCCCATGCGGGGTCGATAATCACGCACTCATTGTCCGAAATGACAGCATAGCTATTGGTCTGAATGGGACCGTTTACGAGCGTCTCAATCTCGACCGATCCCTTGGGAGTTAAATCCAAGGACACAGCACTCATGCCCCTCTCCTCTCTATAGAACTCGAGGCATCAAACGATGCCTCGAGTGTAGCGAATATCGATAATGTGGCACGTTCGTCGCGACTAAACGCGGCGCTTAAGCTGGGCTCCACCCTCGCCGGGCATCAAGCGACGCGCGTCGTAGACCGAGTCAACGCTGCTGATAGAGGCCAGCAGCGGATCCAGACCACTCGCGTCCGAGATCTCGACCATAAAGCGCAGGGTTGCAATACCCTCGCGGTTGGTCGACGTGGCGGCAGAAAGGATATTGCCGCCCGCATCGCCAATGGCAATGGTGACATCCTTGAGCAGGCCCATGCGGTCCAGGCACTCGACCACGATCTCGACCTGGAAGAGGGTGTCGGCAGCGCCGTCCCACTCCACTTCGATCATGCGCTCGGGATGCTCCA
>CAJLJQ010000159.1:0-2076 GCA_905207015.1 uncultured Collinsella sp. | reverse complement strand
GCCACCCGAGCGGGCACGCTCGGCAAAGGCCGCGAACTCCTCGCGGATGGGATAGGTGAGCTCCAGCTCGTCAGCGATATCAAAATAGCGCTGCCCAATGTCCTCGAGCAGCTCCTCGCACGAAACGTGGTACTTAACGTGCGCGTTAACCAGGTAGAGCAGGTCGGTCACCTTGGTGTCGCCCTTAAAGCGGCGACCGCAGGCAGAAACCACCACAAAACGGCGGGCCGGGTCGGCATCGACGATGGCCTTGATCTTCTTAAAGTGTTCGGCGTCGGCGACCGACGAGCCGCCAAACTTGGCAATTTTTATCATGGCGTGGAGGTTACCTTTCTAAAAGCCTCTGCAAACCTGTTTTGCGCGCTCTGATACCATGGGTTCACCGATTGGGACCAAGGCATCCGAGGAGCAGTGTTATATGGGAACTTATCATAGTACACGAGGACGCACTTTATCGTGCTCAAGTAAGGTGGCAATCCGTACCGGCATCGCTCCCGACGGGGGTTTGTTTGTCTCGGACGAGCTCGGCACCCAGCAGGTCGATATCAGCTCGCTTGCAGATAAATCGTACTTTGAAATCGCTCAAGATGTGTTGGGAATGTTACTGAATGATTACACAGCCGAAGAAATTTCGGCCTGTGTGAATGAGGCATACCGCGGCACGTTCGCGAGCGAAGAGGTTACGCCGCTCGTCAAACTCGATACAGCGCCGGGCACCGACGTCCCTCAAACCTATGTGATGGAGCTCTTTGGTGGCCCCACGAGCGCCTTTAAGGACGTCGCCCTGCAGATGCTCCCCCGCCTCATGGCCCGCACCTCCGCCAAGGACGGCGGCGCCGAGCGCATCATGATCGTCACCGCCACGTCGGGCGACACCGGCAAGGCCGCACTCGCCGGTTTTGCCGACGCTCCAGGTACGGGCATCACCGTCTTTTATCCCGAGGGCAAGGTCAGCCGCGTGCAGAACCTGCAGATGTCCACGCAGGAGGGCGACAACGTCGCCGTCTGCGGTATCCGCGGCAACTTTGACGACGCCCAGAGCGCCGTCAAGCGCATCTTTGCCGATAAGGAGCTTGCCGAGCGCCTGGAGGGCGCTGGCACGGTGCTTTCGAGCGCCAACTCCATCAATGTCGGCCGTCTGGTACCGCAGGTCGTCTACTACTTTGCCGCCTATGCGCAGCTGTTGCGCGCCGACGCTATCGAGGCTGGCGACGCCGTAGAGTTCTGTGTACCGACCGGTAACTTTGGCGATATCCTGGCCGGCTACTATGCCAAGCGCATGGGTCTGCCCGTCGCCAAGCTCATCGTCGCGAGCGACAAGAACAACGTGCTTGCCGACTTCCTGACCACCGGCGTCTACGACCGCAACCGTCCGTTCTTCACGACCATCTCGCCGTCGATGGACATCCTCATCAGCTCCAACCTGGAGCGCATGCTCTACTTCCTGTCCGACGGCGACTGCGAGCTTGTTGCCGAACTTATGGAGCAGCTGGCACAGACTGGTCGCTACGAAGTTCCCGCCAACCTGCTGGCAAAGATTCAGAGCGTCTTTGGCTGCGGCTGGGCCAGCGAGGACGAGGTCCGCGCTGCCATCAAGAGCTGCTGGGACGCAAACGGCTACGTGATCGACCCGCACACCGCCTGCGGCTATCACGTCTTTGAAAAAGTCACCCCCGCCGAGGGCGCCAAGGCCCGCGTGCTGCTTTCGACCGCCAGCCCCTACAAGTTCCCGCGCGCCTGCTGCGATGCCCTGGGCCTCGACGTGCCCGAGGACGACTTTGAGGCTATGCGTGTGCTCGAGCAGGCCACCAACACGGTCGCCCCGGCACAGCTCGCCGAGCTCGAGTCCAAGCCCGTCCGCTTCGAAGACGTCTGCGACGTCGATGAGATGGACAGTTACGTCGAGTCTGCAGCAAAACGAATGAGCACCAACTAAACCCCTTATTAAGCGCCGGCGAAAGCCGGCGCACCTTCTTTTATCAGAAATCCACCGGGATGATGACGAGCTGACATGCGGGTCTGCCTGTTTAGTTCGTCGCGAGTTCCGCACGAGCCGGAAAGCACTTAATGTGCTTT
>CAJLJQ010000158.1:0-2083 GCA_905207015.1 uncultured Collinsella sp. | reverse complement strand
GCGGTCTTTCATGCAGCAGGGGCTCTCAATGTTTTATGTCCTGCTCATATCGTCTGTATCTGGAGGACAAAGTGGCTACACTACAATCCGTTTGAGCAATAGATATATAGGTAGTACCGTGGGGGCGGATGTAGATGGTCGAGTGGATTGTTAAACGCGCGCAGGGCGATCGTGCGCGTGTGGGCACGTTAGCGGGCATGGTGTGCATTGTCGCCAATGTTGCGCTTTGTGCTGCGAAGGGCGTAATTGGCGTGCTGTCGGGATCGGTTTCGATCGTGGCGGATGCCATGAACAACCTGTCCGATGCCAGCTCGAATATCGTGAGCGTGCTGGGCTTTAGGCTGGCGAGCAAGCCGGCCGACCCCGAGCATCCTTACGGACATGGCCGCTACGAGTATCTCTCGGGTCTGGTTGTGGCGGCGCTCGTGCTGCTTATTGGCATCGAACTGGTGAAGTCCTCGGTTGAGCGTATCGTCAACCCGGAGCCTGTCGAGTTCTCGCTTGCCCTGGTGGCAGTTCTAGTGCTTTCGATGGTCGTAAAGCTGTGGATGGCGGCCCTCAACCAAAAGCTCGGTGACCGCATTGAGTCCGAGACGCTGCATGCGACCGCGCAGGATTCCAAGAACGATGTTCTTGCTACGGGCGCCGTGTTAGCGTGCGCAATTGTTTCGCAGGTGACGCGCATCAATCTTGATGCTTGGGTCGGCCTTGCCGTTGGCGCCTATATCGGCTGGAGTGGTTTTGAGCTCATCCAGGATACGGTGAGCCCGCTTTTGGGCCAGGCGCCCGATCCCAAGCTGGTCAAACATATCCGAGACAAGATCATGAGCTACCCCGGCGTTTTGGGCGTTCACGATTTGATGGTTCACGACTACGGCCCGGGCAGGAAGTTCGCAACCGCTCACGCCGAGATGGCAGCCGAGGTTAGCCCCTTGGAAAGCCACGACACACTCGACAACATCGAGCAGTCGTTTCGGAACGAAGACGGCATGATCGTCACGCTCCATTACGACCCCATCGTGACCGACGACCCCAAGGTGGCGAGCATGCGCTTGCGCATTAACACCATGGCACAGGAGATCGATAGTCGCCTCTCGATTCATGACCTACGCTGTGTGCCGGGTCCTACGCACACCAACGTGATCTTTGACTGCGTGCGTCCCTCGGATCTGCAGATGAGTGCCGATGACTTAAAGCACGCGCTGGCACAACGGGTCGAATCGGAATATCCCAAGTCGATTGCCAAGATCACGATCGACGAAGACTACGTAGGGCATACTCACGAGTAAGGCTGTGCCGGCAAAGCAGGTTATGCAGAAGGGGAGAGCATGAAGAAGCTGTATCTACTCCGCCACGGTCAGACGGAGTTCAACGTCAAAAAGCTGGTCCAGGGCCGCTGCGATTCTCCGTTGACCGATCTGGGCCGCAAGCAAGCGGGAATGGCAGCCGCATGGCTCAAAGCCCACGGCGTCGTCCCCGACAAAGTGGTCTCTTCGCCCTTAGGCCGAGCCATGGACACGGCAAGTCTCGTCGCAACCGAACTCCTCGGCCGGGATGCAGCAGTCGAGCCCTGCGAAGGCATCATCGAGCGCAGCTACGGCACCTTCGAAGAAGGCCCCCACGACGCCCTACCCACCGACGTCTGGGACCCCGGCGAGGACCTGATCCCATTTGGCGGAGAAGGAAGCCATGCCCTGCAGGAGCGCATGGTGGGCACCCTCACCAATCTCATGGGCGCCGAGGGCATCGAAACCCTCCTAGCAGTAAGCCACGGCAGCGCCAGCCGCCAATTCATCAAGGCTGCAGCCCCAGAGGGCTTCGAGCTCCCAACAAAACTCCCCAACTGCGCCATCATGATCTTCGATTTCGATGGGGAAAAGCTACAAGCAGAAGGCGAGCCAATGCAATGTAAGTTCACCCTCCAGCAAATAGTGGACCCCCAACAAAGTAATTAGCTGAGCGAGCAGAGTTAAGCAGACATCAACGTGTCGTCTCCCGAGCACGGCGGAGGGCCGGAGAAATATATTAAGGTCATCGCGAGTTCCGCACGCAAAGGAGAGCACTTAATGTGCTCTCCGTCTTG
>CAJLJQ010000157.1:0-2148 GCA_905207015.1 uncultured Collinsella sp. | reverse complement strand
CATGGCGCTCGCGGTGCTCCAAGCCGCGCTCCGCGGCGGCGCGCACCACCGCGCGGGCTACCGGATGGGGGAAATGCTCCTCCAGGCAGGCCGACAGGCGCAGCACCTCATCGCGCTCCCAACCCCGCAGCCCCAGCACGCAGGCCACCTCGGGCGTCGCCTCGGTAAGCGTGCCGGTCTTGTCGAACACGATCGTGTCGGCGGCCGCCATAGCCTCGAAATGCTTGGAGCCCTTGACCGTGAAGCCCAGCTTGGCGCTTTGGCTCATAGCGGACAGCTCGGCGATGGATCCCGTCAGCTTGAGCGCGCAGGAATAGTCGACCATCAACGCCGCCGAGGTCTTGACCAGGCTGCGGGAGAAGAGGGCGACCGCGCCCGCCAACAGGAAGTTCCACGGGACGATCTTGTTGGCGAGGTCCTCCATATGCGACTGGCCCTCGGATTTGAGCGAGTCGGCCGTCTGCACGAGCGAGACGATCGAGCGCAGTTTGGTCTGCGCCGTGTTGGCGCGCACGCGCACCAAGATGCTGCCGTCTTCCACGACGGTACCGGCGAACACGTCGTCGCCCACGCTGCGCTCAACGGCCAGCGGCTCACCGGTCAGGGTCGCCTGGTTGACCATAGCGCTCCCCTGCTCGACGACACCGTCGATGCAAATGGACATGCCAGTGCGCACGGCGACCAGATCGCCGGGCTCGAGCTCGGTCGCAGCAACGCTTACCTCGGTATCGCCGACGACCTTTTGCGCCTTGTCGGGTACATCGAGCAGCGAGTTGATGAGCTCGTTTTCGCTCATGGCGCGGGTGTAGTCCTCGAGCAGCTCACCCACATTGAGTAAAAACATCGTTTGGCCCGCGGTGTCGACGTCGCGTTTGACGAACGAAATGCCGATGGCCGAAGCGTCGAGCACAGGAACGGTCAGGCGCGGCTGCGCCAGCTCATGAAGGGCAGCGCGCAAAAATGCCATGTAACCGGCCACGACAAACACCGCGCGCAGTGGCGTGGGCAAAAACCAGCGACGTGCGTAATGGGCACCGACGAGTGTCGCCAGGTCCATAACGAGTTTGTGCTTGCGCGGCTCGAGTTGCATCACGTAGCCCGTCTTTGCGTCGGCAATGGCCTGGGCATCGAGCGCACCGACGGCGACCAGCACGGCATCGCGGCGCGGCTCGTCATATTCGAGCGCCATCTGGCCAATACGGCCATAAACGCGTACCTTGTGCACGCCGTCGATATCGCCGCTGAGCTTAAGAAGTGCATCGAGATCGCTCTCTGGCACAGGACCCGCCAATTGAAGACGGGTCCTGCCGGGGATCTCGCTAATAATCGAGAATCTCATAGTTTGTGCCTGGGAGCGTTACTCGGCTGCCTCGTCAGCAGCGGCCTCGCTCTGGGTGATATAGGCCGCCTCGGCAACCATGTCATCGACATTGGCCTTGGCCTGCTCGACCATGTCCTGGTAGCAGTTCTTGACGCGCATGCCGCACGCGATACCCTGCACGCAGGCATTCTTTACCGGAGCGCTGGTGAGCAGCTTGATGCCGGCCGTACCGAGCAGAAAACCGCCACCGACAAGCAGGGTGTTAAACGTCGACTTCTTCATGTTGCTTCTCCCTTTTGCCGCATTGGACGCGGCATGGTGCCTCAGCACCCGAGTAAACAAGTTTGCTCGAGCACGCTTTTGAAAAATAGTTTAGTTTATCTAACTATTGAGGTCAACAAAGGTTAACTTTTTGGAAATCTTGGGGCGCGATGTGACCAAGGGACCGCCCCTGCTTCACATCCACAAAAAATGAGGGCGCCAACGGCGCCCTCATTCACCAAATTCCATTCAGCCTACCTGACCCGAACGGCCGAGTCATTGCAGAACCCGGGAGCCCCGGCAGGGTGGGCGCTTGCTCAAAATGAGTTCCCTTCAAAACAATGGGCGCGCCAACAGCGCGCCCATTCACTCTATTCAATCCAGCCCACCTGACCCGAACGGCCGAGTCGTTGCGGAACCCGGAAGCCCCGGCGGGGCGGGTGCTTGCTCAAAATGAGTTCCGCACGCAAAGAAGGCCACTTAATGTGGCCTTCGTCTTGCGCAGGACTGTAGAGCAGGAAACCTTATATCCGGCCCCTCCGTCCGGGGACCGCGCCGTACCAGCT
>CAJLJQ010000156.1:0-2179 GCA_905207015.1 uncultured Collinsella sp. | reverse complement strand
GGCATCATCAAGCAGTTCTGGGGCGAGGTGAGCTGGGGCGACATCGACTACCTGTTCGTCGACATGCCTCCGGGAACCTCCGACGTGTTCCTGACCGTGTTCCAGCAGCTGCCCGTCGACGGCATCGTCATCGTCACGAGCCCGCAGGATCTGGTCTCGATGATCGTCGCCAAGGCGGTCAACATGGCCGAGAAGATGAACGTCCCCATTCTGGGCATTGTCGAGAACATGAGCTATATTGAGTGCCCCGACTGCGGCAAGAAGATCGAGGTCTTTGGCAAGAGCAAGCTCCCCGAGGTCGCAGAGCGCTATAACCTCGACATCTTGGGCCAGCTTCCCATTAATCCGGTACTCGCCGAGGCCTGCGATAAGGGCGAGGTCGAGACCGCGCTGCCCGATGGCATGTTGCCCAAGGCAGTCTCTGCCGTCGAGGCTATTACCCCGCACGAGACCGACGAGGCCTAAGTGAACGCGAGCGCCATCTATGACGTCTTGGTAATCGGCGGCGGGGCTTCAGGCCTCGCCGCCGCCATTACGGCCGCACGCGCTGGCAAAAGCGTCTGCATCGTTGAGCGCGATGTCGCCTGCGGCCTCAAGCTCCTTGCGACCGGTAACGGCCGCTGCAACCTCTCCAACGAATCGATTGATCCTCAGCGGTATAACCACCCCGCATTCGTCGAATCCGTCATGGGCCTCCAGCCCGAACAAGAGCTTATGGGTTTCTTCTCCTCGCTGGGCATCATGACGACCTCCGAGGAGGGCCGGCTGTATCCGCGCTCCCTTCGTGCCGAATCGGTGCGCGATGCGCTTCTCAACGCTTGCAATCGCCTGGGTATCACCTTGATCTGCGGAGCAAACGTTGCCTCGGCATTCAAAGCTCCCGAGGGCTGGGCACTCCAAATAGACCGTCCCGCGCGAGCACTCAAGGCAAAAAAGCACGATGACCGAAAATCGGAACTCCGCTCGCTTCGGAAGGCGCTCGCCGACACCCCTCGCAAGAACGAGACACTGCAGGCAAAGGCCGTAATTATCGCTACGGGCGGCAACCCTGCCGACATCGCAAAGACGTTCGATCTTTCCCTCACCCCGCAGCACCCCGTCCTCTGCCCTGTGTCGGCATCGGTCTTCGGCGACCGGACTGCGCTCAAGACACTGGATGGCCTGCGCGTCCGCGCCCGTTTGACGCTCACCCGCAATCACGAGGGGCTCTGGCGCGAAGACGGCGAAGTGCTCTTCCGAACCTTTGGCATCTCGGGCGTTGCCGCCTTTAACCTCTCCCGTCGCGTCCAGTGCGGCGACACGATTCTGCTCGACGTTTTCCCCGACCTCTCCAAAGACGAGTTGCTCGATATGCTCAACCAGCGAGTTGAGTTGCTCGGCGGCTTTTCACCCCGCGATCCCCGCTGGCTCGACGGCATGCTCGCCCCGCAGTTCTCTCACGTTGTCTGCACCGCATTCGAACAGTGCCACCCCGGGTCGTACGACGCCATCCATCTGGTCTCAATCCTCAAGCATTTTAAGCTGCTCGTCGAGGGAACGACAGAGGAGCGTTCGGCCCAGGTCACGCGCGGCGGCGTGCCCATCGAGAGTGTCTCAGCTCCCAACCTCTGCGTGAGCAACGCGGCAGGCGCCCCACTTTACATCTGTGGCGAGGCGCTCGACATCGATGCCGATTGCGGCGGTTTCAACCTTGCGTGGGCTTGGATCTCGGGTATTCGCGCTGCAAGCAGCCTATAGCCGCGCAGTCTATAATCAAAACGCATTCGGGCCGTCTGGGACACCGAGCGGCCTCTTTTTTGCATCTAAGGAGACCTCGATGATCGAAATCACCCAAGTCCACGCGTCGCTCGATGAGGCCGGCGACGAAAAAGCCTGCCTCATCGTTGGCAAGCGAGTCGTCAAACGCGTCCTGCGTTGCAAAGACTCCGAGATCAAGTCCATCGAGCTCCACCGCAAGTCAATCGACGCTCGCAAAAAACGAGACGTCCATTTTATCCTGAGCTTTCGTGTTGAGCTGACTAGTCCCCACCTCGAGCGAGAAGCGATCGACAGCGTTGCCGAGCGTGACCGCTCGCGCGTACGCGCGATAGAAGACTATGAGCCTTCATTCCCCTCCCCCGCCTCCGACGCACCTCAAGAACGCCCTGTCGTTGTCGGCGCCGGATGCGCCGGCCTTTTC
>CAJLJQ010000155.1:0-2252 GCA_905207015.1 uncultured Collinsella sp. | reverse complement strand
CACACATGGTCGAGGACGTTCTGAAAACTAAGCCCGGCCCCCGCCGGACAGGTCCACCGCTACTCGCAGAGCAGCTTAGCGATCTGGACGGCGTTGGTTGCCGCGCCCTTACGGATTTGGTCGCCGCAGCACCAGAAGGTGATGCCACGCGCGGCCTCGGGGTTCGAGATGTCGCGACGCACACGACCGACCCAGATCAGGTCCTGGTCGGACGTATCCATCGGCATGGGGAAGCGATCGTGCGCATCCTCGGCGCTCATGTCGTCAACCAGCTTGACGCCGGGAGCGGCAGCCAGCGCAGCACGAGCCTCCTCAACCGTGATGTCACGCTCGAACTCGAGCGTAATGCTCTCGGAGTGCGAGCGCAGCACGGGCACGCGCACGCAGGTGCAGTTCACGCGCAGCTCGGGCAGATGCATAATCTTGCGACCCTCGTTTTGCAGCTTCATCTCCTCGGAGGTAAAGCCCTCCTCCTTGACGCCGCCAATCTGCGGAATCAGGTTGCTCGCGAGCTGGGCGGCAAATGCGCGCGGCTCGGGAATCTCCTCGCCACGGCCCAGGGCGGCCAGCTGAGCCTCGAGCTCGGCCATGCCGGGAGCGCCGGCACCCGAAGCAGCCTGATACGTCGAGACGATCATGCGCTTCACGCCGGCGAGCTGATGCAGCGGCCAGGTGGGAACCAGGCCGATGATGGTCGCGCAGTTGGGGTTGGCGATAAGGCCGTGATGCCACTTGATGTCGTCGGCATTGATCTCAGGCACAACCAGCGGCACTTCGGGATCCATGCGGAAGGCGTGACTGTTGTCGACCACGACGGCGCCGCGCTTGACGGCCTCGGGCAGCAGCTCCTTGGCGATATCGTCGCCGGCAGCGCCGAGCACGATGTCGCAGCCCTCAAAGGCCTCGGGGCAAGCTTCCTCGATCACGATCTGCTCGCCGCGGAACTCAACGGTCTTGCCCGCAGAGCGCGCGCTCGCCAGCAGCTTGAGCTTACCGACCGGAAACTCCTGCTCGTTGAGGCACTCGAGCATCTGGGTGCCCACAGCTCCCGTCGCGCCCAAAATAGCAACCGTGTACTGTTTCATGCTTCCCCCTTTAAAGGTTATGGCTTTTGCCCGCACGCCAAGCAGGCCGATTATTGTTGCCAGTGTATACAAGAACGGGGCGGGCACGAAATCCGCCCCGTCGAAACGAAACCGAAACGAAACGCCCCGCCGTAGATTTTTGAGACATGACCCAAAAATCCACCGAGCAGTCGCTACTTTTTGAGCGCGGCCTGGATGGGATCGGCCGGCGCGGGAGCCTCCAGGTCGGAGACCTTCACAATGCCGTTTTCATCGGAGAAGGCACGGTAAATGGTCTGGATCGCCAGATCGAAGTCCTTCTCCTCCACGCCGATGATGATGTTGATCTCGTCGCAGCTCTGCGAAATCATACGCACGCTCACGCCCGCCTGGCCAAGCATGCCAAACAGGTGGCCAGAGATGCCGGCGCGACCGCGCAGGTTGCGGCCAACGGTAGCGATAAGCGCCAGGCCCTCGACAACCTCGATCTCGAGCGGCTCGACCTCCTGCTGAATGTCGCCCACGAGCGAGTACAGCGAATCGTGCACGTCCTGCTCCTGCACCACGGCGCCAAAGCGGTCGACACCGGTGGGCATGTGCTCGACGGAGACGTCATAGCGCTCGAAGACCGAAAGCGCGCGGCGCATAAAGCCGACACGGGGCTTGGTGCGGTCGCGGGCCACGTTGATGGCGACAAAGCCGCGCTTGCCGGTCACGCCGGTAATGATGGGCTCCGCCTCGCCCTCGTCGGCCGTCTCGCTAATGATGGTGCCGGGGTCCTGCGGCGCGTTGGTGTTCTTGATGACTAGCGGAATACCGGCCTCGCGCACGGGGAACACGGCCTCCTCGTGCAGGACGCTTGCACCCATGTACGAAAGCTCGCGCAGCTCCTCGTAGGTAACGCGCGCAATGGGCTGAGCCTCGGGTACGATGCGCGGGTCGGCAGAGTAGAAGCCCGAGACGTCGGTCCAGTTCTCGTAAAGGTCGGCGCCCAGGCACTTAGCCAGAATCGAGCCGGAAATATCGCCGCCACCACGGTCGAGCAGCTTGATCTGGCCCTCACGCGTCGCGCCGTAGAAACCGGGCATGACAAAGCCACCCTGCTGACCGTACTCCTGCACCAGCTCGGAGGTGCGGTTCATGCTGAGCGTACCGTCGTGATGGAACGCAACGACCGTCGCGGCGTCC
>CAJLJQ010000154.1:0-2310 GCA_905207015.1 uncultured Collinsella sp. | reverse complement strand
TGGTCAAGCATGTTGCAGGACGCGTCCCCGTCATCGCCGGCTCGGGCTCCAACTCCACGCAAACCATGCTCACCAAGTCGCTCACTTACCAAGGCCTGGGCGCCGACGGTCTGCTGCTCATTACCCCCTACTACAACAAGTCCAACGAAGAGGGCATCTACCAGCACTTTAAGACCGTGGCCGACGCCGTGGACATCCCCTGCATTCTGTACAACATCCCCGGCCGCTGTGGCTGCGGCATCAGCGAGCGCAACGTAGAGCGCTTGGCCGCGCACCCCAACATCATGGGCATCAAGGAGGCCTCGGGCAACGTCGCCTACGCGGCCAAGATCGCCCACCTGCTGTCAGACGACTTCCGCATGTACTCGGGCGAGGATGCCCTCACCGTGCCGCTCATGAGCCTGGGCGCCTCGGGCACCATCAGCGTGTGGGCCGATGTTCAGCCGCAGCTCGTGCACGACATGTGCCGTGCCTATCTGGACGGCGACGTGGAGCGCGCCCGCGATATCCAGATTGCCGGTCAGCCGCTCATCAACGCCCTCTTTAGTGAGGTCAACCCCATCCCCATCAAAGAGGCGCTCGCTCAGATGGGTATGATCGAGGCAAACTACCGTATGCCGCTGTGCCCCATGGCCAACGACACGCGCGCTGCACTTACCGATGCTTTGAAGGGAGCTGGTCTGCTTGATTAAGACCGTCATTATGGGAACGGGCCGCATGGGCTCGCTCATCCGCACTACCGCCGAGGGCATTGTCAACGCCGCTGGAGAGGCCGTTTTTGACATCGTCGCCCAGATCGGCTTCGACTTGTCCGAGCTCGAGAACGCCCCAGCAGCCGACGTCATCATCGACTTCTCGAACGTTGCGGCCTTCAATGCTGTCGTCGCCTATGTCGAGCGCACGGGCGCGGCGTTGGTCTCGGGCACCACGGGCTACACGCCCGAGCAGATGGATCGCCTGCGCGAGCTGGGTCAGAACGCCCGCGTCATGCACTCCGGCAATTACTCCATCGGCATCGCGGCCCTGCGTCATCTGGTGGCACAGGCCACGCGTGAGCTGCCCGGCTTTGACTGCGAGATTGTCGAGACGCACCACAACCAAAAGGCCGACGCCCCCAGCGGCACCGCGAAGCTGCTGCTCGACGCCGTCGTCGAAGCCGAGCCCGAGGCAGGTTACCACCCCGTCTATGGCCGCGAGGGCATGTGCGGCGCACGCGACCCCAAGGAGATCGGCATGCACTCGCTGCGCGGTGGCACTGTCGCCGGCGTGCACGAGGTGAGTTTCTTTGGCCAGGACGAGGAGGTCACGCTCACACACCGTGCCACGAGCCGCCAGATCTTTGTCAACGGCGCCCTGGCCGCCGCCCAGAAGCTCATCACCCGCGACCCCGGCTTCTACACCTTCGACCAGGTCATGTTTGCCTAACCAGGTATCAACCGTATCCACGAAAAGGAGAAACAGCATATGAGTAACGCAGCCGAGATGGATGCACAGGAGATTATCAACTACATCGCCACCGCGCCCAAGAAAACGCCCGTCAAACTGTACGTGCGCGAAAAGCCGGGCATGAAGGTCCAGTGGGGCAATGCGCACGTCTACGGCGGTCATCGCGGCAAGACCGTCTTTGGTAACTGGGATGAGCTTAAGACCATCCTGGTCGCCAATGCCGATTCCATCGACTACTACGACGTAGAGAACGACTGCCGCAACTCCGCCGTGCCCATGCTCGACCTCAAGGGCATCAACGCCCGCATCGAGCCGGGCGCAATCATCCGCGACCGCGTCGAGATCGGCGATCGCGCCGTCATCATGATGGGTGCCATCATCAACATCGGCTCCGTCATCGGCGAAGGCTCCATGATCGATATGGGCGCCGTGCTGGGCGGCCGCGCCACCGTGGGTAAGAACTGCCACATCGGCGCCGGCACCGTGCTGGCAGGCGTCGTAGAGCCCGCCAGCGCCACGCCCGTCATCATCGAGGACGATGTCATGATCGGCGCCAACGCCGTGGTCCTGGAGGGCGTGCACGTAGGCAAGGGCGCCGTCGTTGCCGCCGGCGCCGTGTGCGTCGAGGACGTCCCCGCCGGCGCCGTCGTGGCCGGTGTCCCCGCCCGCGTCATCAAGATGCGCGACGAGAAGACCGACAGCAAGACCGGCCTGGAAGAGGGCTTACGTCAACTGTAGGGTTACGCGGGTTTACCAACCCGCGTAACAGCTCGACGCTGCACCTTTGGTTCCGTCGTTCTAACGAACGACGGACCGGTCGACGCTGCAAACGCCCCTAAGCGGCAATCTGACGTTCAATCGTCG
>CAJLJQ010000153.1:0-2362 GCA_905207015.1 uncultured Collinsella sp. | reverse complement strand
GCGTTTTTAGCGAGCTGGCGAGGACGCCGGCAGGCGGCCGAAGCCGGTGCGGATCCGCGAAGCGGATACGCGGACGCCCCGTTGTCCGCTCCAACTATCTTACGCGGTTCTAACGAACCGCGTTTTTTGTTGACGCTGCGCGGGCCCCGGGCACCCCATCTTGCCCCTCAATCGTCGGTCACGTACATAAAGTACGCTTCCCTCCTCTTTCGCGGCAACTTGGGGCACCCGGAGCCCGCTCGCTGTCGTGGCCGGGGGAGTAAGTCTTCCGTTCTTTTCACTAATCGATCGATTCGTCCCAGGAGGCTCGAACCCGAGGGGGAGCGAGCGTTTTGGGGCGTGGCTGTGGCGTTGTTTGCCGCGAATGTCCGCTTTGGGCGTATCATCGTGGACATCTCGCAAAACCTCGTTGCAAGGGAGTCGCACCCCATGGCTACAGAAAAGTCCTCTTCGCGCCCATGGATGTCCGATGCCGCGATTTATCAAATCTACCCGCGCTCGTTTAAGGATTCGACTGGTTCGGGTCTGGGCGATATCGCGGGCATTACCCAGCAGATGGACTATCTTGAGCAGCTGGGCATCGAGGCCATCTGGCTGAGCCCGTTTTACCCATCGCCTCTTGTCGATGGCGGCTATGATGTGGCGGACTACTGCGATGTCGACCCACGTCTCGGCTCGCTTGACGACTTCGATGACATGATCGCTGCGGCTCATGCGCACGGCATCAAGGTCATCGTCGACATCGTGCCCAACCATTCGTCCAACCAGCACCCCTGGTTCAAAGCCGCTCTTGCCGCCGGCCCCGGATCACCCGAGCGCGCCCGTTATATCTTCCGCGATGGTCGCGGCGAGCACGGCGAGCTGCCTCCCACCAATTGGAATGCCAACTTTGGCGGCCCCGCCTGGACGCGCGTCGCGGACGGTCAGTGGTATCTGCACATGTTTACGCCCGAGCAGCCGGACTTTGACTGGTCGTGTCCCGAGGTTCATGCGTTCTTTTGCGACGTCCTGGCGTTTTGGAGCGATCGAGGCGTCGATGGCTTTCGCATTGATGTGGCGCACGGTCTCGCCAAGGATCTCGACCGCGATGACCTCGACCGGTGGCATCTCGCCGAGGGCGATGACATGGTTGAGGACGGCACCCATCCGCTGTGGGACCGCAACGAGGTCCATGAGATCTATCGCGAGTGGCGCCGCGTGTTCGACCGTTATGATCCGCCGCGCAGCGCCGTTGCCGAGGCGTGGGTTCTGCCCGAGCGCCAGTATCTCTACGCACGCCCCAGCGAGCTTGGCCAGACATTCAACTTTGAGTTCGCCAAGGCCACTTGGACCTATGATGACATGCACGCTGCAATCGAGAAGGGCTTGAAGGCGGCTATCGAATCCAATTCTGCCTCGACCTGGGTACTCTCCAACCACGACGTGCCGCGCGTGGCGACACGCTATGCCCTGCCGCAAATCAAGGCGACGCGCTACCATCAGATTGCGCTCGACTGGCTCTTACGCGACGGGTCGTCTTATGACGAGGGCCGTGAACTCGGTGAGCGCCGCGCGCGGGCGGCCCTTTTGCTTGAGCTGGCGCTTCCGGGCTCGGCATACGTGTATCAGGGTGAGGAGCTCGGCCTTTTTGAGGTGGCCGATATCCCGTGGGCCGCACTCGAAGATCCTACTGCGACCAATACGCACGGACCGAAGCGCGAGAAGGGGCGCGACGGCTGCCGTGTGCCCCTGCCGTGGGTGGCAGCGGACGATCCCGTGCAGGGCGGATCGTTTGGGTTTTCACCGGCGGACGCCGATGCGGCGCCCCATCTGCCGCAGCCTGCATGGTTTTCCGATTACGCTGCCGATAGGGAAGAAGCGGACCCGACATCGATGCTTGCGCTCTATCGTGACGCCCTCTGGCTGCGGCGCAAGCTGCGCGGGCGCGCCAACGATCTTAAGTGGCTCGATCTTGACGGGCGCACCGGCCTTGCGGATGGTGCCGAGGGCGCTGAGGGCGGCGTCATCGCCTATCGCCGTGACAACGGCTGGGCGTGTGTGACGAACTTCGGTGCAGCACCCGTGGAGCTGCCGGCGGGCAGGGTCCTGCTCACCTCATCACCGCTTGCAGACGGCAAGCTCGCGCAGGACAGTTCTGCCTGGATCATGCTCGCTGAGTTGTAGGGGCCTCTTGCGGCGAGTTTGCGTTTGCCTGCGCTTTCCGTGGTGGCTGATGTCTTCGCGAGGTTCGCGAGGGTGTCGCAAAACTTTTCAAAAAAAGTTCTTGCATTTTATTTGTTTATGGTGTATAATATATTTTGTTCTGCTGAGGCAGACGATTATATATTGTGGAGAGGTGTCCGAGCGGTTTAAGGAGCCGGTC
>CAJLJQ010000152.1:0-2569 GCA_905207015.1 uncultured Collinsella sp. | reverse complement strand
TACCCTTGCTCACCGAGAACGCCACGGTCCACACACACGTATCACCTTCGCCGCCAACGGCGATCAGGTCGGCGGCATAGACCTCGACGGGGCGCGGAGGTAGGTCCACCGCGTTGCCCTCACGAGCAGACTTATAAGCGCGAACGCCATTGACCGAGATAGCCGAAAACGCCGGCGGCACCTGCATCTGCGGACCCATCATGGAGGCCAAGCGCTCACGGGCATAGGCAGGATCGCTGAGCTCGTTGGCAACAGCCACCGTGCGGACCGCCTCGCCCTCCGCATCATCGGTATTGGTCTCGGCGCCAAACGAGATATCGGCGACGTAGCTTTTGGTATCGAGCGTGAGCATGCCCAGCAGACGGGTGGCCTGGCCCACACCCACCACCATGACACCCGATGCCATGGGGTCGAGCGTGCCGGCATGGCCGACGCGACGCTCATGGAGGGCGCGCCGACATTGCGAGACCACATCGTGGGACGTGCAGCCCACCGGCTTATCGACGGCGAGCAGCATATTCAGTTGAGAAGGCGTACGACGAGTCATGTACCATCCAAAAAGTTAAAGCTCGACGGTCACCGAAGCGGGATCCTCCCCTACCAGTTCGGCCAGCATGGGAAGTGCCACGGTGAGCGTCTCGAGAATCGTTCCGTTGTTGGAGAAACCGGCGGCAGCGGGATGTCCGCCTCCGCCAAAGGCAGCAGCGATCTCGGACACGTTGAGGTCGCCCTTGGAGCGCAGGTTGCCGCGCACCTTGGTATCGCCCTCAATGCCCTTCAGGAACAGGCAGACTTCGACGCCCATCACCGAGCGAACCACATCGACCAGGCCGTCGCACTCATCCGAGGTGACACCGCAAGCCTCAAGGTCACTCTGGTACGCGTAACTATACGCGACGCGCCCGTGGGCCACCGTCTTGATGCGGCCCATAACGATGGACTTGAGGTGCAAAAACTCAACGCGCATGCTCTGGTAGACCTCGAGTGCCACACGCGCCGGATCGGCACCGTGGGCAACCAGACGCGAGGCTGCATGGAACGCGGCGGCGTCGGCGTTTTGGTACTGAAAACGGCCGGTATCGGTAACCAAGCCACACAGCAGGCAGGTCGCAACGCCATCACGTGCGACAATGCCGCAATTGTCCAAGAAGCGGTCGATGATCATGGCGCAGGCTGCAGCTTCGACGCGCCTCAGGCTGAGCTCGGCAAACTCCTCGCGCGCCGGATGGTGATCGAAGCACACCACATGCTTGGAGCGACGAAGCACCTCGGCGGAATTATTGAGACGCTCGACGACCGGCACGTCCACCGAGATGAACAGGTCCGGATTGCCGGTATACGCAGATGCCGGTACCAGGCGATCGGAGCCTTCCATAAAGCGGTAGATACGCGGAACCGGATCATCGTCTGCCAGCAGCAGGGCAATGTCCTTGTTAGGGAAAAACTTCATAAGCGAGAGGCCCAGACCCAACACGGAGCCCAGGGCGTCGCCATCGGGAGAAGTGTGTCCCGAAATCGCAATGGAGGACGCACCCTCGATGAGCTCGAGGATGCGTCGCTGAATATCTGCAGACTCGCACGAGGCGAGGTCGGCGGAATTAGTCATCTAAAGCTGCCTCCTGGGCGGCATCCGCTATCGGATAGCCGTCCTCGTCCTTTTCGATCGCAAGCGTGGCGGGAACGTTTTCCAGCGCACGCGTGATGCGCTCGGCCTCATCGGTCGAGCGATCGATGCGAAAATCGAGCTCGGGCGTAACACGCCAATCGAGCGAGCGAGCCAACAGGCTGCGAATACGGCCCTTAGCGCTTGCGAGCGCCTCCATGACCTCGTCGTAGCGGCTCGCATCGCACGACACGAACACACGCGCGAACGAACGGTCCACCGCGACCTCGACCGCGGTCAAAGTAACCAGGTCGAGACGCGGATCGGAAACCTCAAAGAGCAGGATATAACCGAGCTTCTCGCGAAGCTGCTCGCCCAGACGGCGGGTTGCCTGCGTTTGCTTCATAGCGCTACCCCCTACTCGGTACGGGCAACCTGGTCGATGCGGTAACCCTCGATCTGGTCGCCGGGCTTGATGTCCTGGAAATTCTCCAGGCCAATGCCGCCCTCGGAACCGCTCTTGAGGCTCTTGGCCTCGTCCTTGTAGTGACGCATCGAGGCGATCTTGCCGTTGAAGACCACGATGCCGTCGCGCACCAGACGCACGGAATCGGTCGCGGCGATCTCGCCCTCTTCGACGCGGACACCGGCGGCGATACCGACCTTGGGCACCTTGAAGGTGTCCAGAACGGTCGCGGTACCCGTGGAAACCTCGACCTCGGTGGGCTTGAGCATGCCGATACGGGCTGCGTCGAGGTCCTCGAGGCACTTGTAGATGACGTCGTAGCAACGGATCTCGACGCCCTCGCGCTCGGCGGCGGAGCGGGCCTTGCCGTCGGGACGGACGCCAAAGCCGATGATGATGGCGTTGGAGGCGTCGGCCAGATCGACGTCGGACTTGCTGATGGCACCGACACCGGCGTGGATGACGCGGACGCGGACCTCGTCGTTGGAGATCTTCTCAAG
>CAJLJQ010000151.1:0-2791 GCA_905207015.1 uncultured Collinsella sp. | reverse complement strand
GCGTGGGACATCGAGCCGGGCGGGCGTTATTACACGCAGCGCAACACCTCGAGCGTCGTTGCCTTTAAGGTGGGCGAGGACCTGGCCGCGACATGGGGCGAGGACGGCGTTGCCGGCGACTACCATTTTCAGCTCACGGCGTCGCACAGCGATTCGCCGACGTTTAAGGTCAAGGCCGTGCCCGAGCTCGACGGCGCGGGCGAGACGCTGCGCCTGAACACCGAGGCCTACGGCGGCATGATCGACTACACCTGGTTCGACCGCCCGTTGACGCTCGCGGGCCGCGTGTTGGTGCGCGAGGGCGACCGTATTGAGAGCCGCCTGCTCGCCACCGAGCGCGAGGTCGCTATCATTCCGAGCCTTGCCATCCATATGAACCGCGGCGTTAACGAGGGCTTTGCTCCCAATCGCGCCGTTGATCTGTGCCCGCTCATCAGCGCTGGCGATCTTAAGCAGGGTGACTTTGATGCCCTGATCGCTGACGAACTGGATGTTGAGCCTGAGCAGATTCTGGGCCGCGACCTGTTCCTGGTCAACCGACAGGATGCGCGTATTTGGGGCTGGGCCGACGAGTTTATCTCGACGCCCAAGCTCGACGACCTGGCCTGCGCCTACACCTCGCTGCAGGCATTTTTGGGTGCCGAGAATGCGCACGACGTTTCGGTCTTTTGCTGCTTTGATAACGAGGAGGTTGGCTCCGAGACCAAGCAGGGCGCCATGTCGACGTTCTTGGCCGACGCGCTGCGCCGCATCAACGGGTCGCTGGGCTTCGATGACGAGTCGTACCACCGCGCACTTGCCGCTTCGATGCTCGTGAGCTGCGACAACGCGCATGCCGTGCACCCCAACCACGCCGAGAAGTGCGACGCCCGCAACCAGGTTGTGCTTAACGGCGGCATCGTCATCAAGGAGGCCGCCAACCAGCACTACTGCACCGACGCCTTTAGCCGCGCGGTGTTCCAGGCCATTTGCGATGACGCCGACGTGCCCACGCAGGCCTTTGCCAACAAGAGCGATATGGCCGGCGGTTCTACCCTGGGCAATCTGTCCAATATGCAGGCGAGCATGCATGCCGTGGACGTGGGCCTGCCGCAGCTTGCCATGCACTCGAGCTACGAGACCGGCGGCGTGCGCGACGTAATGTACGCCATCCGCGCCCTCACCGCCTTCTACGAGCGTGACCTGACCATCAACGGCGCCGAAAGCGTGGAACTCTAAAACCTGCCAAAAAGGGACAGGTTTATTTTGGCAGGTTTTATCTGGGGAAATGCCGCAATGCCAACAGCTGGACGGAATTGTTAAGACACCGCTGGTCGAGCAAACGTCAGCGAGCGACGTCCAGAGCGAACAAGTTGGCATGAAAAAAGGCGAGGCATTGACCTTCTGGTCATGCCTCGCCTTTTGAATGGCAAATTGTCGTTCTGGACGTTGCGCAGCGTCGGCCGGTCCGCCGTTCGTAAGAACGGCGGAACCCTAATGTTCGATCCAGCAGCGCAGCGTTTCTCCGGCCTGCAGGTGACGCAGATTCTCTGCGGCGATGTCGACCACGTTGTTGAGCGTGGCTGCCAGGTGGAACCAACCGGAGACGTGCGGCGTGATGAGCATGTTGGGTGCATCCCACAGCGGGCTTGTCTCAGGCAACGGCTCGGGGTCGGTGACGTCGACCGCGGCGCCGGCGAGATGTCCCGACTCCAGGGTGGCAACCAAGTCGTCGGCAACCACAAGGTCACCGCGGCCGCCGTTGGCAAAGAAGGCGCCCGGCTTCATCGCGGCGAAGAACTCGGCGTTTGCCAGGCCGCGGGTCTCGGGTGTGCTCGGCATAAAGGACGCGACGACGTCGGCCTCCGCCAGACGCTCGGACAGGGCCTCCATGCCGTCCATGTCCTCAAACACAATGGGGTAGACGAGCGGATGGCGCTTGATGCCGCGGACGTGCGCACCCATGTTGCGGCAGAGCGTGGCGAAGTGACCGCCAATGTCGCCCGCGCCCAGCACCAGCACATTGGCATTTTTGAGCGAGGTGACCGGGCCCAAGTCCTCCCAGCGATGCTCGCGCTGCAAGTCGTGGTAGCCGGGCAGGCGCTTCATCATGGAAAGGACCATGGCAAATATGTGCTCGCTCACGGCCTGACCGTAGGCGCCGATTGAGCAAGACAGCTTGGCTTCAGCCGGCACGGTGCCGGCGGCCAAGTAATCGTCATAGCCAGCGGTCTGCAATTGCAACAGCTGGAGATGCTCGCATGCCGTGAGCATGTCAGGGTCTATGTTGCCCAAGATCACGTCGGCTTTGGCGACCTGCTCACGCGTGACGGCATCGGCGCTCGTGTAGATAAAGTCCTCGCCCGGAGCGCTCGACTCAAGAATTGCGCGATGGCGGTCGTTGACGGGCAGCAAAACCAGGATGTTCACAAGCAGTCCTCTCCGCTCGACCTGCCAAAAAGGGACAGGTTTATTTTGGCAGGTTTTATCAGGCAAAACGTTCAAACGAAACGCCGGATGCATGGACGGTTGCAAGTCCATGCATCCGGCGTCCGTGCGGCTACCAGCTCAGCAGCTCGTAACCGTCCTCGGTCACCACGAGCTGTACTTCGCACTGGGCCGAATCGCTACCGTCCTTGGTGCGCACACACCAACCGTCACCCTTGCTAATCTTGATATCGGGCGCTCCGGCGTTGACCATGGGCTCGATGGTAAAGACCATGCCCGGAGCCATGATGGTGTCCACATCGGGCGCCTCGGTGGTAAAGCCCACAAACGGGTCCTCGTGGAACTCCTTGCCAATGCCGAGCCC
>CAJLJQ010000150.1:0-2799 GCA_905207015.1 uncultured Collinsella sp. | reverse complement strand
CCGACGCCCAGGCCGGTACCGTCGAGCTGTGGTACGCCGTCGTGGGCGACGACACCCGTCGTCTGTCGCAGATGGCCCCCGGTTCCACCTCTAATCTGCTGGGCCCTGGCGGCCACGGCTGGCTTGTGCCCGAGGGCACCAGGAAGGCGCTGCTCGTGGCGGGCGGCATCGGTGTTCCGCCCGTGCTGTGCCTTGCCGGCAAGCTTGCCGAGCAGGGTGTTGATGTGGACGTGTGCCTGGGCTTTGGCACCGCTTCCAAAGTCGTGGGTGTCGATGAGTTCCGTGCGCTGGGCGCCACGGTTAACGTGTGCACCGACGACGGTTCGCTCGGCACGCACGGTTTTTGCACCGATCCGGCAGCCGAGCTGCTTGGAGAGGGCGGCTACGACTACGTCGCCAGCTGCGGCCCCGCCGTCATGATGAAGAAGGTCGCCGCCGCTGCCGCCGAGGCCGGTGTGTACTGCGAGGTGTCGCTCGAGCGCATGATGAGCTGTGGCTTTGGCGCCTGCAACACCTGCAATGTCGAGACGGTCGACGGTATGAAGGGCGCCTGCATGTGCGGCCCCGTGTTCGATGCTTCCAAGGTGGTGGTCTTCTAGTGGGTACCGTGAACATGGCCGTCGATTTCGGCGGCGTCAAGATGCAGAACCCCATCAACACCGCAGCCGGTACCTTTGGCTACGGTTGGCAGTTCCAGAACTTCTTTGATGTCTCCCAGCTGGGTGCCATCACCACCAAGGGCTGCGCTGCCGAGCCCTGGCCCGGCAACCCCGCGCCCCGCATGGCCGAGATCCCGGGCGGCATGATCAACTCCGTGGGCCTTCAGAACCCTGGCGTGGCTGCCTTTGCCCGTGAGTCCGGCCCGTGGCTCGAACAGCTGTCCAAGGACGGCTGCCAGGTCATCTGTCAGGTTGCCGGCCACTCCGTTGACGAGTTTGTCCGCGCGCTCGAGATGTATGTCGAGCTGTGCCCCTGGGCTGCCGGGTACGAGATCAACGTGAGCTGCCCTAATATCGCCGCCGGCGGTGCCGCCATGGGCTCCACGCCCGAGGGCGCCTCTTCTGTTATGGCTGCCTGCCGCAAGGTGACCGATAAGCCGCTGTTCGTAAAGATGGCTCCGGTTAATGTCGCCGAGATTGCCAAGGCTCTCGAGGCCGCCGGCGCCGACGGCCTTTCGGTCATCAATTCCATCCAGGGCATGGCCATTGACGTGCACACCCGCAAGTCCCGTGTTGCCAAGCCCAAGGGCGGCCTTTCGGGCCCGCTGTGCCACCACATCGCCGTTCGCATGGTCTGGGAGGTCGCTCAGGCCGTCGATATCCCCATCAACGGTGTCGGCGGTGTCATGACCGGCGAGGATGCGGCTGAGTTTATCCTGGCCGGCGCCACCTGCGTGTCGGTCGGCATGGCCAACTTCGTCGATCCGTGTGCTTCGCTTAAGATCGCGCATGAGCTCGAGGCCTGGGCCGAGTCCCAGGGCGTAAAGGACATCAACGAGCTGGTGGGTGCTTTCGAATGCTAGAGACCGATGCCCGCGACCGTGTTATCGTCGCCCTCGACTGCGACCGTAAGCGTGCGCTCGAGCTCGCCCACGAGCTTTCGGGCCATGCCGCCTGGCTCAAGGTCGGCATGACGCTCTATTACGCTGAGGGTCCCCAGATCGTCAAGACCTTTAAGGACCTTGGCTTTAAGGTCTTCCTCGACCTTAAGTTCCATGACATTCCGCATCAGGTGCGCGGCGCTGCCCGCTCGGCCTCGCTTGCCGGTGCCGACCTGCTTTCGGTCCACGGCCTGGGCTCGAGTGCTATGCTCGCTGCCTGCCGCGAGGGTGCCGAGGAGGCGCGTGAGGACCGCGCCAAACTCGTCGCTATCACCGTGCTCACGAGCATGAATCAGGATGCGCTGGCCGAGATCGGCGTCGAGTCGCCCGTTGCCGAGGAAGCCGCCCGTCTGGCAAAGCTTGCCCAGACCAACGGCATCGACGGCATCGTGTGCTCGCCGATGGAGGCTCACGACATGCGTGAGCTGCTGGGTCCTGATGCCCTGATCGTGACTCCGGGTGTGCGTCCGGTGGGTGCCGCCCTTGGTGACCAGTCCCGCGTGGCGACGCCTTCCCAGGCTATCGAGCGTGGCGCAAGCCACATTGTGGTGGGCCGTCCCATCACCGGTGCCGACGATCCGGTTGCCGCCTTTGACGCCATCGTCGCCGAGCTGGTCGAAAACGTCGCGTAAAAGATTCCCCTAAGTCACCACTTTTGGGTCTCATTAGCACAAAATAGCCCCTGTGCCTGCGTAAACTTTCCCATCCTTTGTGTGGAATCGCAGGTCAGGGGCTTAACTTTGGGCGCAGTATATTGCACTTTTTGCGGGTATCGTCTAACCTATGGAGCCGCGATTAGGCATTTTGTACGTTCTACGTGCTAAAATGCCAATTATTGAATCAGATATAACCCAACTATTTGGAGGTACGAATGGCACTCCCTCAGCTTACCGACGAGCAGCGCAAGCAGGCTCTTGAGAAGGCTGCCGCCGCACGTCACGCCCGCGCTGAGCTTCGCGAGCAGATCAAGAAGGGCGAGAAGTCCCTCGAGTCCGTGCTCAACTCCGATGACCCCATCGCTTCCCGCATGAAGGTTTCCACCCTCATCGAGTCTCTCCCCGGTTATGGCAAGGCCAAGGCCGCCAAGATCATGGAGGAGCTCGGTATCTCCGCTACTCGTCGCGTCCAGGGCCTCGGCGTCCGTCAGCGCGAGCAGCTCCTCGAGCAGCTGACCAAATAAGTGAGCGCTCAGGATTCCA
>CAJLJQ010000149.1:0-2896 GCA_905207015.1 uncultured Collinsella sp. | reverse complement strand
TCCGCGATTCGATCCCGGTAGGTATCCTGGGTGTGGGCGAGCCTCTGATGTATGCCGTTACGCTGCCGCTCGTTCGTCCGTTTGTGACGGCCTGCCTGGGTGCCGGATTTGGCGGCGCGCTCGCGGCGCTGCTTCACATCGGCACGGTTTCTCAGGGCGTTTCCGGTCTGTTTGGCCTGCTGATCGTCGTTCCTGGCCAGCAGCTCGGCTACGTTGCCGCTATGCTGCTTGCCTATGCCGCCGGCTTTGTCCTGACGTGGTTCTTTGGCGTCGACGAGCAGAAGATCAATGAGTTCTTTGGCGAGTAGTTTGATATCGTGAGCCGTGTTGCTCGGGGTTCGCGGCGCGCGGCAGATTTCTTGATGCTATGGTTGTGCCGGCGGGGCTAACTGCTCCGCCGGCCTTTTTTAAAGGAGCGTTGTAGCGTGAAAACGGGTATTTCGATTTATCTTTCCAGCCCTTTGCAGGATATTGAGCGGACGATTGAGCGTGGTGCCGCGGCGGGTGCGCGCTACGCGTTCACCTCACTGCATATTCCCGAGGATGGGGGAGCGGCGTATGCCGATAAGGTCCGTCATGTGCTGTCGCTGCTCTCCGCCCGCGGCATTGCGCTCATTGCCGATGTGGGGCCTCGCACGTGCGAGTTGCTCGGGCTTGAGCGCATCGAGGACCTGCGCGATCTGGGGTTGGAATACCTTCGTTTGGACTATGGCTTTAGCGCCCAACGGGTCGCGGAGCTGTCCGGTGTATTTCGCATAGTGGTCAATGCATCGACGGTGAGTTCTGATGAAATCGCATCGTGGCGTGAGGCCGGTGCCGATGTGACTCGTTTTGCCGCCTGCCACAATTTTTACCCCAAGCCTTATACCGGTTTAGCTCTGGAGGACATTGCTCGGGTGAATCTTCGTCTTGCGGCGCTTGGATTCGAAATCATGGCTTTTGTGCCGGGTGATGCCAACGTTCGCGGGCCGGTATTCGAGGGACTGCCGACGGTCGAGGCGCAGCGCGGTCGCGCGTCAAAGGTTGCCCTCAACATGCTTGAGCTTGCACATGGCGCCGATTGCGACATTGTGTTGGTCGGCGACCCCGATCTTTCCGATGCGGGCTGGACGCAGTTTGCTCATGTTTCCGCCGGATACGTGGACCTGCAATGCGAGCTTGAGCCCGGTTATGCCTATGTACGTGGGCAGATTCATCACGACCGACCCGATTCGAGCACCCTCATCTTTAGGTCTCAGGAGTCGCGTACGACGCTTAAGCCGGATTCCGTGCCGATGGATGCCGGTGCCGGCCTGTCACGAAAGACGGGGTCGATCGCTGTGAGCAATAGCGGCTATGGGCGCTACGAAGGCGAGCTTGAGATTGCGCGGGTCGATCTTCCCGGTGACGAGCGCATGAACGTTGCGGGTCATATCACGCCCGAGGCAATGGAGCTGCTGCCGTTCATCAAACGCGGATTCGGGGTACGGTTCGTTTAGCGTGTGACCCGTGGGCTACAATTGGCCCATCATGCGAAGGCGCCTCGTGTGGCGTGTGCCTGCGTTGGCCGATCTATATTCGGAGGATTTCCATGACCGTACTGTTTGTTGAATATCCCAAGTGCTCGACCTGTAAAAAGGCTAAGGCATGGCTGGACGAACATGGGGTTGAGTATATCGACCGCGATATCGTTTTGGACAATCCCACGGCTGATGAGCTTGCGACCTGGACTGCTCGTTCGGGGCTGCCGGTGCGGCGCTTCTTTAATTCGTCGGGCATGAAATATCGAGAGCTGGGCCTGAAGGCGCGTCTAGATGCGGGCATGACGGATCGGGAGTGCTACGAGCTGCTGGCGACCGACGGCATGCTGGTCAAGCGTCCGCTGTTGGTGGGCGACGACTTTGCGATTCCCGGCTTTAGGGAATCGGCTTGGGTCGAGGCGTTGCTGTAGCGGCTGCGGAAAGTGCGACCCGTTTTGAGCTTCGATTACGGGATACGGTTTCCGGTTGAGGGCTCGATGGGAAAGTGGGGACCGGTTTGAGCTTGAAATCTGGGACGCACTTTCCGCCGGCAGGCTTGCCCCAGTCAGTCCTCCAACTGCGCCCATTCGTGCGGATCGTAGACCTTTACGTGCTTGTTGGGCTTGCCGCTCCAGTACTCCTCGTCCATAAAGGGCAGATATGCCTGAACGCCGGGGCAGATAAAGGGGATCCGCTGCTGTTGCAGTCGCTCGCGCTGGCGCTGCTCCAGGTGCGCCTCGGATATGACGGTCGGCATACCGGACAGCTCGACGAGGCTTGCCTGGATTCGCTTAAGGTCGGGGAGTCCCGCGTGCCATGACATCCGCATGATCAAAAAGGATGCACGGCGGTATTTTGCCTGCATCACCGTGATGGCGGGGCGCAGAGTGGGATGGATTTTGTCCCGTTCGGGCCAAAGGTCAGCAGTGATCTCGAGGCCCAGGGTCTCCCATAGGTAATCAAGCTCTTCGTCCATGGCGCCTCGATATCTACGTGATCATTGATGCTTCGATTGTGTTGCCTGGTGCTATCGTTTTCGCGGTAGAATCTGCCAACGGTTGACGGCTACCGCTCGCGGCGTTTTGCCCTTCGTGTACAGCGGTCGGCTTCACAGGTCCTTCACGGGTTGGACTAAATTAGGCCAATTTGACTGAATTTTAAAAAAGTCAAAATTGGGGCTTGCGTCACGGCGGTACTTCCCGTATATTTCTTTCTTGCGCAAAGGCACAGCCGAGCGCAGCGATGCAGTCATTGGGATGTCGTCTAATGGCAGGACAGCGGATTCTGGTTCCGTCAATGGGGGTTCGACTCCCTCCATCCCAGCCATTGCATTTGCTACATATGGCCCGTTCGTCTAGCGGTTTAGGACGCCGCCCTCTCAAGGCGGAGATCACCAG
>CAJLJQ010000148.1:0-2958 GCA_905207015.1 uncultured Collinsella sp. | reverse complement strand
GCTGGTCGGGCAGCGAGTCCATCTGATCGGCCAGACCGACCAGACGCAGCACCTCGGGCACCTGGCTGCGAATGACGCCCTTGGGCTTGCCGATGCACTGCAGGGCAAACGCCACGTTTTCGTAGGCGGTCTTTTGCGGCAGAAGCTTAAAGTCCTGGAACACGGCGCCAATCTGGCGGCGCAGGAACGGAACCTTGCGGTTCTTGATCTTCATGAGGTCCTGACCGGCAACCAAGATGCGGCCGCTCGTCGGCTTGACGTCGCGGTTGAGCGTCGACAGCAGCGTGGTCTTACCCGAGCCGGAATGACCGACCAGGAAGACGAACTCGCCCGGATAGATCTCGATGTTGATGTCGTCGAGTGCAGGCTTGTTGGGCTGTGCCGGATAGATCTTGGTGACATGCTCCATAAGGATGACGGGCTCGACACCGGCCTGCTTGGCCATCTTCTTGCGGCTGGCTTGCGGATCGATGGGCGCAAACACCGACGTAAAATCGGGGTTGTTGAGCGCGTTATCGAGGCTTGCGACCTCGGCGGCCTGATCGCTCTCGACCACCGGGGCAGCAGGCTGCGTGGGATCAGGAATAGCGGCAAAGAGACCGGACTGCGCAGGCTGAGGAACCGGCGTCGCAGGGGCCATGGGGTCGGGAATGCCGGCCATGGTAGGCTGCGGCGTGGCGGCGCCAGCCTGAGGCTGCTCCACGCGAGCGGTCACGGCCTGAACGGGCTCAAAACCCGCCGTGCCGGAAAGCGCGACATCGCTGGTGGGATTGTAGGCAAAGGGATCGGATGCCGGCTGTGCCTGATCTGCCGGCTGATCGGGGGCCTGAGCAACAGGCTGGCCCTCTGAATCCGGAGTGGCGAAACGACTGCCCTGGACGCCCGTCTGCGTCTTGGGGACATCATCGCCCGCACCGGAGGTACGGAAGTGGTTACCCACTGGTGCTCCTTATCGTCGTGCGTTTAAACTACATGAGCGCTTTGTATTTTAGCAGCATTAGCTTTACTGCACATAAGAAGCATGGCGGGGTTTGGGTCTCACCGACCGGGCGCAGGGTTACCTCCCAAATCGTCCTCGCGCATGGCCGGCATTTGTCCTGCTCCTGCGGAGCTGCGGACAAACGCCGGCCTGCGCTGCGGAAAGATTTGGGAGGTAACCCTGCGCCCGGCCTGCGGCTACTATGGGGCCGACGCACCAACTTGAGATGCTGCGCATACAAAATTGGAAGGGTCTGAATTGCACTTTGTTGGGATGGGCTCGTTTCCCCATGGGAACTTTGCTTGGCAGGACTCTAATATAAATTCAGCATAAACAGGGGCACCCTCTTTGAGGACGCCCCTGTTCTGGCTTGTTTGCGGTTGTCGACGCGATACTTTGCCTCGTCTTGCCTTATGCCAAGAACTCCTTGGTGGTCGCCACGATGTTGGCGGCGTCCAGGCCGTACTTGTGCAGGAGCTCGGCACCCGGGCCGGACTCGCCGAAGGTGTCGTTGACGCCAATCTTCTTGAGCGGCGTCGGGCACTGCTCGCACAGGACGTCGGCGACGGCACTGCCCAGACCACCGATCACGGAGTGCTCCTCGACGGTCACGACGTGGCCGGTCTTGGTAGCGCTCTTGACGACCAGGTCGGCGTCGATGGGCTTGATGGTGTGCATGTTGATGACCTCGGCGTCGATGCCCTCGGCAGCGAGCTGCTCGGCGGCCTCGAGGGCCTCGCCGACCATCAGACCGCAAGCGATGATGGTCACATCGGCGCCCTCGCGCATGACAATGCCCTTACCCAACTCGAACTTGTAGGTCTCGGGGTCGTTGATAACCGGCGAGGCCAAACGGGCGAAGCGCATGTACACCGGGCCGTCGCACTCGTAGGCGGCGCGCGTCACGGCGCGGGCCTCGACGTCGTCGGCGGGAACGATCACGGTCATGCCGGGGATGACGCGCATGAGGGCGATATCCTCGCAGCACTGATGCGTGGCGCCGTCCTCGCCGACCGAAATACCGGCGTGCGTGGCGCCGATCTTGACGTTGAGGTGCGGGTAGCCGATGGAGTTGCGGACCTGCTCAAAGGCGCGACCGGCAGCGAACATGGCAAAGGTACTCGCGAAGGCAACACGACCAGTGGTCGCGATACCGGCGGCGACGCCCATCAGGTTGCTCTCGGCAATGCCCACATCGAAGAAGCGGTCGGGGCAAGCGGCCTTAAACTTACCGGTCTGCGTGGCGGCGGCCAGGTCGGCGTCGAGGACCACAAAGTCATCGTGCTCGTTGGCAAGCTCGACGAGGGCCTCGCCGTAGCTTACACGCGTGGCGATTTTCTTGACGTCTGCCATCCTAGAGCTCCTCTCCGGCGGCCGTGAGCTCTGCCATGGCCTGCTCAAACTGTTCATCGTTGGGGGCCTTGCCGTGCCAGCCAACCTGGTTCTCCATAAAGGACACGCCCTTGCCCTTTGTGGTCTCGGCGATAATGGCGGTCGGCTGCCCCTTGGTGGCGCGAGCCTCGGCAAAGGCGGCGCGGATCTGGTCGAAGTCGTTGCCGTCGGCGAGCTCAACCACGTGGAACTTGAACGCGCGGAACTTGTCGGCGAGCGGCATGGGGTCGTTGACCTCCTCGACGGGACCGTCAATCTGAAGGCCGTTGTGGTCGACGATCACGCAGAGGTTATCGAGCTGCTGGTTGCCGGCAAACATGGCGGCCTCCCAGACCTGGCCCTCCTCGCTCTCGCCATCACCCAGCAGGGCGTACGTGCGATAAGTATCGCCCCAGTGCTTGGCGGCAACGGCCATGCCCACGGCGGCGGAAATGCCCTGGCCCAGGGAGCCGGTGGACATATCCACGCCCTTGACGTTCACCATGTCGGGATGGCCGGACATGTGGCCCTTGATGGAGCGGAACAGTTCCAGCTCTTCCACGGCATAATAGCCGCGCAGAGCCAGCGTGGCGCAGAGCGCCGGGGTG
>CAJLJQ010000147.1:0-2969 GCA_905207015.1 uncultured Collinsella sp. | reverse complement strand
CTTGACGTTGGGGCAGTTGGCGCGATGCACCGAAACGCCACGACCGCGCGTGATGAAGCCGACGATGTCGTCGCCCGTCACGGGGTTGCAGCAATGGGCCAGACGGACCAGCAGGCCGCTGTTGCTCTCGCCCTTGACGATAATGCCGTTGCTGGCGCTCTTGCCGCGCTTTTGCGGCTTGCGGTTGGAGCCGCGGGCAGGCTGCTTGACGACCTCGGCAATGGCTTCGGCCTTGGTGAGCTGTTCCTCGGGTTTGGGGTCCAAGATTTGCTCGACCTTATTGCCAACGGCACGCGGGGCGACTTTACCCGCACCAACGGCGGCAAACAGGTCCTCGAGCTGCTTGTAGTTAAACTGCTCCGCCACGGCGTTGAGCGCACGCGTCGAGCGCGGCGTAGAGATGCCATACCCGCGCTTGCGCAGGTCCTTGGCCAGTATATCGCGGCCGGCAGCAGCGTCATCGTCTTTGGTCGCGGCGGCGAAGTAACGGCGAATCTTTGACTTGGCCGAAGGTGTCTTGACGATCTTGAGCCAATCGCGCGACGGCTTAGAGCTCTTGTTGGTCAAAATCTCGACACGGTCACCCGTCTTGATCTCGTGCGTGAGCGGCGCCACCGCACCGTTGATCTTGGCACCGACGCAGTGGTTGCCGACCTCGGTATGGACGGCGTAGGCAAAGTCGAGCGGTGTAGAGCCGGCACGAAGCGCCATGACCTCGCCCTTGGGCGTAAAGACAAAAATCTCCTGGTCAAACAAGTCGACCTTCAGCGAGTGCAGGTATTCCTTGGCATCGGTGATTTCGTCAGACGCCGCCCAATCGAGCGAATGCTTGAGCCAGTTAATCTGGTCGTCCAGACGCTGGGCATCATTGGTCTTAGACGCAGACGATCCGCCCGACTTCTTATAGAGCCAGTGGGCGGCAATGCCGTACTCGGCCTGCTCGTGCATCTCGTAGGTTCGAATCTGAATCTCGAGCGGACGGGCCGTGGGGCCGATAACCGTCGTATGAAGCGACTGGTAGTTATTGACCTTGGGCATGGCGATATAGTCTTTAAAACGACCGGGCATGGGGTGCCACAGCGTATGCACCGCACCGAGCGTGGAGTAGCAATCGCGCACCGAATGCGTGATGACGCGCAGTGCCACCAGGTCGTAGATCTCGGAAAATTCCTTGCCCTTGCGCTTCATCTTTTGGTAGATGGACCAATAGTGCTTGGAACGGCCATTAATCTGGTAGTCCTCCAGGCCAATGCGGTTGAGTTCGTCGGTGAGTGTCTTGATGGTCTCGGCCAGATAGCGCTCACGGACCTCGCGCGACTCGGCTACCATGCGCGCGATGCGCTGGTAGGCGTCGGGCTCCAAATAGAAGAAGGACAGATCCTCGAGCTCCCACTTAATAGAGCTCATGCCCAGACGGTCGGCCAGGGGCGCATACACGTCCATGGTCTCGCGGGCCTTAAACAGGCGACGGTCCTCACGCAGGGCTGCAAGGGTGCGCATGTTGTGCAGACGGTCGGCAAGCTTAACGATGATGACGCGGATGTCCTTGGACATGGCGAGGAACATCTTTCGCAGCGTGAGCGCCTGTTTCTCGTCCATGCTGTCGACTTCGATGTTGGTGAGCTTGGTCACGCCATCGACGAGCTCAGCCACCGTATCGCCAAACAGGCCGGAAACATCAGCAAGCGAGGTCTCGGTATCCTCGACGGTATCGTGCAGCAGCGCGGCGCACACCACATCGCAGTCCATCTTGAGATCGGCCAAAATGATGGCCACCTCGACGGGATGGTTGATGTACATCTCGCCCGAGCGGCGCTTTTGGTTGCAGTGCTTCTCGGCAGCAAAGCAATAGGCCTGCTCCACCTTAGAAAAGTCGTCCTCATTCATATATTTGAGGCACAGGCGCTCCAGCTTGTCGTAGCTGTCCGCCATAATCTCGGGCGGCAGTTCATCGGCATGCTTATAGTGCTCCATCTCCGAAAACGGCTGGAGGGTGGAATCATGGGCGGTACGGGCTGCGGCATCCATCGAGGTCCCCTTCCCCTAGGCCCGCGGTACGATCGGGCGGTTAACTTTGGCTAGCATATCAGAAGCGCACGAATCGAGCGCCCAGCTCCGGAAAGCCGAGAACTCCATGCGCGAGCGCAAGCCCTCCAAATAGCGAATTGACCTGCTCAATTGCACGCGGCCAGGGTTTTCGGCCATCGCGATGCGACGGGTGTCGTCAAACCCCGAAACGCGACAGAAACCAAGCTCTTCGAAGATTCCCAGGCCGCTTTCCACCGAGCGTTCGTCGACCGGCGTGCGAGCATCGATGGCAAGGCACATCTGCGCAATGTCGATATCGCTTGCGCAGAATGAATCGTCCCCCGTCTTGCCACGGTTGGAGCGCCACATGGTCTGCAGCGCTCGATAGAGCGTGACAAGCTCATCGCGCTCGGGCGCGTAACAGTCGAGCAGGCGCTCGTTAATGCGAGCGTCACGCGACGAATAGAGCAGGTGAATCACGGCGGGCTGTCCATCGCGACCGGCGCGTCCGCTCATCTGGTTGAACTCGATGGCGCCAAAGGGCATGTGGTAGAGCACGACATGGCGGATATCGGGAAGGTTGACGCCCTCACCAAAGGCAGAGGTCGAGACGATGCAGCTGAGGCTTCCGTCACGAAACGCTTCCTCGACACGGCGACGATCGGAGCGCGCAAGCCCCGCGTTATAGAACGCGATGCGGGCCGCGCAATCGGGTACCCGCTTGCGCAGCGTCTTAGCAAGCGCCACTGACTGGTCGCGCGAGTTGACGTAGATGACGGTCTTCTCCCCCGTCGCCACGATTGACACCAGGCGGTTCTCGCGGCTCGCAAGATCTCGGTCATCCTCGAGTTGCAAGTTCTCGCGCACGGTCTCGTCGACCACCGTACGGGTAATCGGCAGCACGCGGGCAAGCTCCGCCACGACCGGAGCCGTCGCGGTGG
>CAJLJQ010000146.1:0-3110 GCA_905207015.1 uncultured Collinsella sp. | reverse complement strand
CCGGCACGCTCGTGGAAAAGATCAAGTCGTCCTCGCAGACGCTCAAGCAGGAATATCTCGATACATACGAGGGAGGTGAATGACATGAAACTGTTTGAACAGCTGAAGTCCAATGCGTCGCGCATGGCTGTCTACGCCATCCTCGTGGCAACGGCTTTATGCGGAATCGCGGCACCCGTCTATGCGCTCAACGGGGAGAAAGGCGATGTCGAACCTGCGTACATGGCTTCGACGGTTAAAGACCGGTACAAAGCCTTCTCTGGAGACACGTTTTACGTAGCAGAGTACGACACGACCTACCGTCAGCTTCGCTACAACAAGAGATACGAATATCTAGGCCCAGAAGTAATCAGCTATACGTCGGGTTGGTACCGCTCCAGCTATGGACACATAACCCAGTTCAAGTGTAACTACCGCGTGTACAACTAAAGCAACCGGCTGGGACGAGGGGCGACGCAAAAGCGTCGCCCCCGTTTTTAACCATGTCAACTGAACCTAGTTCAGTTTGGTTGATTTCCGATCTCAGCCGAACACATTGAGCGGAAAGGCCGTTCCCGCAGTCAGTCGAACGTCCCCGGGGCCCTTCTCAGGCCCCGGGGACGGCATTTTCCCAGTTGAAGGAACGGTGGAGATGTGTTTCGATGGGTCAGATTCGTGTCGTTCCGAAAAGACCGTGAACCTTTTGTGGGACACGCGGCGCCGTGGTACCATAGCCGAGTTTGTTGTCTTGGTCGGAAACCAAGACGCCTTATGCGCTGATCGGTAACCAGCGCCTGACCAATAAGGAGTCCTACCATGAAGCAGGGTATCCATCCCCAGTATGTCGAGTGCACGGTGACGTGCTCCTGCGGCAACACCTTCAAGACGCACGCTACCGTGTCCGAGATGAAGGTTGAGCTTTGCAACGAGTGCCACCCGTTCTACACCGGCCAGCAGAAGTTCGTCGACACCGGTGGACGCGTCCAGCGCTTCGCCGACAAGTTCGGTGGCGCCGCTGCCGCCCAGCTCAAGAAGGCTGAGGAGGCCAAGGCTGCCAAGGCCGCCAAGGCTGCTGAGGCCGAGGCCGCTCGCAAGGCCGCCGCTGAGGCTAAGGCTGCCGAGAAGGCTAAGCGTGCTGCTAAGTTCGCCGAGGAGGCTGCCAAGCAGGCCGCCGAGGCTCCCGCGGAGGCTCCCGTCGAGGAGGCCGCTGCCGAGGCCGAGACCACCGAGGCTGCTGAGTAAATAGCTCGCCGCGGAATCGCTCGCATTCATGGCATAAGGGCCGTGCATCCATTTGGGTGCGCGGCCCTTTTCTTTTTATTGGTGCAAGCTAACCTGTCCCCGTGGCACCAAATGGCAGATAGACGGCGTTTGCTCAGATAAAACTTGCCAAAATAAACCTGTCCCATTGTGGCAGGTTGGTCATAGTTATTACGTGGCGGTCGAGGTCGACCGTATAGGCCGCGCCTTGTTTGGCTAAAGTACAATCATCTGTGTTTAACTCGCCCGCAGCTGCACGGCGTGGGCGATGGCCAAAAAGGAAAACCACATGGGATTCATGTCAAAGCTGCTGTCCTTTGGATCCGATAAGGACCTTAAGCGCTACTACAAGATCGTCGACCAGATCAACGGTCTTGAGCCCCAGTTTGAGAAGATGACCGAGGAGGAACTCCGCGGCCAGACCGATAAGTTCCGCGAGCGTTACGCCAACGGCGAGTCGCTCGACGACATGCTCCCCGAGGCTTTTGCCACCGTGCGCGAGGCTTCCAAGCGCATCACGGGCATGCGTCACTTTGACGTACAGCTCATCGGCGCCATGGCGCTGCACGAGGGGCATATCGCCGAGATGAAGACCGGCGAAGGCAAGACGCTCGTCTCCACGCTGGCCGGCTACCTCAACGCTATTGCCGGCAAGGGCGTGCACGTCGTTACCGTCAATGATTACCTTGCCAAGCGCGACTCCGAGTGGATGGGCCGCATCTACAAGTACCTGGGCATGACCGTCGGTCTGCTCCAGAACAACATGCCGCTCGAGCTCAAGCGTCCGGCCTACCAGGCAGACGTCACCTACGGCACCAACTCCGAGTTCGGTTTCGACTACCTGCGCGACAACATGGTCACCCGCCCCGAGCAGCGCGTGCAGCGCGGCCACAACTACGCCATCGTCGACGAGGTCGACTCCATCCTGATCGACGAGGCACGTACCCCGCTCATCATCTCGGGTGCCGGCACCAAGTCCGCCAGCACCTACAAGGACTTCGCGCGTGCCGTGCGCGGCCTTGAGCGCGGCGAGGATGTCTCGCACGACATGCTCACCGCCACCGAGGACGTCGAGCCCACGGGCGACTACGTCATGGACGAGGCCAAGCACACTATCGCCGCCACCGAGCGCGGCCTTAAGAAGATTGAGCGCCGTCTGGGTATCGATGACATCTATGCCGATCTCTCTGGCCAACTGGTCAACCACCTGCAGCAGGCGCTGAAGGCCCAGTACATGTTCCACCGCGACAAGCAGTACGTGGTCACCAACGGCGAGGTCAAGATCGTCGACGAGTTCACCGGCCGCATCATGGAAGGCCGCCGCTACTCCGAGGGCCTGCATCAGGCCATCGAGGCCAAAGAGGGCGTGCTCGTGCGCGAGGAGAACCAGACGCTGGCCACCATCACCTTGCAGAACTACTTCCGTCTGTATGACAAGCTCTCCGGCATGACCGGTACGGCACTCACCGAGGATGCCGAGTTCCGCGAGATCTACAAGCTACCCGTCGAGGTCATCCCCTCCAACAAGCCCGTGCAGCGTGTTGACCACGAGGACCTGGTGTACCGCACCATCCAGGCCAAATACAACGCCGTTGCCGACGACGTCGAGCGACGTCACGCCAAGGGCCAGCCGGTCCTGGTGGGCACCGTCTCCATCGAAAGCTCCGAGAAGCTGTCGGCTGCCCTTACCAAGCGCGGCATCGCGCACGAGGTCCTCAACGCTAAGCATCACGAGCGCGAGGCTCATATCGTTGCCCAGGCCGGACGCTACGGCGCCGTGACCATCGCTACTAACATGGCCGGTCGTGGTACCGACATCCTGCTGGGCGGCAACCCCGACGAGCTGGTGCGCGAGCGCCTGGAGTACGAGG
>CAJLJQ010000145.1:0-3128 GCA_905207015.1 uncultured Collinsella sp. | reverse complement strand
CACGCAAAGGAGAGCACTTAATGTGCTCTCCGTCTTGCGCAGGACTGTAGAGCAGGGACCTTAATATATTTCTCCGGCCCTCCGCCGTGCTCGGGAGCCATCCACGCACTTTACCTGCGTAAACAATGTGAGTGAAATATGAATCTCGATGGATACGCCCGCAGCCGTGTATACTAAACAGCTGTGTGAAACCAGGGGAGTATTCTGGCTGGACAAAATGCCTGCTTAATAGGGTTGTCAGGTAGTCCGGGCGTAATACAAGACTGGGGAGCACGTCGTGTAAGTAGTGGTCCTCTAGGGGCGTACGCTCGGTGGTGTACGCATTGTCCCAAGACCACGCGAGAGTTGGGATCATATCTTGATCAGCATGATTCTCGGCCGCAAGATTGGCATGACCCAGGTTTGGGACGAGGACGATAACGTCGTTCCCGTCACGGTCATCCAGGCTGGCCCCTGCGCTGTCTCGCAGGTTAAAACTCAGGCAACCGACGGCTATGACGCCGTCCAGATCGGTTTCGGCGACATCAAGGCCAAGAACGTGAACAAGCCCATGGCTGGTCACTTCGCCAAGGCTGGCGTCGAGCCTGTCCGTTTCCTTCGTGAGGTCCGCGTCGAGAACGGCGAGGAGCACAAGGTCGGCGAGGTCGTCACCGTCGCTGATTTCGCTGATGTCGAGAAGGTCGACGTCATCGGTACCTCCAAGGGTAAGGGCTTCCAGGGTCGCATCAAGCGCTGGGGTCAGCGCCGCGGTCCTATGACGCATGGTTCTCACTTCCAGCGTCACCCCGGTTCTATCGGTCAGTGCGCCTATCCTGCGCGCGTCCTCAAGGGCGTCAAGATGGCCGGTCACATGGGTAACGAGCGCGTTACCGTCAAGAACCTTTCCGTTGTCCGCATCGATGCCGAGCAGAACCTCATCTTGGTCAAGGGCGCTGTCCCGGGTGCCAAGAATGGTCTCGTCGCCATCCGTATGGCCTAAGGGCCCAGCCCATTTAGCCCAGCGTCATACCAAGGAGAACACTTAAATGGCAAAGTTTGAAGTAAAGAACAGCGAGGGCAAGAAGGTCGCCGAGGCCGAGCTCGCCGCTGAGGTGTACGGCATCGAGCCGAACATCCACGTTATGCACCACATCGTCAAGTGCCAGATGGCCTCTTGGCGTCAGGGCACCCAGTCTGCTAAGGGTCGCTCTGAGGTTTCCGGTGGCGGCAAGAAGCCTTGGCGTCAGAAGGGCACCGGCCGTGCCCGCCAGGGTTCCATCCGTGCTGCCCAGTGGCGTCACGGTGGCGTCGTCTTCGCCCCCAAGCCCCGTTCCTACGCTAAGCGTATGAACAACAAGGAGGTCAAGCTGGCTATGCGCTCCGCGCTGTCCGCCAAGCTGACCGATGGCGAGCTCGTGCTCGTCGACGACTACGGCTTCGAGAAGCCTTCCACCAAGGCTGCCGTTGCCATGCTCAAGGCTCTCGGCCTTGAGGGCAAGCGTCTGACCATCATCGTTCGCGATGAGGACGTCAACGCCTACCTGTCGTTCCGCAACATTCCCAAGACGTTCATCATCACCGCTGACGAGGCCAACACCTACGATCTCGTCAACAACAACGCTGTGCTGATGCCCGCCGACATCGCCGCTCACTTCGGGGAGGTGCTTGCATAAATGACCGCCCACGAGATCATCATCCGTCCGATCGTGTCCGAGCGTTCCTTCTCCGGCATGGAGCAGAACAAGTACACGTTCGAGGTCGCCAAGGATGCTAACAAGTATCAGATCAAGGACGCTGTCGAGGAGATCTTCGGCGTCAAGGTCGTTCGCGTGAACACCTTGACGGTCAAGCCCAAGACCAAGCGCGTGCGCTATGTCGCCGGCAAGACCCGTTCTTGGAAGAAGGCCATCGTCACGCTGGCCGAGGGCGACACCATCGAGGTCTTTGGCAACCAGGCCTAAGACTCGCTGCTGTTGAGTGAGCTCATGCCTCCCAAATAGGGGAGGCGAGAGCTCAAGGTTTCGGGCGTATAAAATGGACACGCCCGGAACCGTGTATACGTCCGGTGTCATCGCACCCGAGGCAGAACCTCGAATCCCTGTCTGCGATGGCTAACGGATTCCTATTGAAAGGGATTGTAATGGCTGTAAAGCACCTTAAGCCGACCTCCGCTGGTAGGCGTTGGCAGACGATCTCCGATTTCTCTGAGATCACCTGCACCAAGCCCGAGAAGTCTCTTCTCGAGCCCCTGCCCAAGAAGGCCGGTCGTAACAACAACGGCCGCATCACCACCCGCCACCAGGGCGGCGGCGTGAAGCGTCGTTACCGCGTGATCGACTTCAAGCGCAACAAGGACGGCGTGCCCGCCAAGGTTGCCACGATCGAGTACGATCCGAACCGTTCCGCTCGCATCGCTCTGCTGCACTACGCTGACGGTGAGAAGCGCTACATCTTGGCCCCCAAGGGCCTCGAGGTCGGTCAGACCATCATGTCCGGTTCTGACGCCGACATCAAGCCGGGCAACGCTCTGCCCCTCGCCGACATCCCCGTCGGTACGCTCATCCACGCCGTTGAGTTCCAGCCGGGCAAGGGCGCCGCTATCGCCCGTTCCGCCGGTAACTCCTGCCAGCTGATGGGTAAGGAGGGCAAGTACGCCATCGTCCGTATGCCTTCCTCCGAGATGCGTCGCATCCTCGTTACCTGCCGCGCCACCGTCGGTGAGGTCGGCAACGCCGATCACGCCAACATCGTCATCGGCAAGGCCGGCCGTAAGCGTCACATGAACGTGCGCCCGACCGTCCGCGGTACCGTCATGAACCCTGTCGACCACCCGCACGGCGGTGGCGAGGGCAAGAACCACACCTCTGGTCGTCCCTCTGTTACCCCCTGGGGTAAGCCGACGAAGGGCCTTCGTACGCGCAAGAAGAAGAAGGTCTCGAACCAGCACATCATTCGTCGCCGTAAGAAGTAATTTCGGATACCGAGTTTTAGGAGAAAGCACTTATGAGCAGAAGTCTCAAAAAGGGCCCGTTCGTGGAGACTCGCCTTCTCTCGCGTATCACCGCGATGAACGAGGCTGGCAAGAAGGACGTCGTGAAGACCTGGTCCCGCGCGTCCACCATCTTCCCCCAGATGGTTGGTCACACCAT
>CAJLJQ010000144.1:0-3233 GCA_905207015.1 uncultured Collinsella sp. | reverse complement strand
CTTCGTCTTGCGCAGGACTGTTTGAAATTTTGAGGAAGCACCCGCCCTGCCGGGGCTCCCGGGTTCCCGTTTACGAGAGCGACGTTCTCAGCAACTCGTTGAAGAGCTTCGGGTTGCCCTTACCGCGGCTCGCCTTCATGCACTGGCCCACCAAAAAGCCGATAACCTTCTGGTTGCCGTCACGATACTGCTGCGCCTGATCGGCACAGTTTGCCAGCACCTCGTCCACGATCGGCTGCAGCGCGCCGGCATCGCTCACCTGACGCATACCACGCTCGTCGACGATCTTGTTGGGATCGTCACCGGTCTGGGCCATGGCCTCAAAGACCTCGTGCGCCTGGTTGGAGCTGATGGCATCGGTCGCCAGCAGCTTGGCAAGCGCCGCCACTTGAGCCGGCACGATGCCGGACTCGGCCAGCGACACGCCCGCGCCCTTAAGGTAGGCGATCATCTCGTTGACCAGCAAGTTTGCGACCGTCTGGGCCTCCTTGCCAGCCATACCGGCAGCGGCGGCCTCAAAGAAGTCGGCAAACTCGGGGTCGCCGGCAATCTGCTCAGCGTCGGCCGTCTTAATGCCAAAGTCGGCCTCAAAACGGGCGCGCTTGGCATCGGGCAGCTCGGGAATCTCACCTCGGCAGCGGTCGATGAACTCGTCGTCCAGATCGAACGGCGCCAGGTCGGGATCGGGGAACAGGCGATAGTCGTCGGCCGTCTCCTTGACGCGCATGACCACGGTGCGCTTGCGGCTAGGCTCCCAGTGGCGGGTCTCCTGATAGATAATGCCGCCCTCCTCGAGCACCTCAGCCTGGCGGCAGATCTCGTAGGCAAGGCCGTCATGCAGGCTCTTAAACGAGTTGAGGTTCTTGAGCTCGGTCTTGGTGCCCAGCTTGGTCTCGCCGCGGCGGCGCAGCGACACGTTGCCATCGCAGCGCATGGAACCCTTTTCCATGGAGCAGTCCGAAATGCCCAGCGTCACAAAGATGCGACGGAGCTTCTCCATAAACAGGCGAGCCTCCTCGGGCGTGCGCAGATCGGGCTCGGTGACGAGCTCGATCAGAGGCGTGCCGCAGCGGTTGTAGTCGACGAGCGACTCGGCAGCGGCGGTAATGCGGCCCTCGGCACCGCCCACGTGCACCATCTTGGCGGCGTCCTCTTCCATATGGATGCGCAGGATGCGAATGGGCACCGTGTAGGAACCGTCCTCGCGACGCTCGGGCATGGTCATATTGGACGCGTCATAGCTGGCCAAGTGTCCGGCGCGCTGATTGCCCTCGCGCATCGTGGAGGACATGGACGTGGACAGGCCCTCGGCGTTGGCCGAGGCGCTCGCCAGACTCTGGGCCTCGGCCTCGCCAAACGCGCAGTCGGGGCGCTCGGCGGCACCGCGACCGGTCACATCCAGATCCAGGTGACCGTACATGGCAAAGGCAACCGGACCCTGCGTAGTCTGGAAGTTCTTGGCCATATCGGGATAGAAGTAGTGCTTGCGGTAGAACATCGAGTGGCGCTGGATCTCGCAGTTGGTGGCGAGACCGGCCTTGACGATGCTCTCGATGGCGCGCTTGTTGGGCACCGGCAGGGCGCCGGGCAGGCCCAGGCACACCGGGCACACGTTGGCGTTGGGTTCGTCATCGTGGCTGAGCTTGCAGTTGCAGAACATCTTGGTATCGAGTGCGGTGAGCTCGGTATGGATCTCCAGGCCGATCACGGCCTCCCAATCCTGCAGGACCTCGGAAAGCTCCTTCATTACAGCTCGCCTCCCTTCCCGGCAAAATCGGGCGCGACGGAAAGCACGGGCGCACCCGTGGCGGCATCGGCAAAGCCGCGCTCCAGGGCGCGGGCAAACGTGAGCAGCTGACGGTCCTTAAACGCCGGACCCACCAGCTGGGCAGAAACGGGCAGCTGAGTGTCCTCGCCCAGGCCCAGCGGCACCGAGATGCCGCCGTTGCCGCAAATGTTGAGCGAGATGGTGTACAGGTCGGAGAGGTACATCTGCGTGGGGTCGCTGATCTCGCCAAACTTAAAGGCCGTGCGCGGCGAGGCGGGCATGAGGATGGTGTCCACCTTGGCATACGCGGCGTCGTAGTCCCGCGTGATGAGCGTACGGGCCTTTTGCGCAGCGTAGTAGTACTTGTCGTACACGCCCGAGCTCAGCAGGTAGGCGCCGAGCATCTGACGGCGCTTGGCCTCGGCGCCAAAGCCGTGGGCGCGCGACAGCGAGCTCTGGTCGGACAGGTTGGCGCAGCCCTCCTCCTGATAGCCGTAGCGAATGCCGTCGAAGCGGGCCAGGTTGGAGAACGCCTCGGCCGGGCCGATGACGTAGTAGGCGGCGATGGCGGCATCCAGGTGCGGCAGGTCGACCTCGACCAGCTCGGCGCCCTGGTTCTGCAGCTCCTGGGCGGCGCGCTGAACAGCGGCCTTGACCTCGGGCGTCAGGCCCTCGGCCTCCATAAACGCGGGGATAATGCCCACGCGCTTGCCCTCGATGCTGTCGTTGAGGTGCTCGGTAAAGTCGACGGCGCAATCCTGGCTGGTGCAGTCGTACGGATCGTGGCCCGCGCCGGTAAGCGCGTTCATGGCCAGCGCAACATCCTCGACCGTGCGGCCAAAGGGCCCCACCTGGTCGAGCGACGAGCCAAAGGCAACCACGCCGTAACGGCTCACGGCGCCATACGTGGGCTTAAAGCCCACCACGCCGCACAGCGACGCCGGCTGGCGAATGGAGCCGCCGGTGTCCGAGCCCAGCGAGAGCGCGACCTCGCCCGCGGCGACGGCTGCAGCGGAGCCGCCCGAGGAGCCGCCGGGCACGCGCTCGGTATCCCAAGGGTTATTGGTGCGGTGGAACGCCGAGCTCTCGGTGGAGCTGCCAAAGGCAAACTCGTCCATGTTGGCCTTGCCCATGGGCAGGCAGCCGGCATCGAGCATGCGCTGGACGCAGGTGGCAGTGTAGACGCTCTGGTAGTCCGCAAGCATGCGGGAAGCGCAGGTGGTGCGCGTACCCACAAGGTTCATGTTGTCCTTGATGGCCAGCGGCACGCCCGCAAGCGGGGGCAGCGGCTTGCCTGCGGCACGGTCGGCATCCACGCGCGCGGCGGCCTCGAGCGCAAGCTCGGGCGCCACCTGCAGGAATGCCTGGACCCCGCCCTCGCGCGCCTCGATGATGAGGATGAGCGTGCCGCCCGGCTTGAGGCCGGATTCGATGTTGTCGATGGTCTTGGTGCCCTGGTAGAGCG
>CAJLJQ010000143.1:0-3471 GCA_905207015.1 uncultured Collinsella sp. | reverse complement strand
GGGAGGGAAGGCGATCCGGCCTCCCGCCCTGCGCTCCGCAGCAGCCGGCACCAAGCGCTAGTAGTTCACCACCTGCTCCTCAAAGTACGCCTTCGGGTGGTTGCACACCGGGCACACCTCAGGCGCCTCGGCACCAACGTGCAGGTGCCCGCAGTTCAGGCACTTCCACACCTTTACGCCCTCGCGCTCAAACACCTCACCCGACTCAATGCGCTCGACGAGCTTGTTGTAGCGCTCCTCGTGAGCCTTCTCGACGGCAGCGACGCCGCGGAACTTCGCGGCGATCTCGGCAAAGCCCTCCTTATCGGCGGTCTTGGCAAACTCGTCGTACATCTCGGTCCACTCGTAGTTCTCGCCCGCGGCGGCATCGCGCAGGTTATCCAGAGTGCCGGGAACGGCGCCATCGTGCAGATACTTAAACCACAGTTTGGCGTGCTCGGACTCGTTGCCAGCCGTCTCGGCAAAGATGTTCGAGATCTGAACGTAGCCGTCCTTCTTTGCCTTGGAGGCATAGTAGCGATACTTGGTGTGTGCCTGGGACTCACCGGCAAAAGCGGTCTCGAGGTTCTTCTTGGTTTGGGAATTCTCAAAATCCATAGGTGTACTTCCCTTCAACGCATGCCGCCCGTAGGCTTCGAGCGGCCTCGTCTTTAGGATGCCCTCATGTCGGAAATCTAAACCTTACAATCCTGTTCTTCAGATTTGCACGGGCTAGATGCTCAGCCAGCGATCGCCCTCGGCTCGGCAAAAGCCCTCACGCTCCAGGTCGGCCAGAATGCCCGCGACAAGCTCGCGCTCGACCGGCCCGCGCCCAGCCGCCGCTTCCATATCGTTAACGCCCACCACGGCATCAGCAAGCGTAATCCCCGCCGGTTGGCCATCGCGCGCTGCCAGCAACATGCGCACGATATGCGCGCGCTTTTGGCGACGTGAGCCCTCAAACTTTGATTGACGGCTATAGCCCGCCGAGCGCCTGGACGGATTGGGCAACGTCTTTTTTAGATATGCGCCGTAATCCAGCAACGCGTAATACCACGCGCGCGGCGTGTCGGCATCATCGAGCGGCACGGCAAAGGGAGCGATCTCGTCGGTCGCCGCACCGGGGGCCGCCGGACAGGCCGCCTGAATCAGCGGCACCAGCTCGCGGTCGGGAACAGCCGGTACATCGGGAAAGAAGTGATGCAGAAAGACCGTGCGCACGTTGGTCTCCAGATACACGCCTGGAAGGTCAAACGCAAACGACCGGATACCTTGCGCCGTTGCCGGGCCAATACCAGGCAGAGCGACCAAGTCACGCGTCTCACGCGGAAACTCACCGTCCCAGTCCTCCACAACGCGCTGAGCGGCCTTGTGGAGCGCCAGAGCGCGTCGGTTGTAGCCCATGCCCTGCCAAGCGTCCAAAACATCGGAAGGCGCGGCTTGGGCAAGCGCCTGCACGGTCGGAAAGCGATCGAGCCACGCCGGCATACGCGTCTCCACGCGTGGCACCTGTGTTTGCTGCAACATGACCTCAGAAAGCCAAATGATGTACGGATCGCGCGTGCGGCGCCACGGAAGGTCGCGATAACGCAGGACCCCTTCCGAACGAATCATCGAACGAAAGGGGTCCTGAATCATATCTATGCTCCTTATGCGGCGCTATTCCTCCCGGCATGTATACGCACAGGTGGCGTACTCGGGAAACGCGTCGCGGTCGGCGAATTTGGAATCGACGGCCGGGAACTGGCGGTGAGCGACGATGTCGCCGAGCGAAACGGAATCGAGGTAGTCGCGCATCAACGCTTGAGCTCCGGCCCACAGGGGATGATAGCAGCACGTGCCCATGCGCGCACAGTCGCCATCGGGTGCGGTGCAATCATTCATAACCATAGGGCCCTGAACGGCCTCGACGACCTGACGAATGGTGACGTCGTCCGGACTGACCTTGAGACGCATGCCACCGTGGACGCCACGCAGGCTCTCCACAATACCGGCCTGGACCAAACCGTGCTGAATCGAGCGGGCAAACGAATACGGAACATTGACCTCTTCGGCAGCGGTGCGAACAGAAAGCAAACGCTCCGGATCCTCGGCAAGCATCGCCAGCATACGAAGGGCGTAATCAGTCTTCCTCGATATGTCCATTTTTCCCCTTTCAAGGAATACGAACAGCTCGAACGAGCTCCGGGGCCGAGCTTGTGTCGAGACGCTAAATGACCGCTAGGACATCCAAATGGTAAATCGGATATCCACTGAGTGCCGCGCTTGGAGCGAAATGCATCAGATGCGGCCTACAGTGCAATTTAGTATAACCTAACCCCCTGTCTCGTTGAACAGGTGTTGCGCAACAAAGCTGTTGTTTAGACAGATATGCTTATTAGATTTTACTTGCGTTCCCGAAGGGGCGGGGATTCTGGGCGAAGATGCGCCAGGGCGATCGTTCTATCGAAACAAAGTGCATCAAACGCAAAAAGCCACGTCCGAAGACGTGGCTTTAATTGCGTTGGCGGGAAGTACGGGGCTCGAACCCGCGACCTCCGACGTGACAGGCCGGCGCTCTAACCAACTGAGCTAACACCCCGTTGCCTTGCCTTTCGCTCTTGCGTCAGGCAGCTCGGATATAATACCCGCTCCAGCGATAATATGCAAATACTTTTTCCAACTTTTTTCAAAACATGCGCCGAAGATGCTCTGAGCAGGCAAAAAGCAAACAGCGCAAGTCTTGACGAGCGAGACCGGTTCGAAGAGCGAAGCCGGTTTGAGAACGCAATTGACTCGAAGGGTGGAGCCAGCTTCGACAGACGGAGCTGGCTCGAAGAGCAGAATCCGCCCCAAGGAGCCGAGCCGACTCGAAAAACGGAGTCGGCTTCGATGAACGAAGTCCGCTTCAGCGAGCAGAATCGGCTCGAGGGGCAAGGCTGGTTAGCGGGCAATGCCTGCTCCAGCGAACCTCTTCCATGCACTGGCATGTCAAGACGCGCTGGCCAGAACAAGAGGCAAGCGTCCTACTCCCCCGCCTTCTCCCTCTGGCGAATGCGCATGATCGAAACGGCGTGAAGGCCGGTACCCTCAAGCATCGCCTCGAGCAAAACGTCAGGACGCAGGCTTCCGGTCTTTTTCGCCTCGAGCGTGAACTCGAGAACATCTCCTTGAGCCTGCATTGTGCCGACGAGAAAGTCTGACGGAACAAGGACCTTCTCCTTCTTCTTTCGCACGACCGTAATGGACTCCGGCACGCGAAGAGAGGCAACGCGCTGAGCGAGCGCTCCGAAATCGGAAGGAGCCGAATCTGCGGAACTGGAAGAATCTGCAGAGCCGGCAAAACCCTCGTCATCGAAGGCCAACACCGCGCGATAGGTCGAAAACGGATACGCCACACTCGCCGCGGGAACATCTTTGGTGATATAGCATGCCTTATAAGGCATCAGGTCGGCGGCGCTTGCGGCACGCAGCCGATCGAGCGCCTTGTCGGGCGCGACGTATTCGGTAAGC
>CAJLJQ010000142.1:0-3540 GCA_905207015.1 uncultured Collinsella sp. | reverse complement strand
GGTGCCCACTACGTCGCCGGCGATATCGGCCCCATCGGCGCGCTGCTGCGCCCCTTGGGTACCCTCAGCTTCGACGAGGCCTGCGACCTCTTTGCCGAGGAAGTGCGCGCCGGCGTCGATGCGGGCGTGGACCTCTTTATTATCGAGACCATGACCGACCTTGCCGAGATCAAGGCGGCCGTCCTCGCCTGCCGAGAGAACTCCGACCTGCCCGTCTTTGCCACCATGACCTTTGAGGAAGACGGTCGCACGTTCCTGGGCACGAGTCCCGAGGTGGCCGCCATCACGCTCGACGCCATCGGCGCCGACGTTTTGGGCATCAACTGCAGCCAGGGACCGGCCGAGCTCCGAGGGCTCGCCGCACGTATGCTCACCGTTACGGACAAACCCGTTATGGTGCAGGCCAATGCGGGACTGCCCCACGTGGACGACGACGGTAATACCGTCTTTGACATCCAGGCCCCCGAATACGCCAAAGCCGTCGCCGGCATGATTGAGGACGGCGTGAGCGTCGTGGGCGGCTGCTGCGGCACCACGCCGGCGCACATGGCCGCCTTGCGCACGCTTATCGATAACCACACGCCCAGTCCGCGCCACCGCAAGCCCAGCATGTCGGTCACAAGTGCCCAGACTGTGGTGGACCTTCCCTGCGACGGCCACAAGATTGCCGTCATCGGCGAGCGCATCAATCCCACCGGCAAAAAGCGCCTGCAGCAGGCCCTGCGCGACGGCGATCTGGACTACGTCGTGAGCCAAGGCATCAGCCAGCAGGAGCAGGGCGCCGATATCCTGGACGTCAACGTGGGCCTGCCCGAGATCGACGAGGTCAAGATTATCCAGCAGGCGACCGAGCAGCTCCAAGGCTCCACGCTGTTGCCGCTGCAGATCGACTCCACCGATCCCGCCGCTGTCGAGGCCGCCGTGCGCCGCTACGCCGGCAAGCCCATCATCAACTCGGTCAACGGCAAGCAGCAGATCATGGATGAGATCTTTCCGCTGGTCGCCCACTACGGCACCAACGTTGTCGGCCTTACGCTCGACGAAGGCGGCATCCCTGATACCGCCGAGGCCCGCTTCGCCATCGCCGAGCGCATCGTGGCCGAGGCCGCCCGCTACGGCATCGGCCCGAACCGCATCCTCATCGACTGCCTGGTCATGACCGCCTCGACCAACCAGCGCCAGGCTGAGCAGATCCTGCGCGCCATGTCCCTGTGCAAGGAGCGCCTGGGCGTCAAATGCGCGCTCGGCGTTTCGAACATCAGCTTTGGCCTGCCTGCCCGCCCGCTGCTGGGTTCGGTCTTTTTGGCCGCCGCCTTTGGCGCGGGCCTCGATGCCCCCATCATGAACCCGGGCTCCAAGCGCTTTATGGACACCGTCTACAGCTATCGCGTCCTGAGCGTTGAGGACGAGGGCTCGACCGGATACATCGAGCGCTATGCCGGCTGGACCGATCCGTACAAGATCGCCGCCAACCCGGCAGCGGCTCAGGCCGCATCGAGTGATGCCGCGCCCGCTGCCGGCACCGCCGGCACCGACGGCAACGACGACCCGATTCGTCGAATGGTCGTCTCGGGCCGCAAAGGCGAGATCGCTGCCGAGACCGAGCGTCTGCTGACAGACCACGACGCCATGGACCTTATCAACAATCACTTTATCCCCGCCCTCGACGAGGTTGGCGTCCTCTTTGACCAGGGCAAGTTCTTCTTGCCGCAGCTTATGGCCTCGGCCGAAGCCGCACGCGTGGGCTTCGACACCATCAAGCGCCTGATGCCCGCCGGCGAGATCGCCGACAAGGGCAAGATCTGCGTGGCCACCGTCAAGGGCGACATCCACGATATTGGCAAGAACATCGTCAAAATGCTGCTCGACAACTACGGCTACACCGTCTTTGACCTGGGCCGCGACGTCGATCCGCAGGAGGTACTCAAGACCGTCAAGGAGCGCGATATTAAGCTCGTCGGCCTCTCGGCGCTTATGACTACCACGGTCGTCGCCATGGAAGAGACCATCAAGCTGCTCCATACCGAGGTTCCGGGCGTCAAGATCATCGTGGGCGGCGCCGTGCTCACCCCCGAATACGCCAAGCAGATCGGCGCGGACTACTATGCCAAGGATGCCGCCGAAAGCGCGCGCATCGCCGAAGAGGTCTTTGGGCAGTAACACAACGGAAACAACCGTGCACCAAAACGTGCCGCATGCGTCACTTGGCACGTGCGGCACGTTAGAATAGATAAGACTATGCTCGTTTTGGCAGATAGGAGCGCAAGGATGGCGATCACGCCCGCAGAAATCGCGGAAACCCGCGGCATGGTTGAGGAGCAGAACCTCGACATCAGGACCATCACCATGGGTGTTTCGCTCATGGGTTGCGGTGACGAGAACCTCGACCGCATGTGCACGAAGATCTACGACCACGTGACGCACACGGCCGAGCACCTGGTCGAGACCGCCGAGAACCTCGAGCGCGAGTACGGTATCCCCATCGTCAACAAGCGCGTTTCCGTCACCCCGGTGGCGCAGATTGCCGCATGCTGCAAGGATGAGGACCTCACCCCCATCGCGCACGCCCTCGACCGCGCGGCAGAGACGCTCGGCATCGACTACCTGGGCGGCTTCTCCGCGCTCGTCCAAAAGGGCATCGGCGACGCCGACCGCCGCGTCATCCAGTCCATCCCCCAGGCGCTCGCTACCACCAGCCGCGTCTGCTCCAGCGTCAACGTCGCCAGCCTGCGCGCCGGCATCAACATGGACGCCGTGCTCATGGCAGCGCAGACCATCATCGATGCCGCCAAGCTTACGGCCGATGAGGATTCCGTCGGCGCCTCCAAGTTTGTCTGCTTTGCCAACATGGTCGAGGACTCCCCGTTTATGGCGGGCCGTCCACGGCGGCGGCGAGGCCGACGCCGTCATCAACGTAGGCGTCTCGGGCCCCGGCGTGATGGCCGCAGCCCTGGAGAAACTGCCCGATTCCGCATCGATGATGGAAGTCGCCGAGAAGATTAAGCAGACTGCCTTTAAAATCACCCGTGCCGGCGAGCTCATGAGCCGCGAGGCCGCCCATCGTCTGGGTGTCGAGAAGGGCATTGTCGACCTGTCGCTGGCACCTACGCCTGCCATCGGCGACTCCGTTGCGCGCATCCTCGAGATCATCGGTGTGGGCACCTGCGGTGGCCCCGGCACGACCTGCGCGCTCGCCATGCTCAACGATGCCGTCAAGAAGGGCGGCGTCATGGCCAGCTCCAGCGTGGGCGGCCTCTCGGGCGCTTTTATCCCCGTGTCCGAGGACGCCGGCATGATCGCCGCCGTCGAGGCCGGCGCGCTTTCGCTCGAGAAGCTCGAGGCCATGACCTGCGTGTGCTCCGTTGGCTTGGACATGATCGCCATCCCCGGCGACACCCCGGTCGAGACCATCGCCGGTATCATCGCCGACGAGATGGCCATCGGCGTCATCAACAACAAGACCACGGCTGTCCGCGTGATCCCTGCCATCGGCAAGGGCGTGGGCGACTGCGTCGAGTACGGCGGCCTGTTCGGCCGTGC
>CAJLJQ010000141.1:0-3600 GCA_905207015.1 uncultured Collinsella sp. | reverse complement strand
CCTTCTTGTAGGTGCCAGCGACGGGGTGCTGGAAGCGGGTGGGGTTGGTGGAGTTACCGGTGATCGAGATGTCGACGTTCTCGTGCCACATGATGGCAACGCCCTCGCGGACGTCGTCGGAGCCGTAGCAGTTAACGGCAGCGCGGGGACCATCGGAGTAGGGGATGGTCTCGACGACCTTGAGCTCGCCCGTGTAGTAGTCGAACTGGGTCTTCACGTAGGTGAAGCCATTGATGCGGGCGATGATCTGAGCAGCGTCCTTGCCCAGACCGTTGAGGATAACGCGCAGCGGCTTCTTGCGAGCCTTGTTGGCGTTCAGAGCCAGGCCGATAGCGCCCTCGGCGGCAGCGAAGGACTCGTGGCCGGCCAGGAAGGCGAAGCACTCGGTGTCGTCGGAGAGCAGCATAGCGCCCAGGTTGCCGTGGCCCAGACCGACCTTGCGGTCCTCGGCGACGGAGCCGGGAACGGTGAAGGCCTGGATGCCCTCGCCGATGATGGCAGCAGCCTCAGAAGCGGACTTGGCGCCACGCTTGACGGCGAGAGCGCAGCCGAGGGTGTAGGCCCACTCAGCGTTCTGGAAGGCGATGGACTGGGTGTTGTTGACGATCTCACGCGGGTTGAAGCCCTTGTCGGTGCAGATCTGCAGAGCTTCCTCGAGGGAGGCGATGCCGTTGTCGGCGAGGCACTTGTTGATCTTGTCAGCGCGGCGCTCGTAACCTTCGAACGTAACAGTCATAGTTATTTCCCTCCCTTTCTACTCGTGAACCGGGAACACGCTGGCGACGGAGTGAGTCTCCTCGTCGGTGCGCGGGTCGATGTACTTGGCAGCGTTCTCCCACTGACCATAGTGGCCCATAGCGCCAGCGATGGCCTCCTCGGGGGTCTTGCCGGCCTTGACGGCGTCGGTGAACTTACCGAGGTTCAGGAACTCGAACGCGATGATCTCGTTCTTGTCGTTGAGAGCCATGCGGGTGACGTAGCCCTGAGCGAGCTCGAGGTAACGAGCGCCCTTGGCCTTGGTGCCGAACATGGTGCCGACCTGAGAGCGAAGGCCCTTGCCGAGGTCGTCGAGGGAGGCGCCCACGGGCAGGCCGCCCTCGGAGAACGCGGTCTGGCTGCGGCCGTAAACGATCTGCAGGAAGATCTCGCGCATAGCAACGTTGATGGCGTCGCAGACGAGGTCGGTGTTGAGGGCCTCGAGGATGGTCTTGCCGGGAAGGATCTCGGAAGCCATGGCGGCAGAGTGGGTCATGCCGGAGCAGCCGATGGTCTCAACGAGGGCCTCCTCGATGATGCCGTCCTTGACGTTCAGCGTGAGCTTGCAGGCGCCCTGCTGAGGTGCGCACCAACCCACACCGTGCGTAAGACCGGAGATGTCGGAAATCTCCTTAGCCTGGACCCACTTGCCCTCCTCGGGGATGGGTGCGGGGCCGTGGTATGCACCCTTGGCAACGGGGCACATGTTCTCCACTTCCTGTGAGTACTGCATGCCTCTCCTCTCTATCGTGTTGGCGTCCCGTCTGGGGGTCGTGGCTGGCGATTGCCGGGCGACCCTTCGAAAGGGACATGACATGCAGCCCCTATAATACCGCGAAATGCACGGAATATTCGGCGAACGGCTCAGTTTTCGTAGCGAGAAGCGCGGAACTTTCAATTGAAGCGATTTAACTCTATGTTCTGTGGTCGCGAACTTCTGTAGAGGGGGTCCGTCTTGGGCAGGCTTTTGGTCAGCTCTTGCAAGCGTTGCAGGGGTTGACCTGTTGCAACGGTGCCGTTCGCCGCCTATTTACTGCCTTTGGCCGCGCGAGTCTATTGTTTTGCGTGGATGTTTTGATGGCACGCTTCAATCGTGCTGTATTGGATGGCAAGCAGATCCCGTCGAAGGGAGCGCCATGCAGCGCGTTTGGAGAACGGTTACCGGCTTTTACCATGTCTGTGCCCGCGGTACGGGCAAGCAGCTCATCTTTGAGGGCGATGAAGACCGGTGGGAGTTTTTGGAGTTGATGCGCGACTGCTGCCGGGAGGCAGGCGTCACGGTTATCGCTTGGTGTCTTATGGGCAATCACGTGCATCTGGTGCTGGCAGATTACGAGGACGCGATGAGCGCGGCGATGCACCGGCTGCTTTTGACGTACGCGCGGCGGTTCAATAAACGCACGGGGCGCACAGGTCATCTGTTCCAGAACCGTTTTGACCGGCGCTCGCTCGATACCGACCGTTATCTAATGGCCGCCATTCGCTATGTTCATGCTAATCCGCAGGAGGCGGGTATCGCCCTGATCGAGCGCTATCCGTGGAGCAGCTTTGCCGAGTATCTGCGAGCGTATGACAACGATATGACGAGGGGACTTTCGGACCCTTCTTGTGTGCTCGAGCTCTTTGAGTCTGTCAGGGGGTTTCTGGATTATTCTCTGTCAATGCCCGATGGTTCCGATCCGGTGATTCATGATATGGATGAGACAGAGTGGGAGCGGCGTGCGTTTGCCGACAAGATGGCGAAGCGCCTGGGTGTGCCGCTCAACAAACTCAAGACCGTAGCACCCTCGCGGCGAGACGGAATCATTTTCGCCCTGCACGATGGCGGCTACACGGTGCGCGAGATCGAACGGTATACGGGAATCAGCAAGAGTACCGTCTCTCGTATCGTGCGCGCTTATGCGCGGGTGAATGCTCAGGCTGAGGGCTCGGAATAGAAAATGGCCGAACCACTCTTGTCAAGCGATTCGGCCAACAAAATTCTTAAGATTTGGGACAAATACTACTGATTATTTTGTCCCGTGAGCATGCCGTCGAGGGTGCGCCAGGCGAGCTCGGCGCATTTGACGCGGGCGGGCATGTGCGAGATGTCCTGAAGCTGGGCGGCTTCGTCCAGGTCTTCCAAGTCCTCCTCGGAGAGCTTCTCGCCGCGGATCATGGCGAGGAAGAGTCCCGCCAAGCGACGTGCCTCCTCGACGGTCTCGCCGGTGATGAGGTCGGCCATGATGTCGGCACTGGCCTGGCTGATGGCGCAGCCGTGGCCGGTAAAGGAGGCCTCCTCGATCACGCCGTTCTCGACGCGCAACTGCAAGGTGAGCTCGTCTCCGCAGCTGGGGTTGATGCCGTCGTGCTCGTGCGTGGGAGCATCCATCTCGTACTTATAGTCGGGGTGCGAGTTGTGCTCCATAAATGTGGTGGAGGTGTAAAGGTTACCCATTGAACGTGCTCCAAACGTGATGCAGACCGGCGATGAACTTGTCGATGTCGGCCTTGTCGTTGTAGAAGGCCACGCTGGCGCGGCAGCAGGCAAGGTTCTCGACGCCCAGCCAGGTGAGCAGTGGCTGCGCGCAGTGGTGGCCGGCGCGGATGCAGACGCCGTCCATGTCCATGATGCTCGCGACGTCGTGCGGGAGGATGCCCTTGACGTTAAAGCTCACAACGCCGTGGTGGTTGTCCCAATAGATGGAGCCGATGATCTGGACAAAGTCGAGCTGCATGAGTTCGCCCATCAGATAGTGGACGAGTGCCTGCTCGCGGGTCTGGATGTTCTCGTAACCCACCGTGTTGACCAGGTAGTCGAGTGCCGCACCCGTGGCGAAGATGCCGGCGGCGTCCTGCGTGCCG
>CAJLJQ010000140.1:0-3606 GCA_905207015.1 uncultured Collinsella sp. | reverse complement strand
GCGCGGGGTCGATCTGCGCTACGCCGCGCTTGACCCAGCCGCGCAGGTCGTCGCCGGTGGTGGCGATGGGATCGCAGTGCAGCGTGATACCAATGCCCATCTGCCGTTTGATATCGTGCTCGATGGTGTCCAGAATCTCGTGGTGCTCAAACGCATCGCCCTCGCCGGGCATCTCCACGTGGGCGCTGGCAAACTGACGACCGGGGCCGTAGTCGTGCACCATCAGGTCGTGGGTGCCCAGCACGCCCGGATAGGACATGATCTTGTCGCGGATTGCCTGGACGAGCTTGGGGTCGGGTGCTTGCCCCAGCAACGGGCTGACGGCGTCGCGCACTAGGCCCATGCCGCTGATGCAGATGAAGATGCCCACACCCAGGCCTGCCCAGCCATCGAGGTCAAAGCCGGTCGTCTGCGAAATAAGCGCCGCCACCAAGACCGAGCCCGAGGTAATGACGTCGTTTTTGGAGTCCTGGGCCGTGGCGATGAGCGTCTCGGAATCGATGCGGTTACCCAGTGCGCGGTTGAACGCGGCCATCCAGAATTTGACGAGCATGGACAGAACAAGGGCAGCCATGGAGAGCGCCGAATACACGGTGGGCGAGGGCTTGATGATCTTAGTGACCGACTCGAGGATTAGGTTGATGCCGACGGCGCAAACCAGGACGGCGACGAACAGGCCGGCGAGGTACTCGTAGCGGCCGTGGCCATAGGGGTGGCCTTCGTCTGCCGGGCGGCTGGCAAGGCGGAACCCGAGCAGGCTCACGATGTTGCTCGAAGCGTCGGAGAGGTTGTTGAAAGCGTCGGCGATGAGGGAGACAGAACCGGCGAGCAGACCCGCAATGCCCTTGGCCAGGCACAGGGTGATGTTGAGGCCAATGCAGATGAGGCTTGCGGCAAAGCCCGCGTTGGTGCGGCAAGATGCATTGACCGGCTCGCCCTCGCTGCCGTGAACAAGCGTATGTACCAGCCGATTTACAAATAGCATAGCGGTCGTCCTCACAATCATGTTTAAGGGGATAGTGTAGCTCGCGCGGGGGCGCCGTGCACCGATGCTCAGAAAATGCAGCAATAGTCTGCCGGTGCTAACGAGCGAGCCTTCTCGTCTGCCTGGGTGGTCCATTTTGGGCCACATGGGTATGGGCATGTGCCTGTTTGCTCGACATACTTAATGTCGACAGCCCCTGTGCAAAGGAGGACGTTTCCATGGACGAGATGTTTGCCATTAAATGTCAAAACTGCGGCGGCCCTATGTACTCGCACCAGGCTAAGCGCAGCTTTGAGTGCGCCTATTGCGGTGCGGTCATTCCGTGGCAGGCGGACGCCGGAGAGCCCAAGAGCGCCCTGGGCATTCGCCATACGCCGTTGACGGTTGTCGATGGCCTGCTCAAGCTCACCCATGTGTCGCAGCTCGAGCGCCCGGAGGACCCGGACTGGTATTTCTTTAATTCGTACTGGCGCAATCAGTCGGTTCTGGAGCATCTACTGTGGGAGGACCGCGGCACGGCTCAGGAGTTCCAAGAAGCCACGCATGTGAGCATTCCCTGCCCCTTCTGCGGTGCGTCCTTTGAGGGGTCATCGACCCAGCGCGTGTTTGAGTGCCCGTCCTGCGGCAATAAGATCGGCGTTGCCGACCTGCTCAAGCCCGGTACTTTTAGCAAACGCCTGACCATGGGCGTTGGTGCGGAGTATGTACCCGAGCAGGGCATTCCCTGCGAGATCACTCCACAGCAGGCGCGTGCCAACGCACTGCAGTTGGTGCGCCAGTACCCCGACGCCTTTGCCGGGCACGACGTGGAAGACGCGATTCAAAATGACATGATGTTCTTCTATTTCCCCATGGCGCTGGCGGATTTGCGCATGATGGCGTCCTTCCCGGGCAAGGGGCTGAGCAAGGAGACCTTGGTGTACTACGAGGTGCTCGACTGGGCGTATCCGCGGGCAAACTACCTGGACGTTCGCCTTATGGGCATTTTGGAGCCGTGGGACTTTGGCAAGGTGGGGCCGTTCGATCCTGCCATGCAGGAGGGCGACTTCCGCGTTGTCTCCGTCGATGCGTCTACCAAGGACCAGGTGGTTATTGATAAGCTGGCGCTCGACGTTGCCGACAACGATGCCGAGGCGGTGCTGGGGCTCAATAAAAAGAGCATCCGCACCTGGGCGCGCAAGGCCCGCAAGCACAAGGACGGTCTGGTGATGGTGCCGGTCTACTTTGTCGATCGTCCCGCGTCGGACAGCCGCGATGGCGAGCAGGTGCGCATTGCCGTAAACGGCCAGACAGGTCGTGCGGCAGCGGTAGTGTTTAGCGACAAGCGTGAGACGCATGTGGTGGCGCCGCTCAATCCCAACGTGATGCTGTCGAGCGAAAGCACCGTGCACGCCACGCCCATCGAGGTCAAATACGTTAAATCGCCGTTCCTGTACCAGATCGTGCGCCGCGGAGGCGGCGAGCAGCCTCGTCAGGTGGCGGCCGTGGCCGAGGGTTCCTACCGAGAGGAGAAGCCCAAACGCAAGGGATTGTTCGGCGCGATCTTTGGTAAGTAGGGGAGCGGTGCCGGGGCGTCGGGCTGCATCGCAAGGTCATGAGACGAATTTAAGACTGCTGGGAACGTGCTACCATTGCCGATAGCCTTAATCTTGTAAGAAGCGGAGGCCAGATTATGGGTTTTGCGGATCAGCAGCTTCAGCTTCAGGTACCGTATTCTCCTGACGACACGTTTAATGCCTTGAAGACAGCTATGGAAAAGCTGCCTAAAGTAAAAGTTGATAGTGCATCGCCCACAACAAGAACAGTTGCAGCCGAGATTGGTATGAGCCTTTGGTCTTGGGGCGAAAATATCAGTATTTCGGTTGTTCCAGTTGAAGGCGGATCTGGCGTTACTGTCAAGTCGTCATCTAAGGTCAGGGCAAACGTATTAAACGGGGGCAAAAATGCAAAGAATATTGCCAAGATAGTCGATGCCCTATCGAAGGAGCTCGAGCGGTATCCGCAGGTTTCACAGACTATTGAGACGCTGGCGGATAGTGGTTGATGTAGTTGCAAGGCTTGAGAGGCTTGCAGCACTGCGTGAGAGTGGAGTACTTACCGAGGAAGAGTTTGCTGCAGAAAAGGCAAAAATCCTTTCGTAATCAGACACGATGGTTGGATTTGCATTCTATTATTGAACTTGTTTATACCAGGCTGAAAACATCGTGTGTAATAAAGGTGCGTAGTAGCCTCGTCTTGATTGGCGGATGTAAATAAACGGTGGAACGGCTGTAAAAGAGCCTTGCCACTGGGTAAAATCAGGATGTGCCGCGGAACCCGCTCCTCAGTCGGTCAACTTTGGAAGCGCGGGCAACGCAGGTACTATCGTCTAAAGGGCCGGGTGCGACCGGCCCTTTGCATGACTCCCTTCGCTATCCGTTACTGCTTATATTCCCGCCAGATCGAGTAGAGGTTCCGGACGATGCCGGTTACATACATCGAGAGGCGCAGGATTTCAAGAAACAAGTTCATAGGCTTCACCCCAATCGGAGATCGGAGCGTTGCCCGCAGGCGGATTCCGCGGCAGTCGTAATTCTACCTCACAGGCCGCGGCGGGAGACATCCTACCCGCCCCATGGCTT
>CAJLJQ010000139.1:0-3620 GCA_905207015.1 uncultured Collinsella sp. | reverse complement strand
GAGCGAGACGGCGGCCCGCGTCCTTTCGGGCCTTGAGCAGCTGCGCGGCTGCGATGCCTTCTTTAGCGTGATCATCTCGCCGACGGACGAGACGGTGTTGCGCAAGCTGGGCATCAACGTGTGCTGCGAGCCCAAGTTCGAGCGCCGCGGTTTCTTCCACCGCTAAGCCTGGATAAATTGGTCTGAAAGGGGCGCATCGGGTATGCATTCGGTGCGCCCCTTTTATCAACAAAGCTACCGTTTAACCTAAAATTAGCCCGTTTACCTGCCTATAAGCGATTTGGACGGTATACAATAACCCTAATTGTTTCATCCTTTTGCGGGGATGCCGCATGATGGGTGTTGCCGGCCATCATGGGGTGTGCCGGTCGCGCACGGTGCAAGTGATGCCCGTGCTCGGTTTGAGGAGGCTGCCATGGCTGGCAAGGGTCGTGCGAGTGTCAACGATATGAAGCGTGTCGAGGTGCAGGTGCTGATGGAGATCGCCCAGCAATCCGAAGACAACGGCGGATTTTATGGCTTTTCGCGCAAGACGCTTGCCGAGCGTGTGGGGGTTTCTCCGTATCGCGCCCGCGCGGCAATTGAGCGCTTGGAATCCGAAGACATCATTGAGGTCGTTTCGCGCTACAGCGACGACGGCGGCCAGCTCGCAAATGGTATTTGTCTCACGGAGCGTGGCGAGTGGTATCTAGAGGGCATCCGTGCCGGTATGCTCGTGCAGGACTTGATCAAGGACGAAGTCGCCGATTGATAACAGCATGCATTCATAGTGAAAACGACGCCGCCTGGGCAACCGGACGGCGTTTTGTTTCGAGATGGAGAAATGCGATTGCGCGTAAGAAAAATTGTGTGCGGCGCGCGTCGCGAGTATTACAATGAAGACCCGTAAGATGTGTATGGATAACTTCTACGGGAAGCGCAGGTAACTCAATATGACCAAGCATGTGTTCGTGACCGGCGGCGTGGTTTCGTCTCTGGGCAAGGGTATTACCGCGGCCTCGCTGGGCCGTCTGCTCAAGTCGCGCGGCTACAAGGTAACGATGCAAAAGGCCGACCCGTATCTGAACGTCGACCCCGGCACCATGAGCCCGTTCCAGCATGGTGAGGTCTTTGTGACCGAGGACGGCTACGAGTCCGATCTGGACCTGGGCCACTACGAGCGCTTTATTGACGAGAACCTGACCCGCGATTCCAACTTTACGACTGGTGCCATCTATAAGAGCCTGATCGCCCGTGAACGTCGCGGTGACTTTTTGGGCGGCACCGTGCAGGTGATTCCGCACGTCACGAACGCCATTAAGGATAAGTTCCGTCGTATTGAGGAGCAGACCGGCTCCGACGTGGTCATCACTGAGTTGGGCGGCACTATCGGCGACATCGAGTCGCAGCCGTTTGTCGAGGCCATTCGCCAGTATCGCAAAGAGGCCGGCCCCGAGAACGTCTGCTACATCCACGTGTCGCTCGTTCCCTATATCGCCGCCGCCCACGAGGTCAAGACCAAGCCGACGCAACACTCCGTCAAGGAGCTCCGCAGCTTTGGTATCCAGCCCGATATTATCGTTCTGCGCTCCGACCACCATATCGACGATGCCATCCGCGGCAAGATCGCAAGCTTCTGCGACGTCGACACCGACTGTGTCTTTACCAACGAGGACTGCGCGAGCATCTACGATGTTCCGCAGTTGCTTGCCGAGCAGGACTTTGACCTGCGCATTTGCGAGCGCCTGGGTCTGGACCCGCGTGAGCGCGACATGAGCGAGTGGAACGAGTTCCTGCGCAAGCAGAATCACGCCAACCATCACGCCGACAAGGTGAAGATCGCCGTCGTGGGCAAGTATACGCAGCTGCCCGATGCCTACCTGTCGGTTATCGAGGCCCTGCACCACGCGGGCGTGTTCTACGATCGCCACGTTGACGTGCAGCTGGTCGATGGCGAGAGCCTCGACGAGCAGAACGTCTCCGAGGTCCTGGGCGACGCCTCGGGCATCCTGGTCCCCGGCGGCTTTGGCAAGCGCGCCCTGGAGGGCAAGATCCTCGCGGCCGAGTTCGCCCGCGAGCACAAGATTCCGTATCTGGGCATTTGCCTGGGTATGCAGGTGGCCGTGTGCGAGTTCGCCCGCAACGTGGTCGGCCTTGCCGGCGCCAGCTCTTCCGAGTTCGATCCGGATGGCCCGTATAGTGTCATCGACCTGATGAGCTCGCAGGAGGACGTGACCGAGAAGGGCGGCACCATGCGTCTGGGCGCCTATCCGTGCAAGCTTGCTGCCGATTCCCTCGCGCGCGAGGCCTATGGCGAGGAGCTCGTCTATGAGCGTCACCGTCACCGTTTTGAGTTCAACAACGCCTTCCGTGACCAGCTCGAGGACGCCGGTCTGGTAATCTCGGGCCTTTCGCCCGACGAGCGTCTGGTCGAGATGGTCGAGCTGCCGCGCGACGTACATCCGTGGTATGTGGCCACCCAGGCTCATCCCGAGTTCAAGAGCCGTCCGACCAACCCGCAGCCGCTGTTCCGCGAGTTCGTGCGCGCCTCGATCGGCCAGCACGAGGGTGTCGACCGTCTGCAGGTGACGCCCAAGAACCTCGCTACGGACTAAGGGTGCCGGCCAACCAAGAACATACCGAAGCTACTCCCTCGTCGCTCGCAGTGGCGGCGGGGGAGTATCTCGATTATCTCGCGATCGAGCGGGGCTTGGCTCGCAACACGATTGCGGCCTACCGTCGTGACCTGACGACGTACTGCGCCTATCTGGAGCGGGCGGGCATTGTGTCTTTTGAAGATGTGAGCCGTCAGGTCGTGGAGGGCTTTGTTGCCGATCGCCGCGACGGAGGCTATTCCGACGCCTCGGTGGAGCGCGCGCTTGCTGCCGTGAAGGGTCTGCATGCCTTTTTGGTGCGCGATGGGGCCGTGGCTCAAAACCCGACGGCGGCGTTGCGCCTGCCAAAAAAGGCAGATCGCCTGCCGGAATACCTTTCGGTGGAGGATGTCTCGGCACTGCTCGATCAAGACTTTCCCGAGGGCGAGATGGGACTGCGCGATCATGCCATCCTAGAAGTGCTTTACGGTTGCGGCTTGCGCGTGAGTGAGCTGGTTGGGCTCGATGTGGGCGATATCCATATTGATGACGGGTTTGTCCTGGTGCGCGGCAAGGGCTCCAAGGAGCGTCTGGCCCCGTTGGTGGGAAGCGCGGCGCGTGCCCTGACACACTATATAGGTGACGGGCGCGCTCTCCTGGCCGCCCATGCTCACGGGATGGAGACCTCGGCGGTCTTTTTAAATAAGAACGGACGTCGCCTGTCGCGCCAGGCCGTGCATGCGATATGCGAGCGGTATGGGCGCCAGGTGGGGCTGGTGGGGCTCCATCCCCACACCCTGCGCCACTCCTTTGCCACATGCTCGCGGGCGGTGCCGACCTGCGTGTGCTGCAGGAGATTTTGGGCCATGCCGATATTTCGACCACGCAGGTCTACACGCATGTCGACCGCACGCAACTGACCGAGGTCTATCTGGCGGCGCATCCGCTGGCACATCGCTAGCACCTCGCTGACCTGCATATTTATAAATATTAAATGGGACGGGCCCCAGATTGCCGAGACGCACTTTTGCGCGCACGGGCAATCTG
>CAJLJQ010000138.1:0-3668 GCA_905207015.1 uncultured Collinsella sp. | reverse complement strand
CGGGACTCGAACCCGCGACCCCAACCTTGGCAAGGTTGTGCTCTACCAACTGAGCCATGTCCGCTTGCGGGTTATTAATTTACGCGAGTTGTCCAAAAGACGCAAGTACTTTTTTCAAAAAACTTGTCTGCCGCATGTTCTTAGTAGCTAAACGCGCTAAAGCGATTGGCTAGGCACACGACTCCAGCGCTCCGCTAAACAGCTTCACCATCTGCACGCGCGTGCCGGCGCCGTCCGTACGACGAGCAACCTCCACGTTATCGACGAGCATACGCATAAGCTTGATACCACGGCCGCGCTCCTCTGATGCGACCGGTTCGCTCGTTTCATCGATAGAATAGCCGGCACCTCGATCAAGCACCTCAACCACAACGCGATCGCCATAGGCCTGAACCGTCAGGACGCACCCGATACCGCCCGCATGGTCATAGGCATTACCCAGCGCCTCCCCCGACGCCAATGCGACATCGTACCGCTCGTCACGGCGCAACGGAAGCGATTCAAGGAGTTCGGCGATGCGATGTCGGTAGTATGGAAGATTCTCGATACCCTGACGGACCTCGACGCTCTTACTCCAGCGAGGCAGCTCCCCCACCGGAATGGCGGGAATAGACTCCCGTGCCGGCCCCGCGACATGAAGAATATCGACAAGACGAGCAATCTCCAAAAAGCGAACAACTTCACCTGATGCATTGACGAGCGAAAGCAGGCCTTCTCGCCTCATGAGCTCACGAGCGCGCGTAAGCAGGAATGCCAAGCCCGTCGAATCGATAAAGCTGACAGCCTGACAGTTGATGACGACACGACGCACGCCGCGGCCAATCAAAGCATCCAACCGCCGACGCAGCGCAGGCACCGTGGCGATGTCGATATCGCCTGGTGGCGTCAAAACCGCTATGTCATTCCACTCATTCATACGACCATGGTTCCCCAAAAAAGCCCACTCGATGCATTCGTTTCCCCAACCGTACGGATTCAGCCCGCCCAGCGTCGTCTATGAACGACCCCGTAAAAACTCAAGGGACACCAATGCAATGTCATCGTCCAGCGCCGATTCGGTAAATCGGTCGAGCTCGCCCAAGACCTTGCCGCAAATGCCCGACACGCCCTCACCCGAGACAGAGAGCAGAAGGTCGCGAAGGCGCTGCTCGCCAAAGAAAGCACCCGAGCGGTCACGCGCTTCGATTGTTCCGTCGGTGTACATAAATAGCATGTCACCAGGAGCGAACGTAAACACGCCTGTCTCGTACACCATGCTCTCAAAGGCACCGATTACCCCCGATTGGCATCCAAGCAGCTCGACCTCTCCCCCACGAGCCTCGCCGCCACCCAGCGGCATCGACTCTGGCCTGATGACCATGGTCGGAGGATGGCCCGCCGAACAATACGTTGCGCGTCCGGCTTTAAGGTCAATCTTGGCGATAAAGGCCGTCACGAACGTCTCGACCCTCGAAAAGCCCATAAGCATGCTATTAAGGGAGCGTGCCATGCGGGCCGGTCCAGCGCCCTCCCAGGCATATGCCGTCAGGGCCGTCTTGACGAGTGCGGACATCGATGCAGCCTCAATGCCTTTGCCAGACACATCGCCCAGAATCATGACGGCGCAATCGTCGGGAAGACGGATGAGCGTATAGAAATCGCCGCCGACCAACGCCGAGTTCGTGGCCGACAGGTACACCGAATCGGCGGCGATTCCCGGAACATCCCCCAGTGAATTTCTCATGCCAATCTGGAGGGTCTGAGCGATATGGCGCTCCTCACGCTTTTGAGATTCGCCTTCATAGATCAGTTCAAAGTCATGAGCCAAGTGCACCAAGTAGTCATATTCAAGGTCATCAATCGGCTCTTGGCTACCATCACGAAGCAGCAGCGCACGCGTCGTCGGCCCCTTCGCAACAGAAGCAGGAACGATCGCGTCGTTACTGTGCTTGCCATCGCCCTCAGGGCGCGGGCGCCCCGCCTCGATGCCGGCGTCGACGTAGAGACCCTGGCAAGGCAGGCCATGCGCCCTAAGCCAGCCTCCCATAGGCATCGATTCGTCAACGCGAGTTATACGGACGTGTTTAAGGTCCTCGGCGCTCGTGCCGCCCAAAACAGATGCCTCAAAGCCATCAGGGCCAGCCCCCAGACGTGCCGCTGGCGCCGTCGTGGAAAAGAAAAGCTTCTCGGGATCGTCCGGCAAAGCAACGCGACTGCCGCCTTCAAAATCTATGACGTAGGAATCCAGACTGGCGTCATACTCAATAGGGCAAAAATGGCAGTTGAGCATATTGCAGATCTCGGACGATACCGCCTGGGTAGCCGCGGCGGAATCGTCTAGAAAGGTAAACAACTCGTCACGCAAGACATTGAGCGAGCGGCCAAGCTCGGCCGTGCGACGGGAGCGAAGGCTCGATGCCATGCCGACCAGCTGGATAGACAGGTAATCGCAAATGACCTCGAGCACATTAACGTCATAGGCGAGCGGTGCCTGAGGGCGTTTCCAACCAACTTCCAGCACGCCAAGGATCTGCGTACCGTAAAAAACGGGAAGACAGATCTCGCTGCGGTACGGAGGCATATCCTGCATGCGCAACAGGTGCTTAGAACGATTGTCCAGATCCATGAACATACCGGAGGCGACCTTATCACCCTCAAGGTCCTGTTGAATCGACAAGCGACAGGCACGCGACTCACGAAGAACATACGTCGGAATGCCAGCGCCATACGGCAAAAACTCAGGCAGGTAGCTGTCGTACAGCTCCTTGGAAACACCGCGAAGTTTAAAACCACCGCTCTCAGAAAAATAGATAGCGGCACCCGAAGCATCGAGCGTTCCTACAAGCTGGTTCAAAACGGTATCAAGTAGGCTGGGCAGCTCATCGGAGCCCACGGTACTCATAATGACCGAGAGCGTGCCAGAGAGGCGCTTGTTCGCCACTCTAAGCTCCGAAAGCGCACGCTTGAGTTGCCGGTCGTGAGAATACTGTTCCTCGATACTGTGAAGCGCCACCAGGACACGTGGTGCGCGGCGCCCAAAGATGTGTGGAGGCGTTACGGAGCCCGCACGAACCAAGACGGGAATAAAAGAGCCGTCACTCAGCTTGAGCATCAGTTCGTTCTCGGAGCCATCAGTTTCAAATGGCAGACGATGTTCCGTCGCACGTTCAAAAGCGGACGAGTACAGGACGTCTTTAACATCTCCGCCGATGACGTCGGCGCGTTCCTCGCACATCAAACCAAGTAAGCGATTATTCACATGCAGAATGGTTCCGTCGAGCTCGCAGATGATGACAGCATCGCTCGTGATCTCGACTAGTTGGGCAACGTCTGCCCACTCGTTGCGTTCAAGCGTTTCCATCGTGGACCTCACCGTCTATCGGTAACAAAAAAGCCTCCGAAGAGGCTTCTCAAATGCGATGGTGTCGGAGGCGGGACTTGAACCCGCATGACCAAAAAGCGGTCACTAGCACCTCAAGCTAGCGCGTCTGCCAATTCCGCCACTCCGACATGCTATGATGTTGATTCGCGGTTCGTTTTGTTGGACCCGCGCGTTCAACGAGGAAGATAATAACCTATGATTCGAGAACTGTGCAAGCACTTTTTTCAAAAAAGTTTACGAATTTGTAAATGCGCAGGTAGATCCGTATGCCCGGCCCCGAATCGGTGTTGCCTCCCGGCGCGTCCTC
>CAJLJQ010000137.1:0-3905 GCA_905207015.1 uncultured Collinsella sp. | reverse complement strand
GACCGCGGCGCTTAAGCACCACACCTGCCAGACCGGGTACCTTAATCTCGATGGAGTCCATCTGCCCGTTCCAGGGATAGGGCTCGCTCGAGCAGGTGTAGGGCTCCTCGCCGGCGTATCCGCTGCCACCGAACTCGGGACGGTCGGAATCGAAGATGACCTCCCAGTCACCCTCGCGCGGCACGCCCACGCGGAAGCTCTCGTAGCTCGCCGGGTCAAAGTTGATCAGGATCACCAGGTCGTCGTCGACGTCCTCGCCCTGGCGCACAAAGCTCACGATGGACTGCTTGGAGTTGTCCGCATCGATCCAGGTAAAGCCGTCGTCGGTGTAGCCGCGCTCGTACAGGGCGGGCTCGGCGGTGTACAGGTGGTTGAGCGCCTTGATAAACGCCTGATGATGCTTGTGGGTCTCGTACTCCTCGGTCAGGAACCACTGGATGGACTCGTAGTAGCGCCACTCAATAAACTGGCCGATCTCGTTGCCCATAAAGTTGAGCTTGGCACCGGGATGCGTCATCTGGTAGAAGGCCAGCGTGCGCAGGCCGGCAAATTGGCGCCACCAGTCGCCCGGCATGCGGCCGATCAGCGAGCACTTGCCGTGTACGACCTCGTCGTGGCTCAGCGGGCAGATGAAGTTCTCGGTAAAGGCGTACATGATGGAGAACGTGAGCAGCCCGTGGTTGCCGGGGCGCCACGGAAAATCGGTCTGCATGTAGTGCAGGGTGTCGTTCATCCAACCCATGTCCCACTTGTAGTGGAAGCCCAGGCCGCCGTCCTGCGGCGGATAGGTCACGAGCGGCCACGCGGTGGACTCCTCGGCCATCATCATCACGTCGGGGTAGTGTGCTTCAACGGCGCAGTTGACCTGACGGATAAACGCGCTGGCGTCCAGGTCCTCCTCAGTTCCGTACTTGTTGAACTTCTTTTGGCCGGGATCGTCGATGCCAAAGTTGAGGTACAGCATGCTGGACACGCCGTCCATGCGAATGCCGTCCACGTGGAAGTTCTCCAGCCAATACAGCACGTTAGAGACCAGGAAGGAGCGGACCTCGCCGCGGGCGAAATCGAACTTGTGCGTGCCCCAGTTGGGGTGAATCTCGTGCTCAAACAGCATGTGGCCGTTAAAGGTGGCAAGGCCGTGGGAGTCGGCGCAAAAACCGCCGGGCACCCAGTCCATGATCACGCCAATACCCGCCTCGTGGCATGCATCGATAAAGTGCATGAGCTGCTGCGGGTTGCCGTAGCGCGACGTGGCGGCGTAGTAACCGGTCGTCTGATAGCCCCAGGAGCCATCGAAGGGATGCTCCATAAGCGGCATGACCTCGATATGCGTGTAGCCCATGTCGCGCACGTAGTCCACGAGCTCCACCGATAGGTCGTCGTAGGTGTAAAACTCGCCGCGCTGCGCGGGGAAGGGATCCATGGGGCCAGGGTAGTTGCCAAACTCGTCCGGCTCGCCCTGCGGCGCGTCGCCGTGGCGCTTCCACGAGCCAATATGCACCTCGTAGATGTTCAGCGGCTGCGACATGTGGTTGTGGCTGGCGCGACGCTTGAGCCACGCGGTGTCGTCCCACTTATAGCCATCGAGGGTCCACAGCACGCTCGCGGTACCCGGAGGGCACTCGGCCTTAAAAGCATACGGATCGGCCTTATAGAGCTTTTCGCCCTCGTTGGTCTCGATGAGGTATTTATAGAGCTGACCCTGCTCGGCGCCAGGAATAAAGCCTTCCCAGATAGCGCTCGTATGCACGGGCACCAGCGGGTTGGCTTCCTCATCCCAATTATTAAATTCGCCAATGACGTGAACGCTCTTTACGTCGGGCGCCCAAACGCAAAAGCGCCAGCCGCGCGTACGGTTCTGCGTGTCGGGGTGTGCGCCCATCTTTTCCCAGCTGCGCTCCCACATGCCAATGCCAAACAGATAGACATCGTCCTTGCTGAGCTCCGGTGCGTGCGGGGCGGCTTTACGGGTAGCAGGCTTTTTGGTTGCTGGCTTTAGCTTTGTATCGCTCACGTTTGATCCCATCATGACGCGGCAGCGTGTTGCCTTGGTGACTAGATGCGAAAGGTCCAAGGCTGCACGAATCGAAGGGACGGCGATAGTTCTATGATTCGTTCCACCTCGCGTGCTCGGTGGAACTTTCGGCACGAAATACGATAACACCTGTTCGTTACTTTTATGGAGAAAAGTGGATTTGCGGCGGTGTTAAATCGGCGAGCGCCATGTTTAGACCACTGGCAGAATTGCGATGGTAAAACTCTTGACAGTTTTACCAAATAGGGTTTCTAGACTATTTGGTTGACCTTTGGTAAAACGTTTTTAGCAGGTTGTTTACCATTTGACATCGAAAGGTTCGTTTATGTCCCAGACCGCCGCCCACAATGTCGCTTTTATTTTCGATTGCGATGGCACGCTGGTAAATAGCACCCCCGTTTGGGCCTATGCCCAGCCCGAGTTATTGCACCGCCACGGGATTGACGTGACCGTGGATGACTTTGCCCAATTTGAGCACCTGTCGCTGGAGGACGAGTGCCAGGCTTACCACGATACGTGGGGCATTGGCGCGAATGGCGAGGAGCTGTATCGCGAGCTGGGCGAGATTTTGATTAATGGGTACTCCAAGGTACCGCCGCGTGAGGGGCTCCTGGCATTTTTGGAGCAGGCGAAGGCGGCGGGCATCGCCATGTGCGTGGCTACGTCCACGCCGGCCGAGCTGGTGCAGTCCGCGCTCGCTGGAGCCGGGCTCGATGCCTACATGGAGTTTGTGACCACCACGGGTGAGGCGGGACGCTCCAAGCAGTTCCCCGACGTATACGAGCTGGCGCTGCGCCGTCTGGAGGAGCACCATGGGCATCAGTTTGAGCGCGCATGGGTGTTTGAGGACGCCGTCTTTGGCCTAAAGAGTTCTGGCGCCGCCGGCTTTAAGCGCGTGGGCATCTATGACCCGCACGGCCGTATGAAGCGCGACGACGTGCGCGCCAACTGCGATATCTTTATCGACAGCTATGAAGACCTGGATCTGGCCCGCGTGCTTTCGTTTGAGGGATAGGCGAGGGCTGTGGCTTGCAAGGTATTAGTGGTCTGCGGCTCGCCGGTGGTGGCAAGCCCCGAGTTGCTGTGCCACCTGGCGGGGGAGTGCGACCACGTTGTCGCCGTGGATCGCGGCCTGGATGCCCTTCTGGGTGCCGGCTTGAGCTGCGAGGTGTATGTAGGAGATGCCGACACGGTGAGCGACGCGGGTCGCGCGTTAGTCGATGCCGCCGAAGCCTTTGAGGTAGAACGCCACGACCCCTACAAGGACTATACAGATCTGGCTCTGGCGCTCGATTCCGTCCGCCGTCGCTGGCCGTGTGCCGAAGTGGTTGCGACCTGCGCCACCGGCGGCCGCCCCGACATGGCTTTATCCGTATTGGGGCTGCTCGCGGGCTACGAGGATGCCCCTGTCTGGATTGCCGAGGACAAGGTGGTCGCCCGCATCCTTCGCGCAGGCGAATCGTGGACCATTGAGGGCGCCGAAGGCAAAACGTTTTCCATCATCGCCATAGCCCCTGGGACGGTGGTAAGCGAACACGGCCTAGAGTGGGAACTAGACCACAGCCCCTTGGGTTTGTTGGCCGACACGGGCATTAGCAACATAGTAAGAACCACAGCCACAATAACCGTCCACCAAGGAGCCGCGATCGGATTCCTACTGCGGTAGGGATTTTTGGGACTGGCCATAAAATTGCGCGCTGGCCGATGGCCAGGGTGAAATTTTAGGACCTGTCCCAAAAATCCCGTAAGTCACCCCAACAACCCGAAAAAAAGTCCTTGCATCAAGCAAAACATTCCCCTATAGTACTACCTCGTCACGGGGGCGTAGCTCAGCTGGGAGAGCGCTTGACTGGCAGTCAAGAGGTCAGGG
>CAJLJQ010000136.1:0-3960 GCA_905207015.1 uncultured Collinsella sp. | reverse complement strand
ACAAACGTACGGGAGCTCATCCCCTGCTCGTGTAGATCCATGGACATGCCCCCTACTCGCTCGAGCCGGAATCGGTCGTCTCGGACGTGTCGGAACCGTCATCCGAGCTCTCGTCCTTCGTCTTGGTCGCAGCATCGCGCGACGTTCCCTGCGGCGTGCTATTAGCGGTGCTCGCGTCCTCATCCGAGGCCGACTGTTCGTCGGTCAGCGAGGTGATGACCAGCACTTCCTCGTTGTTCTCGGCCGTCGTCTGGGCGCGCACCACAATGGTGTAGTACACGTCGTTTGCGGATTTTTCAACCGACGAGACGGTGCCGAGCGGTAGACCCTTGGGGAACACACCGCCAATGCCCGAGGTCACGATGATGTCGCCAACCTTAACATCGGAGTCGACGCTCACGTACTCAAGACGCAGCGTGCCGTCAGCCTGACCCTGCAGCATACCCTGGGCGCGCGTGTCCTGCACCATGGCGGATACGCCGGAGTTCTCGTCGCCAATCAGGCGCACGGTAGAGGTCTTGGCCGATACCTCGATAATCTGGCCGATAACACCGGCAGAACTCGTCACGGGCATGTTGATGGTAAGCCCGTCGGCAGAGCCCTTGTCGATGGTAACGGTCGAGGTCCAGGCATCGCCGGAGGCACCAACGATACGAGCTGCGGTCGATTTGAGGTTATAGGTCGACTGCAGGCCGACCAGCCCCTCCAGACGCTCGGCGGTCTTTTGAGCCTCGGAGAGCTCGGCAACCTTAGAGGTCAGTTCCTCGTTTTGCTTCTTAAGCTCGTCAAGCGTGTCCTGCGACGCCGTAAGGTTAGAGAACACGTTGCCGATCGCATTGAAGGGAGCCGCCACAGCCGAACCCACAAAGCGCACCGGCGAGGTAATCGTCGTTACGCCCGAACGCACGGCATGAATCGGTCCTGCCTCGCCCTCGCGGATGTAAAACGTGAGCAGCAACACCGAAATCAGGCTGAAAACAATCAACGGGCGCATACCCGTTGATTGTCGCTTGGTATTCAGATTTGTGGAGAAACCCGAAGATCGTGCCAAATGGAATCCACCTTTTGGAAATTAAGCATTGGTCTGGACGAAGCCGCCATCAAACGCATTGGCCTCGAGCACGCGGGCACAGCCGTTAACGACGTTATCGAGCGCCGTGGGGCTGACGTTGACCGAAACGCCGGTCTCATCGCGCAGGCGCACGTCGAGACCGCGCAGCAGCGCGCCGCCACCGGTCAGCAAAATGCCGTAGTACATAAGGTCCGAGGCAAGATCGGGAGGCGTAGCGTCGAGTGCGTCCTTGACGGCCTTGGCCATCTCGTCGAGCGGCTTGTTGAGCGCGCGACGAATCTCCTCGCTCTCGATGCGCACGGTCTTGGGCAGACCGGTAATCACGTCGCGGCCGTTGACCTCGACGTCGAGCTCGTCCTTAAGCGGCACGGCGGAGCCGACCTTGATCTTGATGTCCTCTGCCGTACGCTCGCCGATGGCCAGGTTGTAGGCATCACGAACGTGCGTGAGGATGGCCTGATCGAACTCGTCGCCGGCAATACGGATGGACTGCGAGACGACGATGCCGCCCATAGCGATAACGGCAACCTCGGTGGTACCGCCGCCGATGTCGATGACCATGGAGCCGGTGGGTTCCTCGACGGGCAGGTCGGCGCCGATAGCGGCTGCCATAGGCTCTTCGATCAGATAGGCCTGGCGGGCACCGGCCTGGATCGTGGCCTCAAAGACAGCGCGCTTCTCGACCGACGTGACACCGGAGGGAACGCAGACGACGACACGCGGACGCGGAGTCCACGGATAGCGCTTCTCGGACGCCTTGTCGATAAAGTAGCGAAGCATGGCCTCGGTAACATCGAAGTCGGCGATGACGCCGTCCTTCAGGGGACGAACGGCCACGATGTTGCCGGGCGTACGGCCGAGCATGCGCTTTGCCTCGATACCGACCGCCAGGATGCGCTCGTCGTTCTTGTCGATGGCGACAACAGAGGGCTCGCGAATGACGATGCCCTTACCGCGCACGGAGACAAGCGTATTTGCGGTGCCGAGGTCGATGGCAAGATCGCCCGCATAGCTACCGAAGAACATATCCATCAAAGAAAACAACGCAACTCCTGATGTGTTGGATGATTGCTGGAAAACTACTAGCTCATCATACTAGCGCAAGCCCGGCACCTCACTTGCGGTGAAGCGCCGGGCAAAGCTAAATCCCATAAGGTCACTACTGGTTGTCAGCAGCCGAGAAATCCATATCGAGCGAAGAAACGGCCCAGCCGATATGGTTGTCGGAGCGCACGAATTTGACGATGTACTCCTGCTCGCCGCCCTTGGACAGCGATGCCTTCACCTTAGCGGTCGTCTCGGTCATGGACTGATCCATGCCTTCGACGGACACGGTGGCACCCTGCGGAATCGAGGAGATGATCATCGACTTAGCGTCCTCGGACAGGCTCGGGGCCAGGCAAGACTCGGCCTTTGCGGTGTCACCGTCGCCGGCAGCCTGGAACAGATCGGTAACGACAGACTCCTGAGACGGGAAGCCAAAGCCGCGCGTGTAGGCAAAGCCCAGACCGCCCGCGGCGATCAAAAAGAGCAGAAGCAGCACGATGAAGACTTTGAGACCCGTGTGGCGATGGCGACGACGGACCTTGGCCTGCTTACGATCCTGACGATCCTGCTGGACCATCTCGGACTCGGACAGCGTAAAGAAGCCGGTGTCCGAGGGATCGGGCATAAACTGACCGGTCGCGCCCGTAGGATCGAGAGGATCGACGGCAGGAGCGTCCATCGCGGGCGCCGGAGCCGTGGCCATAGCCGTCTGGGCAGACAGCGCGGCAAGCGAATCGTGCACGCGGGCAAGCTCATCGGCCTGCTCGGAGGTGAGCTGGTAGATGCCATCGGCAGTAGCGGCGTTAAAGGCGTCGAGTGCGTCGGAGGGACGGCCGGCGGCAGAAAGCGCCTGACCCATGCCGGCGTTGAGCGCACGCGTGTCGTCGCGGGGGCCGGCAAAGTCGATAGCCGTGCGGTAGGTCTCCACGGCATCCGCCGGACGGCCGAGCTTAATGAAGCAACGACCGAGCTCGCCGAGTGCGGCGGCAGGAGCCGGATTGGCGCCGTCGATGGCAGCCTGACGGAAGGCGGTTCCCGCGTTGGCATAGTCGCCCGATTGGAACAGCGCATTGCCCAGACCCAGATAGGCCTTGAACGGCGTGGCATAGGAAGCATCCTGCGTAGCAGCAGAGAACGCCTGAGCGGCCGTCGTGTAGTCGCCCACCGCGGCGAGCGCCTTGCCGCGGTTGGTGAGCAGCGCGCCGCGCTTGCCGTAGGTGCCGTCGTTGAGGGCGGCGGCATAGGCCTCGGCGGCCTCGGCATACATGCCCAGGTGCATCAAGGCGTTGCCACGAAGGTGGTCGGCCTCGCCCATAATCTCATCGGGAGTCTTTGCCGCCCCAAGCATCTGGGCTGCAGCGGAAAAATCACCCGCGCGGTAAGCGGCGCGGCCCTGTTGGATCAGCTGGCTATTCAAGGAAGTCCCCTTTACTCGTGAACGATCTCGACATGAACGATCTCGTCGCCGGCACGCAGCTGCGAAATCACATCGAGACCCTCGACCGTGGTACCAAAGACGGTGTAACCGGAATCGAGGTTATGCTGGGCACCCAGGCAGAAGTAGAACTGCGAACCCGCGGAATCGGGGTCCATGGAGCGCGCCATGGCAAGGGCGCCATCGACATGGCTGTTGCGCGGATTGGTGGCGAACTCGCCCTTGATGCAGTAGCCGGGGCCACCGGTACCGGGCATGCCGTCGGGGCCCTCAAGACCGGCGGCGACGTCGGCGCCGGACATGTCGCGGGTATTGGGGTCCCCGCCCTGGATAACAAAACCGGGCACATAGCGATGGAACTTAAGGCCATCATAGAAGCCCATCGTGGAAAGCTCGCAGAAGTTCG
>CAJLJQ010000135.1:0-4038 GCA_905207015.1 uncultured Collinsella sp. | reverse complement strand
TCCTCCGACGCTATCTCCAGCGCCATCGAGGGCGCCGTCGAGCTCGACGGCTACAAGCTCGTCGTCGCTGAGCTCCAGGGCCTTGAGGCTGCCGACCTGCGCAACGTCTGGGATACCGTGCACCAGAAGGTCGCCGGTCCTGTCGCCTGCGTCGTCGCCAGCGTGACCGAGAAGGGCACCCCGGCCCTGCTCGCCGCCGGCTCCGATGACGCCGTCAAGGCCGGTTTCCACGCCGGTAACGTGATCAAGCAGATCGCGGGCCTGGTCGACGGTCGCGGTGGCGGCCGTCCCAACATGGCCCAGGCCGGTGGCAGGAACGCCGCCGGCATCGCCGATGCCCTCGCGGCCGCTAAGACCGCGCTCGGCGCCTAAGAATCTAGGTAGTCGCTGTGGTCGCGCTTGCGCTGGACATAGGGGAGACCAGGATCGGCATCGCCGTCTCGAGCCGTGATGGCAAGATGGCGATGCCTGTCAAGGTGCTCCCGGCTGCAGAGGTCACCGGTATGGCCAAGACGTTCCGCTACCTGGTTGAGGACTATGAGCCCGATATCCTGGTAAGTGGGCGTCCCCTGACCATGGCCGGTGAGCCCGGTCCCCAGGCCGAGCGCGTTGCCGCTGTTGCGCAAAAGATTGCCGACGAGCTCGATCTTCCGTTGGAGTTTGAGGACGAGCGCCTGTCCTCGCAAGAGGCAAAGCGTATCCTGCGCGAGCAGGGCCTCAACGAAAAGCAGATGAGGGGCAAGATTGACATGATTGCCGCCAGCCTGTTTTTGCAGACGTGGCTTGATCGTAAAAACGAGGAGGTTTCGCATGCCTAGCGCTCCCGATCCGCGCCAGCCGAATTGTACACGTCAGTCGGCGTCGCGCCCTGCCCAGCCTGGCCAGCGTCCGGCACAGCCGACCCAGCGCGCAGCTCAGTCTGCCGCGCGCCCGGTGCAGTCCTCCTCTCGTTCGGCCCAACCTGTTCAACGGACGGGTCAGCAGCCTTCTGCTCGTTCGGTTCAGTATCCGGCTTCTCACGCGGCTCAGCAGCCCACTGCTCGTTCGGCTCAGCCTGCAGGCGGTGCTCGCTTTAAGCAACAGGCACCTACCCAGCGAACGCAGGCCCCCCAATCGCATTCGCATCACGCTCGCGGTTCGCATGGCGTTGCTCCGGCGACTCGCTCGAGCTACAACACGCATGCTCGTCGCGGTGCTCAAAAGAAGAGTTCTCCGGTTCCTATGATCATCGGCGTTGTGGTGGCCGTAATCGCGCTTGCTACTATCGCTTTCTTTGTCGTACCTGCCGTTAAGGGCTTCTTTGCCGGTGAGGATGCGAAAGTCGCTGCTGGCCAGCAAGTTACGGTGACCATTCCCGACGGTGCTTCGGGCGATACGATCGCCTCGATTCTCTCCGAGAACCATATCGTCGAAAATCCCAAGGATTACTACGCGGCGGTTAAAAAGCTTAACGCCGATATGTCGCTTAAGCCTGGCACCTACTCGTTCACCACACTCATGGATGCGACCAAGGTTGTTCAGCAGCTCATGGAAGGCCCCAACGCGGGCTCCAATGCGCTGACTATCCCTGAGGGTCTGACAGTCGATCAAGTCGCCGACCGCGTGGCCCAGGCCTACGACAGCATCTCTAAGGAAGACTTCCTCAACCAGGCCAAGGCCTCCAACTACGTGGACGACTATAGCTTCCTTAAGGGCGCCGCCAACGACTCGCTCGAGGGTTTCTTGTTCCCCAAGACCTATTCGTTGGGTGATTCGCCGACGGCCGATGACGTGATTCGCGCCATGCTCGATCAGTTTAAGACCGAGTACAAGTCGCTTGACTTTGCGAGCTGCGAAGCCAAGATCAAGGAGCGCTACGGTGTGGAGATGTCCGACTACGACATCGTCAACTTGGCCTCTATCGTTGAGCGCGAGGGCCTCAACGCCGATCAACGTGCACACGTGGCCTCGGTCTTCTACAACCGCCTTGCCGGCAAGCTCGACGGTCTGCGCTATCTCAACAGCGATGCGACCATGATGTATGTCACCGGTGGCGAGGTTACCGCCGACGACCTGCAGAGCGATAGCCCGTATAACACCTATAAGCACGAGGGCCTGCCACCCACGCCCATCTGCTCTCCGTCGCTCGAGGCACTCAAGGCCACGCTTGAGCCAACCGACTCCGATGACCTGTATTTCTACATTACGCAGGACGAGGAGTACTTCTCGCAAACCTACGAAGAACATCAACTGTCTTGGAATTAGCATGAGGATTTTTAGCCCCAAACGATACGTTGCCTCGGTCGATTGCATCGACCTTGATACCCTGTGGGCCGACGGCAAACGCGCCATTCTGCTCGATCGCGATAACACTCTGGTTCCGCGCGACACCGAGCAGGTTCCCGCCGCGGTTTCCGCTTGGCTCGATACCGCCCGCGCCAAAGGCTTTAAGCTGTGCATGGTGTCCAACAACTGGCATCGCGATCAGGTCATGAGCTCTGCACGCGAGCTGGGACTCGAGGCCATCAGCCACGCCATGAAGCCCGCCCCGTTTGCCTTGAAGGCGGGTCTTAAGCGCCTTGGCGCCACGGCAGACGAGGCGGTGCTGATCGGCGATCAGCTGTACACGGACGTGTGGAGTGGTAACTTTGCCGGCGTTGACACTATTCTGGTCAAGCCGCAGGCAACCCAGGACCTGTGGTACACGCAGATCTTCCGTATCTTTGAGCGCCGGGCCCTGCGCGACCTTCCCTGCGAGGAATAGGTTTCGCCATGTCTCAGCACATCAAACACGGCTGCGACCATATCTTCTTTATCGGCTTTTTGGGCGCGGGCAAATCGACGCTCGCGCGCAACGTCGGCACTATGTTCAAGCGGCGTTTTATCGATACCGATCGTTTGGTTGTGCGTCGATGCGGCAAGTCGGTGACCGAGATATTTGAGACCGAGGGCGAGGATCGTTTTCGCGAGCTCGAGACCTCGGCACTCCGTTCGCTTCAAAGCGAGCGCAGCCTGCTGGTGTCGTGCGGGGGTGGCATCGTCGAGACGCCGGTGAACATTGAGCTGATGCATGAGATGGGTATATGCGTGTACCTCGAAGGCGACTTTGAGGACTCGTTGCGCCAGATTCGCCGCTCCGATACCCGGCCCGATTTCCGCTCGCCCGAGCACGCTGCGCGCCTGTTTGAGCATCGCCGTCCGCTGTATCGCCAGGCCGCCGATATTACCCTTGATATTCGCAACAAGTCCTTCGAGGACGTTTCCTACCTTTGTGCCGAGATGCTTTTGGAGCGTGGACTGCTATGATTCGCCGTCAACTTATCAATTTCCAAAACCGCAGTGTCGATGTCCGCGTCGGATTGGGGGCGTTCGAGGAGCTGTCGCGCATGTTTGCCTCGGCTGTGGGCAAGCCTAAGCGTGCGATGGTGGTTTGGAACGACGCCACATCCGAGCGTTTTGGCGAGGTTGTCGAACATGCACTTGTTGACGCCGGTTTTGCCGTGTCGCCGCTCGTCCTCGAGGTTTCGCCTGCCGGTGCTACGCTGGTCGATGCCGATACCGTCTTTGGCGCGCTGTCGGCTAACGGCATTACCTGCGATGATCTCGTTGTCGCTGTCGGCGACACGGCGACCTGCTCAGTCGTTTGCTGGTGTGCCAATCAGTGGTGCGGTCGCACCGAGTGCGCCTTGCTGCCGACGACGTTTGACGCCATGCTCACGGTCGCGACGACCATGAGGCCGCTCGTTGCCTCGTCGGCGCATGCGCTTCCCGCTATCGCGTTCCGTCCCGAGCCGGGGTTGGTCGTGTGTGACCTTGATCTTGTTCGCGAGGCGGACCCCGATGACCTCAAACTTGGCTATGTGGTACTTGTTGGCACCATGCTTTCGAGCAGCAAGTCCCGCTGGAATCAGTTTACCGAGACCGTCCCCGAGATTCTCGCGGGCGAGGAGGTCGCGCTCGTCAATGCCGTTCAGTGGTCTCAGACTGCCCGTAAGGACGTACTGATGGCTACGAATCCCAGCGCCCGCCACGCTCTAGACTTTGGCAAGACGGGGGAGC
>CAJLJQ010000134.1:0-4066 GCA_905207015.1 uncultured Collinsella sp. | reverse complement strand
TTTCGGGGGAGTGCAATGGGCAGAGCCGAACCGGTCGGGCACCAAAAAGGCGGACGCACTAGCGCCCGCCCTATAGCAATCGAAAGTTCTAGCCAGCAGATCGATCTAGTACACCATGCCCATGGCGTCCTGAACCTCGGCCAGGGTCTGCTCGGCAATCTCGTTGGCGCGACGGTTGCCCTCGTGCAGCACGTCCTTCACATAGTCCAGGTCGTTTTCGTAGCGCTGACGACGCTCGCGGATCGGCGCGAAGTACTCGTTGACGGCCTCGGTCACGTACTTCTTGAGCTGGCCGGAGCCGCCCATGCCAATCTCTTCGGCAATCTCGACCTCGGAACGGCCAGTGCAGATGGCGGCCGTCGAAAGCAGACCGGACACGCCGGGGCGGTTCTCGGGATCGAATGTGATCATGCGCTCGGAGTCGGTCTGGCTCTTCTTGATGCGCTTGGCCGTCTCCTCGGCGGTCATCGAGATGTTGATGGCGTTGCCGTAGCTCTTGCTCATCTTGCGACCGTCCAGGCCCGGCAGTAGCGGGGTCTCGGACAGCAGCGCTTCGACCTCGGGGAACACTTTGCCGTAGCGGTTGTTAAAGCGGCGGCCGATGGTGCGGGTGAGCTCGATGTGCGGCAGCTGGTCGCGACCGACGGGCACCACATTGCCCTTGCAGAACAGGATGTCGCAGGCCTGGTGCACCGGGTAGGTGAGCAGAAGGCCGGTGAGCTCGTGGCCCGAGGCCTCCATCTCGGCCTTGACCGTGGGGTTGCGCGCCAGCTCGGCCTCGGAGACCAGCGACAGGAACGGCAGCATGAGCTGGTTGGCGGCGGGCACGGCGGAGTGCGCGTAGATCATGGTCTTGTCGGGGTCGATGCCGCAGGCAAGGTAGTCCATGACCATGTTGTACACGTTGTCCTGGATGTGCTCGGTCGTGTCGCGGTCGGTGATGACCTGGTAGTCGGCGATGAGTACGTTGGTCTTGGCACCCATGTTCTGCAGCTCCACACGGCCCTTGAGGGTGCCGAAGTAGTGACCCAGGTGCAGGCGGCCGGTGGGGCGGTCGCCGGTAAGCATGGTGAACTTCTCGGGCGTTTTTGCCAGGCCCTCGCGAATGGCGTTGCTCTTTTGCAGCGCGACTTCGTAGCTGTTCTCGTTTGGCATGATTGCTCCTAACGTATGTTCATTGGTCAAGATGATAACGCGTTTATTGGAGGGGCGGGTCGTAAGTAGGCGAGGGACGGGAGATCGGCGGCATGTGCGATGGGCGCGGCATGGCTGCGCGTTTGGCCGGCGGCGCCTGGGCGCTTCCTCGGCAGCTTACCCTAGAGCTTGTGGTGGCGCTCTTCCTTACGTTCCTCGGCTGCCTGCTCCTCCTGCTTAAAGGCGGGGTCGTCGGGGGTGACGAGCTCATCCTCGTGTGTGCGCTTGTTGTAATGGTGGCGCAGCACGGGCTCAAACAGATGTAGATGCTTGGCAAAGGCCGCCGAACCAATGGCGAGCACGGTAAAGATGAGCACGCGCATGGGCACCTCGACCTGGTTAATCGCGGCGGCGCCGGCCGAAAGCATGATGCACCAGGCGTAGATGAGGAGCACTGCCTGTTTTTGGTTGTAGCCTTCTTGGATCAGGCGGTGGCCCTTGTCGGCCTGCCCGATGCTAATGTGGGCGCGCTTGCGGCGCACGATGGCGCTAAACGTGTCGATGATGGGCACGCCGGCAACGATGAGCGGAATGATAAGCGAGGTGAGCGCGGCGGTGCGGCTCACGTTGAGCAGCGAGATGGAGCCCAGCGCAAAGCCCAGAAGCAGCGACCCCGAGTCGCCCAAGAAGATGCTTGCGGGGTTGAAGTTGTAGCGCAAAAAGGCCAGACAGGCGCCAAAGAGCGCAATGGAGAGCGCGGCGGCGTCGATGCGGCCCGAGAGAACGGCCATCGAAAACATGGTGAACGACGCGATGCCGCAGATGCCCGTGGCCAAGCCGTCGAGGCCGTCGATGAGGTTAATGATGTTGGTGAATGCCACCAGATAGATCACGGTGATGGGGTAGGCGAGCCATCCGAGCATGATCTCGCCGGGGGCAAACGGGTTGACGATGACGCCGATGCGCAGGCCACCCACGCAGGCGATGAGCGCAGCGAGGACCTGTCCGGCCAGCTTTTGCTTGGGCTTGAGCTGAATGACGTCGTCGATAGCGCCGGTCGCAAAGATGACGGTAAAGGAGAGCGCCAGCATGGGATAGCTAATGTGAAGGCGCGGGTGCGGCACCAGGACGGGCGGCCAGCCTAGGTGCCAGGTGCCTAGGATTTGCACAATGCAGGCAACGACCAGGCCCAAAAACACCGCCGTTCCGCCCAAACGCGGGATGGGCTTGGTGTTGATGCGGCGCTTGGAAGGATAGTCGACGGCGTCGAGCTTAATTGCCAAGCGCTTGACCAGGGGTACCATGAGGAAGGTCGTGATAAAGGCCGCCGCTGCCACGCATAGGTACGGTATGTAGCTCGGGGATGAAGCCATGAATCTAAAAACCGCCAAGCGTCGAAGGAAAAGGTCAGAAGAACGCCATGCGCAAAGGGCATAGCCGAACCATGATACTCGACCACGGGGGGTGCATGGAATTGCATGCAGCGATAATCACGCGCTTACCAGATATTGGGATGTTGTCGATGGCTTGTCGGGATACCGGCGGGGATCCATATGGGCTGTAATGGTGGGTTTCGGCAAATGAAAAACACCCCCCACGTTACGAAAATGAACCCACCTAAAACAGGTGGGTGCCCTCATCGACTGTTCCAGCGTCCTTAACAACGAAGGATACCTGTACTAGGTACGACTGTGTGGGCTCCCTAAATAAACGCGACGGTTCACCCAGTTGCTCCGCGGGGGGCGGAATACCTACATCATAAAGCGGCACTTTGTCGATTCCAGTCTTGACTTTATAAAAATCGTGTCGGACGATTACGGCGCCTTGGGCTCGAGCCGTCTGTGCGGTTGGTCCCTTTACGTTTGAGCTGCTGAATCATTGTTTTGGAGCATGTTTTTATGCCGACGTCGTTGACCGAACTTTTTTCGCCCGCCTGCCATTTGTGTCCGCGCCGTTGCGGTGCGGCGCGCGACGAGGGCGCGCGTGGCGTGTGCGGCGCCGACAACACGCTTAAGGTCGCCCGCGCGGCGCTCCATATGTGGGAGGAGCCGCCCATTTCGGGCGAGGCCGGCTCGGGTACGATTTTCTTTAGCGGCTGTTCGCTCAAATGTATCTACTGCCAAAACCACGAGATCTCGACGGGCAATTTCGGTCTTGAGATTTCGCCCGAGCGTTTGGTCGAGATTATGCTGGAGCTGCAGGACCAGGGCGCCAATAACATCAACCTGGTGACGGCGACGCACTATGCGCACCTGTTGCCTGCCGCGATTGCCGCGGCACGGACGCGCGGGTTGGTCATCCCAATTGTCTACAACACGAGTGGTTACGAGCGCGCGAGTGCCGTGGCGGCGCTGGGCGACCTGGTCGACGTGTGGCTTACGGACTTTAAATATGCCGATGCCGGGCTTGCGCAGTCGCTTTCTCATATTAAGGACTACCCGCGCGTGGCCGTGTCGGGTCTGGCCCAGATGGCGCGCGAGATTGAGCGCCGCGGGGGAGGGCTGGTAGACGAGGACGGGCTCATGAGGCGCGGCATAATCGTGCGTCATCTGGTGCTGCCGGGGCATGCGGACGATTCGTGCCGCGTGTTGGACCTGGTGTGGCAGACGGTGGGCGACGTGCCGATCTCGGTCATGAACCAGTACACGCCCAATGCCCTCATGCGCGAACAAGGCGGCGACCTGGCGCGCGCCGTGACGCGCGAGGAGTACGAGCAGGTGCTCGACCATGCCGACGACCTGGGCTTTACGACGATGTTTTGGCAAGAAGGCGGCGCGGTAGACGAGAGCTTTACCCCGGCGTTCGACACCACCGGCGTCCTCACCAGCGCAAAGTAGCGCGTTCGCCGACGATTTTTCTGGGACGGGGATTAAAAAAGGCTCTGTTAGACCAGGATTGACATACATGTGTCCCCACGGAGCCATATCGTTGA
>CAJLJQ010000133.1:0-4125 GCA_905207015.1 uncultured Collinsella sp. | reverse complement strand
GCCCGCTTATCCTGCTCCTTCGGAGCTACGGATAAGCGGGCCTCGTGCTGCGGAATGTTTTTAAGGGGATACCCTTGGGCGGCCCTACAGCAACGTGGTCGACGATGTCTATAGGAACCCACGCTTTGAAGGGGCACCGGGCTGATGGTTTGGCTTTTTATTGGTGGGGGCCCTTACTGGGATGGGACCCTTACTAGAGGCAGGCCTCGGCGATGCGGCGCTTGAGTTCATCGATACCGGTGCCAGTCTGGGAGCTTGTGATGATTACGTTTTCGGCCGGGACGTTGAGCTGCTTTTTGATGGCTGCTGCCTGGCGGGCCTGCTGGGTGCGGCTGAGCTTGTCGGCTTTGGTGAGACAGACGATAAAGTTGAACTCGTTGCCCTGCAGGTAGTCGATCATGTCATGATCGAGCTTGCTGGGGTCGTGACGAATATCCACCAGCGAGACGACCAAGTTAAAGCTGCGCTCGGAGTCGAAAAAGTCGCCGATAAGCTCGGCCCAGCGGTCGCGCTCGGCCTTAGAACGACGGGCGAAACCATAGCCCGGCAGGTCGACGAAGTGCACGTCGTCGGCCTCGAAGAAATTGATGTTGCTTGTCTTGCCCGGTGTGCTCGAAACCTTGACCAAGTTCTTGCGACCAAAGAGCTTGTTCATAATCGACGACTTGCCCACATTGGAGCGGCCGACAAAGCTCACTTCGGGGCAGGTGGACTCGGGAATCTGCGAAACCTTGCCGTAGCTGGCGACGAACTTGGCAAGCTGGTAGTTAATGGAATCGGCCATGGACACTCCTTGGTCGTAGGTTCTTACAAAAGAGCGCGCTATTGCGCGGCGGCAATGCGGCGGACGATATCGAGCGTGATGTTACTTGCGACACGCGCGTACTCGAACAGATCGAACTCTCGGTCGCAAATTGCATCGTACGCCTCGTCACAATTATCGCTGATAGCGCGCAACACCAGGCAATCGACACCATTTTTGGTTGCGACATGGGCAATCGCCGCGCCCTCCATGCCGACACAATCGGCATGCGTCGCTTCGATAGCGTCGTTGCGCATGGCGGCGCCCGTCACAAAGCGGTTACCCGTGGCAATCGTGCCGACCAGGAACTGTTTGGTGCCCTCGTTCGAAGCAACTGCATTTGTCGAAGCGTCAACAAACCCACGCTCAGCAAGCACGTCGACGGCAATATCGACCAGCGCGGGCGTCGAGCCAAACTCCTCGAGCCCCGGTGCGGACTCGGCGATAAGCGCGGTATCGGTATCCAGATAGCGTAGGCGTTTGCCAATGACCACGTCGTCGATATGGAGCTTGGGGTTCAAACCGCCCGCAATGCCCGAAAACACAACAGCCTGCGGAGCATACTTGCTAATGAGGTGCTGTGTTGCAGCAGCGGCGTTCACCGTGCCCATGCCCGCCGTTGTGGCGACAACTGTCAGACCGTCGAGCTCACCGCTCACAACGGTCAAGCCTGCCTCCCGCGCCTCGCAAACGTCGCTCAGCTCTTCCTTAATCTGCATGATCTCTTTTTCGAGCGCACCGATAATCGCGATGGTAGCCATACCATTCCCCAAACCTATACGAAATTCTCAACCACGGTATGGTACCAGCATTTTGTTTGACCTCGCCAAACGAACACGCTAAGCCAGTGCAGCTCGCGTATCAAACAGCGCCTTTGCAATCGCGGCCGTAACCTCGCTCGAGCGGTCGCTCCACGGCATCGATGTCATGACGCTCATGACATAGGTACAGCCATCGATGTCGATAGCAGGCATTTCTTTCCAAAGATATTCAGTCGCGTTTAAGGTGTCTCTAAACAATAAACAGGCGTTTCTATGCAAAAACACCGATTCCGTTGCGCATCTTTGCCCAAAACGCAGTTGCGGTGAAATAGTTCCTGTTTGGGCGGCATAAGCCGAAAAACAAGAACTATTCCACCGCAACTTGACGGGGCTCTTTAGCAATCAACTAGGTGCCCGGGGCACTCATTTAAGTCTGTCCCCAATGAGTGCCGCTAGCCGATGGCGTTTTTGAGTTCGGCGCGGCGCTTTTTCATGCCCGTCATGACGGCCTTGCGCAGCTCGGGCATGCGCGCGGTATCCATCTGGGGCACGCCCTCGAGCTTATAGGGAATACCCAGTTGCTCGTACTTGACGACACCCATCGTGTGATACGGCAGCATTTCCAGGCCCACCACGTTGTGCCATGGAGCGATCAGGCGACCGAGCTTCTCGCATTCCTCCGCCGTGTCGGTGATACCCGGCACCACCACATGGCGAATAACAACCTTAATCTTGCGACGGGCAAGCTCATCGCCAAACGCCAGGATGCGCGCAGGATCGCAACCGGTCAGCTTTTTATGCTCAACCGGATCGGCATGCTTGATGTCGAGCAGCACCATATCGGTCTCGTTGAGAACAGCATCGAACTTCTCCGGATGCTTGGGATCAAATGCATAGCCACAGCTGTCTAGGCAGGTGTGTACGCGGCCATCGGGGTTGTTGTGCATCACGCGGAACAGGTCGGCCAAAAACTCGGGCTGCAGGAGCGGTTCGCCGCCCGAAACGGTAATGCCGCCGCTACGGTAGAACTCATGGTTGCTCTGGAACTCGTCCATGAGATGCTCGACGGTCACCATCGTGCCGCCGTTAACAGACCAGGTATCGGGATTGTGGCAATACGCGCAGCGCATGGGACAGCCCTGAACAAACACCACAAAGCGGATGCCGGGTCCGTCGACCGTTCCCATCGTCTCGATCGAATGCACGCGACCCAGGGCATACGCAGAGTCCTCGGGATGAGCATCCACACCCTCAAGCGTCATCTCAGCCATTCCCGCAACCTTGCCTCTCTTTGGTTTTTGTCAATTAAAATGCCAGAGCCATTCTAGCCCATACGCCTGATGGCGAAACGGTTTAGCGGTCAATTTGATCGTCCTATTTGACTCCACGCAAAAGCGGCGGGAAGGTTGTCACAACCCGCTCGCCGCCGAAGCAATAGAAATCGATAGACGCCAGGCCCTACGCCTTAAGCGTAAGCACCGCGCCAAAGGCGGTCGGGCCGCAGTGGCTCGAGATGACGCCGCCGACCTGAGTCCAGGTAACGTCATTAAAGCCCAGGTCGTGCGCATAGACTTCCATATCGTCGCGCAGCTCCTCGGAAAGGCCCACTGAATACGCCAAACCAATGTGCGAGTAATCAATATCGCCCTTCGCAACCATGTGGTCAATAAAGGCACGGGCACATTTGAGCATAGAGCCGCGGAGCTTCTTGGTCGCCACGAATTTGCCACCCGTTACCTCAATGCAGGGCTTAATCTTGAGCAGATGGGCGCCAAGAAACGCGACGTTGGACAAGCGACCACCCGCCTTAAGGAAGGCAAGGTCCGTAGGAACAAAGCCCAGCAGCACGCGGTCCATCACCGAATTGGTAAAGGCGAAAATCTCGTCGACGGTGGCATCCGGATGGGCTTCGATATACTTGGCGGTCTCAACGGCGACAAGCGACTGGCCCACCGACACAAAGCGCGTATCCATGGAGAAGACGTAATCGCGGCCCTTTGCCGCAATCTTCGACGACTGATGTGAGCAGGTCGTAACCTCGGAATACGCAAGATGCAAAATGGTCGCATCGGGCCGCTCGGCGTGGATGCGGTCGTACACATGCGCAAAATCCGCCGGCGAGCAACCGCTGGTCTTGGGCATCACACCAAACTCGTTGCAACGCGAGTAAATCTCAAGCGGGTCGATCGATCCGTCTTCGACGGTCTCGTCACCAATCGTGACATGCATGGGCACGCGCACGATGCCATAGCGCTCGCAGAGCTCCGGCGTCACATCCGAACCAGACTCAACCACGATTACGTACTTGCCCATTATCATCACAACCCATCTCGACGTTGGCTTTTGAATATGTGACGCACGTCCGCCGTCCTGCTGCAGAACGGCCTCCAAGCGCCAAAGAGACGCCGCCCCTTGCACACAACAAAGGACAGCGTCTCCCTGGAAAACTCCGTGCTTATCTGAGATTCTACACGGTTTATTAAGGAGTGTTACTTATTCCGCAAACGGTAGCTATACGCGATAAACGGTAGCAAGCAAGAATCCAGAACGCTCAACCCATTA
>CAJLJQ010000132.1:0-4233 GCA_905207015.1 uncultured Collinsella sp. | reverse complement strand
TTGCCTCTTGACAATGTCCTGCTCATATTAAAAGGAACGTCCCTAAGTGCCGACAGTTAGGGACGTTCCTTTTCTGTCGGCATTCGGGGACACTCCTTGCGGATTTGCGAGCAGTTTGCTCGTTTGTCGACGTACGGGCGTTCATTTGTCGACTTCTTGGGCTGTGGTCACCTGTTGTTTAAGTGGTGGCTGCGGGCATCTGGCTCAAAAGGGCGGGTTGGCCGTCGATGTTTACCTGCGGTTTTGTTGCGGCGCGCATTTTCGGTCAAGCTTTTCGTCAAGTGTTTGGTCAGCATCTGGTTTGCAGCCGGAGGCCTATTTTGCCCGCGCTGGTCGTGGCTGCCCACCCTCCTCGTAAGCTCAAATTGAGGTCCATCAGTTTGAGGAGGATGCCATGACTGACCACGCTTTTGACCGAGCAGAGCTGGCTGAAGCCGTCGGCAACGATATTGCCGACATGGCTCACTTTTGGATGCTGCGGAAGTTTCAATTCCTGGAGCCGGCGCGCGAACAGTTCGAGATCATTGTCGACCCGTGGCTCAGCTATTGCACCGAGCCTTCGCAAAACGAAATCATGGCCTACAACATGGCGTTTACCGATTGGCTGCTGTTTGAGCGCCCCTATCGCCATGGCAAAACGCTGCTCGAGCTATATGTTGACGAGCCGCCGGCATCGCTTTCGCCTGCCTCGCTCAAGCGGCTCGAGCAGGTACGCGACACGCAGTATTTCTCGCGCTTTGGCATTTTGGACAAGGATCCTGCGTCCGGCATGGTCGTGCTGAAGGACACGCGCACCGATCATCGCTTTGATGTCTACGACCCGCATATCGTGCAAAAGGAGCATTGGAATGACGGCGCGATTGCGGTACGCCTCGCCTGCGTCGACGATGTCTGGCTGACGGCGGGACAACTCTATCTGTATGACATCGCACGCCTGAGTGACACGGCGGTCGATGGGCCTGGTGCGGTGCATCCCGAGGATCTGCAGGATGGCTTTGACACCTCGTGCATCAGCTTCTTTTTGCGCCTGGTCCGCGACATCATGGGCGCCCAGGGGCGTTACGTAAAGTCCCTCAACATCTACGAACAGGAATGGGAGTAGGGGATGGACGGTTGTCGCCCGCCTTGCCCTCTGTCTTTATGTCTCGATCTGTAACGTTTAGGGACAAAAAACCGGTCTACCTGGTACAGATCGAGACGTTTGTCGGCGGCAGCGGCGGCGGCGATGGCCCATTTCTCCGATGTGGTGGTGATGAAAGTGTCTAATACCGTTCTTAAACATAAGCAGGCGACACGTAACACCTTGGCGCGGAATAGGATGCTTGCCAGGCTCGCGAAGGCGGCTGAACAAGGCATGCTGTTTGTGACGCACGACCATGCCGAGCTCATGTGGCTGCGGCGTCATGTGGGAACCGATGATATTGCGGAGCCCGAGCCGTATTTGTTCTGTTTTCAACATGATTGGGATGCGTTGACACCGGCGGAGCGAGCGCTGCGGACCGTCAAAGGGCTTGCGGAGTTTCATCCCGATTGGGCGTTTTGGGGTTATGACGCGGCGCTTTTGTGGGGTCTGGAGGTGCCAAATGATCTGCTCGGGCCGCGGTTTCTTGTTAAGACGGGTTGTTCGGTGACGTTGAGTGCAGGATGTCGGCTGTTGCGTCCGCAAGCGGCGGGCGCACTTGAACAAGTTGACGGCGTGCAGGTGACGTCGTTTTGGCGCACGGTGGAGGATTGCCTGCTGCGCGCGCCGTTTTCGTACGGGTTGGCGATTGCCGATTCTGCATTGAGGGCAAGAGGCGTATCGCACGATGGTCTGTGCGAGCGCCTCCGCTCCGATTGCGAGGGCAGACGAGGGTATCGCAGAGCGCAGGTGATCGCGTCGTATGCGGACGGGCTGTCCGAAAACGGCGGCGAGTCTCGTTTTCGGGCGTTCTTTATTGCATACGGTTTTCCGGTGCCAGAGTTGCAGGTGGAGTTTCGCGACCCGCTCGATCCGAGCCAAGTGTTTCGTGTCGACTATTTTTGGCGGCTCGAGGACGGAACATGTGTCATCGGCGAGCTCGACGGAAAGGGGAAGTATACCTTGCAGAACGGCGAGGGTCGGGAGTCGGTCGACCCATTCGTGACAGAGCGTCAGCGGGAATCTCATCTGACAATGCTCGGGCATAAGGTGCTTCGGTTTACGTTTAACGAACTCAAAGACCCGGGGAAGCTGGTCGAGAAAATGAGGCTGGCTGGTATTCCTCGGCAGGCTGAATTGGCTGAGGAGTGGAGATGCCAGTGGTATGGGCGCTGAGAGGTTTTGTCTCGATCTGTAACGTTTAGAGGCTGTTTGAGCTCGTAATTGTTACAGATCGAGACAAGCCGGTGAAACGTCGACCGAATGTCTCGATCTGTAAAATCAAGGGCCTAATAACCCTGTACCTGTTACAGATCGAGACATTTCCCTGGTGTCGCTGGGGTGGGACTGCAACGTATTCCGTCCCCCACATCCCCTCTTTCCTCCGTTAACCGATATGTCTGTGGCAATCGGGCTGCACTGGATAACAATGGACAGATGTTCAAGTTTTCTGAGGGGGAGGAGCTCGATATGGCGTCTGCCGATCGTTCTACGTTGTTTATCAATGCGACCATTCTGGATGGCTCGGAGCATATGGAGCCGCAACCCGATATGGCCGTGGCCGTTGAGCGCGGTGTCATCACGTGGGTGGGGCCGAGTGCTGTGGCGCAGGCGCCTGCAGGTGCCAAGGTTATCGACCTGGGTGGTGCGTATCTCATGCCCGGTCTCATCAATATGCATGCGCATCTGTGCGGCTCGGGCAAGCCGGTTTCGGCGGGCGATGCGGGCGCGCTGATGAAGAAGCTCGATAATCCCGTGGGGCGCGCCATCGTGCGCCACATTCTTAAGGGCAGCGCCCAACAACAGCTTGCAAGTGGCGTGACCACGGTGCGCGGCGCGGGCGACCCGCTGTTTGCTGACATTGCCGTGCGCGACGCTATCGACGCCGGCAAGTATCAGGGTCCGCGCCTGGTAGCGCCGGGAACGGGCGTCACGGTGCCGGGCGGCCATGGCGCGGGCTTGTTCGCCCAGGTGGCCAACAGCCCCGTCGAGGCAGCCGAGCAGGTGCGAGACCTGTATGCGCGCGGCGCCGACGTCATTAAGCTGTTCGTAACGGGCGGTGTGTTCGATGCGACCGAGGTGGGCGAGCCGGGCGTGCTGCGTATGCCGGTGGAGGTTGCCGCGGCGGCGTGCAAGGCGGCGCACGAGGTGGGCCTGCCGGTTATGGCTCATGTCGAGAGCACCGAGGGCGTGAAGGCCGCGCTTGAGGCCGGGGTCGACACGATCGAGCACGGTGCCCCGATGACGCCCGAGATCCTGGAGCTGTATCGCGGCACCGCGGGCACACAGCTCGAGGGACGCGCGCCGAGCGTGACCTGCACGATCAGCCCGGCGCTGCCGTTTGTGTTGCTCGATCCGGAGAAGACCCATTCGACCGACACGCAAAAGAAGAACGGCGACATCGTGTGCTCGGGCATTATCGAGAGCGCTCGTGCGGCGCTGGAAGCCGGCGTTAAGGTGGGCCTGGGCACGGACTCGAGCTGCCCGTTCGTGACCCAGTACGACATGTGGCGCGAAGTCGCTTACTTTGCCAAGTACGTGGGCGTGAGCAACGCCTTTGCGCTGCATACGGCGACGCAGGTCAATGCCGAGCTGTTGGGCCTAGGCGGCGAGACCGGCACGGTCGAGTGCGGCAAGGCCGCCGATATCCTGGTGACGCGCGAGAACCCGCTCGATGACCTGTGCGCTCTGCGCGAGCCAATGCACGTGATGTGCCGCGGCAACCTGGTGCGCAAACTTAAGGTGAAGCGTATTCCCGAGGTGGACGCCGAGCTCGACACGATTATGGCCATGCCTGCCGAAGCGCTGGCCGAGGAGCTGGCCCGCGACGGCGTGGCGTAAGCGCCGGTGTGACGGGGGACAGTCGGCTCGTCGAACGCCGCCGCCTTATACAAAAAAGCCGAGGTCTCAGCAAGAGGCCTCGGCTTTTTTATCGAATAAATGCTTCAGATTTGAGACAAACACTACTGATTCATTTGCCCCACGGCGCGATGCCTAGGAGCGTGTTTCCATCTTGGCGTGGCACTTGGGGCAGGTGACGCGGATCTTGCCTTTGCCCTTGGGGACGGACAGCATCTGACCGCAGTTAGGGCACTTAAGGTAGGCCGTGGTCT
>CAJLJQ010000131.1:0-4341 GCA_905207015.1 uncultured Collinsella sp. | reverse complement strand
AATCCAAGGGTTATACCCTAAGAGCAAACCACCCCTTTTAGGGGTGGTTTTGATTGTCTTGAGGGGCTATTGAATAGTTGTCGGTTGATACTGACTTGCAGGGCGTATCGAGAGCTTCCGTGGCCCTTGAAGACGGGTGGCAGAACTGCCGAGTTCATCATCGAGACTTGCATCAAGCGCGTTGGCATAGCTTTTGACGGTAAGGCTTGGACGATTATTGTCCTGGCTGATATGCATGGCGATGAGCTGTTCGGTGCGATCGGTAACAAGTTCGCGCGCGGCTTCGGCGGCCTGGTTGTTGGAGAGGTGCCCCTTTGTGGACAGGATGCGCTCCTGAAGAAAGCGGGGGTACGCTCCTTCGCGCAGCATAGCTACATCGTGGTTGCTTTCGAGCGCGAGAACTCGACAGTCTTTGAGGATGCCTATGGCCTTGCTCGATAACTCTCCGGTGTCGGTGGCAAACCCAATGGAATCATCGAGAGCATTAAATCGATAGCCGACAGGATTGATGACATCGTGCGATGTTGAGTAGGTTTGCACGTGGATGCCGGCAATGGGGAGCGTGTCGCCGGGGTCAAATTCCTCTACGGGTAGATGTGCGAGGGTTTCTTTGCACGAAAGCGTGCCCCTGCTGGCAAAGAGGGGGCCGTGCCAGTGCTTGCACCAGACATCGAGGCCCTTGATGTGATCGCTATGCTCATGAGTAATGAGAAGAGCCGAGACGTTATCTGCCGAGAGCCCCAGTTCTGCCATGCGCTTTAATGTCTCGCGGCGAGACAGTCCGTCATCGACCATAATGAGCCCCTGCGGGCCCTCGATGAGTGCGCAGTTGCCTTTAGAGCCACTGCCGAGGATATGAAGGTGCAGACGAGACATAAGATTCCAAAGGATACAATGGGTGCGGACGAATAGAGGAGGAAGCGAATGCCAACGGTATCACAGCATTACGGACACCATGCCGTGCCCGGGGCAGTCGATGAGACCCGGACGAGGCAGCAGGCTGCTCCTGTCGTGCTCATGGTATCAGGCGGCGCGGACTCGACGGCACTGCTTCTTATGGCGTGCACATCAAAGCTGGATATCCAAGACGGACGCGGTGTTACCCCCATTGCTCGCGAGCGCCTGCATGTGCTGCATGTAAACCATCATCTGCGCGGCAAGGCGTCCGATGGCGACGAGGCCTTTGTGCGCGAGCTCTGCGCGAAATATGGTTTACCGCTGTGCGTGGAGCACGCTTATTTTGATGGGGAGTCGGGCAATATTGAGGCCGCGGCCCGCGAGGTGCGCTATGCCGCAGCGCGGAGGTATGTTCGCGAGCTCTGCGCCCAGACGGGGGCACCGCGAACGGCGGCTCGTATCTGCACCGCGCACACGTCTTCGGATCGCGCGGAAACGTTTTTGATGAACGCGATTAAGGGTTCGGGGCCCGCTGGCCTATCGAGCATTCCTCGCCGGAGGAATATCGTGGTGCGTCCCTTGCTCGACCTAACTCATGGCGAGCTCGTGGGCTATCTACAGGTACATGGTCAGCCGTGGCGTGAAGACGAGAGCAATGAGGATATCTCGTATCTGCGAAACTACGTGCGCCATCGAGTGATGCCGGTGGTGGCGCAGCGCAACGCGAGCGTCTGCAAGACGATTGGCGCCGCCTGCGAGATCTTAGGCGATGAGGACGCGTTTTTGTCTCAGCTTTCGGCACAGGCGTTTCGAAGCTGCCTGCGTAAGGAGGTGGCGGGCGCGCTGGTGCTCGATGCCAGGCGCCTTGCTGCGGCCGAGGTGGTAATCGCGCGGCGCATCGTGCGACTGGCGATTAAGCGCATCGATCCGGACGCTCGTCCAGAGATGCGACATGTGGAGCGAGTTCTTTCCTGCGTTGCCGAGGGCGCCGGCTCGGTCACGCTTCCGGCGGGGATTGACGCACGCATTGAGTTTGGCATGCTGGCGTTTAAGGCGCCGGCGGCTCGCGAGGGCCTGGTCGCGGACTGGGTTACCGTACCCGGTCGTTTGCCGTTGGGTGGGGGACGCATGCTGGTCACAGAACCGATGGCCGTTGAGCCGGGATGCGATATCGTGCGCCGCGCCCGTGAGCTTGCGGCTGCCGGGGAAGTGACAGCTTTGGTAGACGCGGCTGCCTTGGGTTTTGCCGACAGCGATAGTGAGCGGATCCTGGCGGGCTCGCGTGGCGAGATCCCTGCCGAGGCGCGATTGGCGCGCCTGTGGGTGGATGGTCCCGCACCGGGAGACGTGATGTGCCCGTTAGGGATGAGTGGCCGAAGCAAGAAAGTATCCGACTTGCTAGGTGAGGCTCGCATTCCCGTTTCCGAGCGCGCCGGCGTGCCCATGGTGAGGACGGCGCCGGGGGGTGCCGTGGTGTGGGTCGCCGGAGTTCGCGCGGACGAGCGTTTTAAGTGCACGGCCGCAACGCGCGTGGCATATCTGCTCCGCGTGGTCGATGCGGAATAGCGTCCCATGCCTGCTATTCTGTGCGACGTTGACGGTATTCCCGCGCTGATGGCGCACGGGCTGGTAAATTTACCCCGTGCGCTGCTAGAATGTGTAGTTCGCGTCCATACGGCGGTGTGTGGGCGATAAGCACAAGAAAGGGTTGTCATGGCTTCTCAACATCCGGATATCGAGAAGGTTCTGTTCACGCAGGAGGATATCGACGGTATCGTCTCTCGCCTAGGCGAGCAGATTACTCGCGACTACGCGGGTAAGGATCTGGTGCTGATTGCGGTCCTGCGCGGCGCCGTGGTCTTTATGGGCGACCTGATGCGCAAGATCGAGCTGCCGACCAACATCGATTTCATGGCTGTTTCGAGCTATGGCGACGGTGTGAAGTCCTCGGGTATCGTGCGTATCATTAAGGACCTGGATATCGACATCCGCGGTCGCGACGTGCTGATCGTCGAGGACATTCTGGACTCGGGCCTGACGCTCAAGTACCTGATGAAGAACCTCGAGAGCCGCAAGCCCGCTTCTCTGGAGGTTGCCGCCTTCCTGTGGAAGGACGTTGAGGACCGTACCTCGGCCGTCACGCCCAAGTATGTTGGAACCCATTGCCCCGATGCCTTTGTGGTGGGCTACGGCCTCGACTATGCCGAGCGCTATCGCAACCTTCCGTATCTGGGCATTTTGAAACCGGAGGTTTATTCGTAAGATGCCCGACGACCGTAACGATAACAATTCCCAGACTCCCCGGGAACCTAAGATCCCGGGGATGCCCGGAGGCAAGAAGCCCACGCGTACGGGCTGGCTGTATTTTATTTTGGCTTGCGCGCTTCTGGGCTATGCCTTCTTTAACATGGGCTCCGGCTTTGCCAATTCCAGCAATACCGTAAATCTCGCGACGAGCGAGATGGTCAACGCCATTAAGCAGGATCGCGTCGAAGATTTGACCTATACGGTTCAAGACGGAAGCGTGGCGGGTCATTACTGGAAGACAAAAAAGGACAAGGGCGATACGAGCGAGCTCAAGAGCTTCTCCTCGACCTATGTCGGCTCCGATTCGCTTGCCGAGCTTATGGCGGAGCACCCCGATACCAAGTACATCGTCAACACCAACGATCCCGATTTTTGGGGCGACCTGGCGATGAGCGTGCTACCGACGATTGCCCTGATTGCCATCATGTTCTACTTTATGCGCCAGATGATGGGCGCCAACAACAGGAACATGCAGTTTGGCAAGACTAATGCCAAGACCAACGAGGCCACGCGCCCCAAGGTCAAGTTCGAGGACGTTGCCGGTGTGGACGAGGCGGTCGAGGAGCTCGAAGAGATTCGTGACTTCTTGAGCGACCCGGACCGCTATCGCAAGCTGGGTGCCAAGATCCCGCGTGGCGTGTTGCTGGTGGGCCCTCCGGGCACCGGTAAAACGCTGCTGGCCAAGGCCGTTGCCGGCGAGGCGGGCGTGCCGTTCTTTAGCATCTCGGGTTCTGACTTTGTCGAGATGTTCGTGGGTGTCGGCGCCAGCCGCGTGCGTGACCTCTTTAAGGAGGCCAAGTCCCAGGCCCCGTCGATCATCTTTATTGACGAGATCGATGCTGTGGGACGTCAGCGCGGAGCTGGCTTGGGCGGCGGTCACGACGAGCGCGAGCAGACGCTCAACCAGCTGCTGGTCGAGATGGACGGTTTTGAGGAAAGCGAGTCGGTCATCCTGATCGCCGCGACCAACCGTCCTGATATCCTGGATCCGGCATTGCTGCGTCCCGGTCGTTTTGACCGTCAGGTTACGGTCGACCGTCCGGATGTGAAGGGCCGCGAGCAGATCTTGCGCGTGCATGCCGAGAACAAGCCGATGGACGAGGACGTGAAGTTTGAGAAGCTCGCCCAGATGACCGT
>CAJLJQ010000130.1:0-4401 GCA_905207015.1 uncultured Collinsella sp. | reverse complement strand
TGCTTGGTACCGAGCGTCACGAGTCCCGTCGTATCGACAACCAGCTGCGCGGCCGCTCCGGTCGTCAGGGCGATCCGGGCGAGACTCAGTTCTACCTGTCGCTCGAGGACGACCTCATGCGCCTGTTCGGCGGCGACAAGATGGACCGTGTCTCCAAGATGATGATCACCGCCGACATGGGCGACGACATGCCCATCCAGCACAAGATCATCTCCAAGGCCGTCGAGAGCGCCCAGCACAAGGTCGAGAGCATCAACTTCTCCATGCGCAAGAGCGTCCTCGAGTACGATGACGTCATGAACAAGCAGCGCCAGGTCATCTACGCCGAGCGCAACAAGATTCTGGACGGCAAGGATCTGACCGACCACATCACCGAGGTCATGCACGACACCGTGTACCGCTGCGTGCAGGAGTTCTGCACCAAGGACAGCCACGATGGCGAGCGCGATCTCGAGGGCCTGCGCAAGTGGGTCGTGGAGCTCACCGGGCATATCGATACGCCCAAGTTCCCCGACGAGGACTTTGAGGCCCTGGCTGCCGATGTCCTGGCCTACGTCGAGAAGTGCTACAACATGAAGGCCGAGCGCCTGGGTGAGGACCTCATGCGCGAGCTCAACACCCAGGTCATGCTGCGCGTCATCGATACCCGCTGGATGAACTACCTGCAGGAGATGGACTACCTCAAGACTGGTATCGGACTGCGCGGCTTTGGTCAGCGCGACCCGCTGGTCGAGTACAAGACCGAGGCCTACGGCGCGTTCCAGATCCTCGTCGACACCATGTACGAGGATTACCTGCGCACGGTTCTGCGCATCGAGATCAAGGCTGCCCCGCGTGCCGTGGAGCACAAGGAAGAGCCCGCGCTCGAGGGTGCGCGCTTCTCCGGTCCTGCCGAGGTCGATGGCGACAACGGCAACTCGGTGCTGCGCAAGCAGGCGCAGGTGCAGGCCCGCACGGCTGTCCAGGGTGGTCCGGCTGCCGTCAACAACGGTGGCAAGGTGACCACCTATCGCAAGTCCGAGAGCGACGATCCGTACGTCAACGTGGGCCGCAACGACCCGTGCCCCTGCGGTAGCGGCAAGAAGTTTAAGTACTGCCACGGCAGGAATCGTTAATGGCTGAGGCTTTAGAGGTAACGCTCGCCGAGCTGGACGCGTTTGCGGACCGGCTCGGCGAGGTCGAGTCGTATCTCCACTTGGACGAAAAGCGCACGCGCGTGACCGAGCTCGAGGCCAAAAGCGTGGCCCCCGGCTTTTGGGATGACGCCGACGCCGCCCGTGCCACCATGGAGGAAATCGCGCGCACCAAGGAAGATATCGCCGCCGTGGACAACGCGCGCGGCGAGCTTTCCGATGCCCGCGCCGCGCTGGAGCTTGCCGAGGAGATGGGGGATGACCCCGATGCCGCCGCTCTTCGCGAGGAGGCTACAGCCACGGCTGAGCGCCTGGCCCGTGCCATCGATGAGCTTGAGCTTTCGAGCTGGTTTACCGGTGAGTTCGATCACGGCGATGCCATTGTGACCATCAAGCCCGGACAGGGTGGTCTGGAGGCCCAGGACTGGACCTTCATGCTCTTTAAGATGTACATGAAGTACTGCCAGCGTCGCGGCTGGAAGGTCACGATTAACGACTGCCCCGCTGCTGAGGTCATCGGCATCGACCGCGCGACCTTTACCGTCGAGGGCAAGGACGCATTTGGCATGCTGCGCGCCGAGGCCGGCGTCCACCGCTTGGTTCGCATTAGCCCCACCGACGACAAGAAGCGCCGCCAGACCACGTTTGCCGGCGTCGAGGTCATCCCCGTGCTACCCGATGATATCGACATCGAAATCAGTCCCGATGACATCCGCGTGGACGTGTACCACGCGAGCGGCCCGGGCGGTCAGGGCGTTAACACCACCGACTCCGCCGTGCGCGTGACGCATTTCCCCAGCGGCATTGTGGTCACCTGCCAAAACGAGCGCAGCCAGATCCAGAACAAGGCCGCGTGCATGCAGATCCTCAAGGCTCGCCTGTACGAGATTGAGCTCGAGAAGCGCGCCGAGGCCCTGGATGAGATTCGCGGACCCAAAACCACGATTGGTTTTGGCAACCAGATCCGCAGCTACGTGCTCTACCCGTATCAGATGGTTAAGGACCTACGCACGGGCGTTGAGACCAGCAACGTCGAGGCAGTTCTTGACGATGGCGACCTGGACCCGTTTGTTATTGGCTATCATCGCTGGGCCACCGGCAACGCCGATGCAGAAGGCTCGGAGATCTAAAACATCGGGCGGCTTCAAGCCGATGCTAAGCCCAACGGTTGGACGGGTTTGTATCCGGAATAAACCCTGCGCAGGGGTGGTTTTTGTCCGGCGAATCGGTAGAATCGAATACAGCAAGAAGTTCGAAGCGCATCCGTTTGGGTGCGCTTTTTTGAGGGAGGCAGCATGGCATATCGTCTGGACATTAAGCGTATTCTTTCGATGAACTTCTTTCACGACCTGCCCCAGATTATGTTGGGGTGCGCTCTGGCCGCTATTGCGACCGACCTGTTTTTGATTCCCAACGGCCTTGCTGCCGGTGGCGTTACGGGCCTTGCCACCATTATCCAGGCGGTCGGCGCATCGCGCGGTCTATCGCTTCCCGTTGGTATTCAGACGATCGTGATGAACGCCTTGCTGCTGCTGGTCGTTATGCGCGAGGGTGGCATGTTCTACGTGGTGCAGACGGCGACGGGCTTTGTGCTGCTGGGCTTTTTCACCGACCTGTTCGCTCCGTTTGTGGCGCCGCTGGCACATGCCGATCTGATGCTGCCCGCTATGTGGGGCGGCATCATCACGGGCATCGGTTATGGCATGGTGCTGCGCGCCGGCGCCAACACCGGCGGCTCGGACACGATTGGCCAAATCATCTCGCGTAATACCTCGCTGCCCGTGGGCTCGACCGTCATGGCGATCGATGTTGCCGTATGTGCGCTGTCGGCTCCGGTCTTTTCAATCGAAAATGCACTATATGCAGGCCTTTCGATGGTCATTAGCGGCTACGTGATCGATGCCGTGGTCGATGGTGGCAACAAACGCCGTATGGTACTCATCATCTCGGACAAGTTCCCCGATATCGCTGCCGATATCATGTATGGCCTGGGTCGTGGTTGTACCAAGTTTAAGGCGACTGGCATGTATTCGGGTGCCGAGAAGCCGGTGATCATGGTCATCGTGAGCCGTCGGGAGCTCAATACCCTCAAGACGATCGTGCGCGAGCGCGATCCTCACGCCATTGTGACGGTCGCCGACGTTACGGAAGCCTTCGGCGAGGGATTCAAGGACATTAGCGCGTAGGGCCGACCGCGTCCCATCCAAAAGACGTTCACATTGATAAACCGTTTCATCAGCGGTTCTGCCTGCTCAATTGTTCAAATAATGATAAAAACTCTGGTAAAGCCATCAGTTTCCAGCATAATGAATGACGTACGTGCATTGCGGCTGTGTTGGGATTACCTTCGGTGCCGTGCGCATTTTGTCTAATGAGGATGAAAGGAAGGCACAATGAGCGACGAAGAGCTCAAAAAGGTTGCCAACGAGGTAAGGAAGGGCATCGTCACCGGCGTGCACGCTGCCAAGTCCGGCCATCCGGGCGGTTCGCTCGGCGCTGCCGACATCATGACCTATCTGTACTTTGAGGAAATGAACGTCGACCCGTCCGATCCCCGCAAGGCCGATCGCGACCGTTTTGTGCTCTCCAAGGGCCATTGCGCTCCGGGCCTGTACGCCGTGCTCGCCGAGCGCGGGTTCTTCCCCAAGGAGGATCTTGAGACGCTGCGCCACATCGGCAGCCACCTGCAGGGTCACCCCAACATGAACGACACCCCGGGCGTCGACATGTCCACCGGCTCCCTGGGCCAGGGCATCTCCGCTGCCGTAGGCATGGCGCTGGCAGGCAAGCTGGCAAAGAAGGACTACCGCGTCTATGCCCTGCTGGGCGACGGCGAGATCGCCGAGGGCCAGGTCTGGGAGGCTGCCATGTCCGCTGCCAAGTATCACCTCGATAACCTCTGCGCCGTCGTCGATGTCAACGGCCTGCAGATCGACGGCGCGACGAAGGACGTCATGCCGTCCGAGCCGCTCGATCAGAAGTTCGCCGCCTTCAACTGGAACGTCATCCATGTGAACGGCCATGACTACGATGCGCTCATCGCCGCGTTCGAAGCCGCTGCCGCCTGCAAGGGCAAGCCGACCGTCCTGATCGCCAAGACGACGAAGGGCAAGGGCGTCTCCTTCATGGAGAACAATGCCGGTTGGCACGGCAAGGCACCGAACGATGAGCAGTATGCACAGGCCAAGGCTGAGGTCGAGGCCAAATTAGCGGAACTGGAGGGCAAATAAGATGGCTGGAAAAATTGCAACCCGCGCCGCCTATGGCG
>CAJLJQ010000129.1:0-4415 GCA_905207015.1 uncultured Collinsella sp. | reverse complement strand
CGCGCGTAATGGCCTGACGGATCCACCACGTGGCGTAGGTGGAGAACTTAAAGCCCTTCTGGTAGTCGAACTTCTCAACAGCGCGGATCAGACCGAGGTTGCCCTCCTGGATCAGGTCCAGGAACAGCATGCCGCGGCCGACATAGCGCTTGGCGATGGAGACGACCAGACGCAGGTTTGCGCTGATGAGTGCCTGCTTGGCTTCGAGGCCCACGTTCTCAATGCGCGTAAGACGACGCATCTCGGCACGCGTGAGCTCGAGCTCGCCGGCATCGGCAGCCTCGAGCTTCTCGGTGGCCTCGAGACCGGCCTCGATCTTCATGGCCAAATCGACCTCTTCGGAGGCGGTCAGCAGGTCGACCTTGCCGATCTCCTTGAGGTACATACGAACCGGATCGCCGGTCAGCATCACCGTGGAGGCATCGATGCCACGCACGCGGGAGCGTGAACGGGACGTGCGCACGGTGCGCTTCTTCTTGCTCTTGGAAGAACCCATCTCGGCGTCGGCCTGACGGGCCATCTTGAGCTCGTGATCGTCGAGCGAGCCGGAATCGTGCTCGTCGTCGTCATCGATATCGTCGGTATCGGTATCGTTATCGTCATCGTCGACGTCCATGGGGGCGTCGTCGTTACCGCTCGCGGAGATAATCTGGATGCCGCTGTTGCGCAGCGCGGAATACACCGCGGTGAGCTGCTCGTCAGAAACATCGATATCCTTCAGGGCGACCTGAATCTCGTCCTCGGTTACCGAAGTCCTGTTTGAGCCGTTGCCCATGAGCTTTGCAACGTAGGATTCCAGCCCAGTACCCGTGCTCTCAGTCTTTTTTGGCACAGATTCTCCCTTCATAGTCCACAGGACTCAATACTTTAGCACACACATAGGCGTCTATACCCAAAAGAGGACTGGATATAGGCGAGAATACGCTGGTTGACCACAACATCTAGGCCTGTTCGGTGCCTGCGGCCTCCAGACCGATCAAACGGAACGGGTCCGCCACGCCGCCGATCGACTTTTGCAGCTCGCGTTGACGCTGCGAATCCTGCGCGGCCTGCACGGTCAGCGCACGACGGGCCTCATCATCGAGCGAACGGTCCTGGCGCAGCTTGGCCTGTGCGGCACGCATGCGGCGCTTGATGGTGTAGAGTTCGAGCGTATCAAGCATGAACACGATGTTCGTCTCGGTGGGGTGCTTACTCGTCGCCGAGATGCGCCCGGCACTCACAAGCGTTGCCGCCTCGGGACACACCGAGCGCGCCGCATCCATGCAGGCTGCAGGATCGGTTCCCGGCGGCGTCGCCAGCACGGCCCACGCGATGGACTCGTGGCGCGGATCCACCCACTCGATGGAGCAGATACGGTCGGCATACGTGCGGAACAGGTCGGGGTAGCTCGTGAGCATCGTCAACAGCTCGCGCTCCCCTGCCAAGGACTTGCGCTCAAGATCGGTAAGAACCATCGGCGCCGCCGCAGCCGGAGCGCCCGAACCATCAGTCACAGGCACAGCACCCATACCATCAGGCACATCGATCGGCGGCAGGTCGTCGACGACCTCCACGGGCGCGGCACCGTAGGCATCGAGCGGGACGTAGTCATACGGCTCTTCTTCGACCGGCGCGGACACCGGCGGCGTCGCGCCCGATGCCCAAGCGTCACGACCGGCATCGCGAGAACTCGACGCCCGACTGCCCGTCCCGCCGGACCGCTCAGCCTGTGCCCGCTGGCGCTCATAGTTCTGCTCACGACGTCGCTCGGCATCCTCACGCTTGGCGACATCGCGAAACACGCGACCCGAACTCGCGCGAACCGTCTCCAGATCCAAACCCAGCAGATCGGCAATCTGGATAAAGTACGTATCGATCATATAGCTGTCACGAAGCGGATAGATGAGCGTGAGAGCATCCTCCAGCGCCTTGGCACGACCGCCCGGCGTGGAGATGTCGCTCGACTCCTGCAGCGAACGGTAGACAAAGTCCATGAGCGGCTCGGCCGCGTCGATGCGCGCCTGCAGCTCCTGGCCACCGTGCGCCGTAATAAACTCCATGGGATCGTTGCCGTCGGGCAGCACCACGCAGCGCAGGTCCATCGAATCCTGCTCGATAAACTGAATCGCGCGGCGCGCGGCCTTTTGACCGGCAGCGTCGCCATCGAACATATACACGATGCGCTTGGCAAAGCGGGTGAGCGTCTTGACGTGATGCTCCGTGAGCGCGGTGCCCAGCGTGGCGACAACGTTTTTGATCCCCGCCTCCCAGCAGGCGATGCAATCGGTATAGCCCTCCACCACGATGGCCGTATCCTGCGCGACGATAAACTCCTTGGCCCAATTAAAGCCATAGAGGTTTCGCTTTTTATGAAACACACTCGTCTCGGCGGTATTGAGGTACTTGGGTTGGCCGTCACCCATGATGCGCCCGCCAAAGGCAATGTTGTGACCCTGCTCGTCAAAGATGGGGAACATCACGCGGTCGTAGAAGCGGTCGGCAAGCTGCCCGCGCCCGCGGCTCACGGCAACGTTGGCATCGATCATCTCCTGCGGGGTAAAACCCGCCTGGGACAGGTGCGACACCAGCGCGTTGCGGCCCGGTGCAAAGCCCAGGCAGTAGCGGCGGCAGACGTCGCCACCCATACCACGGCTGGCAAAGTACTCGCGTGGACGGCCGTCCTTACCGCGCATAAGCATGGTGTGGTAGAACTGGGCGGTCTCGGCACACAGATCGTAGATGCGAGCACGCTTGGTACCGCGCTCGCGACGATCTCCGGTGTCATGCAGCTCAATACCCGCACGATCGGCCAAATAGCGGATTGATTCGGGAAAGCTCAGGTTCTCGCGCTTCATGATATAGGTGAAGACGTCGCCACCCTCGCCGCAGCCAAAGCAATGCCACACCTGCGTGGCGGGGATAATGTGGAAAGAAGGCGTCTTTTCGCCATGGAAGGGGCAGCAACCCCAAAACTCATGGCCGCGGGGCTTGAGCTCAACCGTTTCCTGCACGATGGCAACCAGGTCAGACGCAGCGCGTACCTGGTCTTTTTCCTCATCGCTAATCACGGATGCTCACCCCCTGCTCACCCAAGTTATGACGAATATCCTCGATATTACCCTCGACGGTCGCAATCAACTCATCCAGCGAGTCGAACACACGCGAGGGACGCAGCCAGCGCGTAAACGCCAGCGAAACGGAAGCGCCGTACAGGTCGCCCGTATAACCAATTAAGTTAGCCTCGAGATGCGATGAAGCGGCATCGTCGGCATACGTCGGCGGCAGGCCGACGTTAACGGCAGCAGGCCATACGGTGTCATCGACGAGCACCAGGCCCTCATACACGCCATCGGCAGGCACCTGAATGCCGTCGGGAACCTGCAGGTTTGCCGTGGGAAAGCCCATGCCAGAGCCCTCGTGACGGCCGCGAATAACACCGCCGCGCAGCATATACGGGCGGCCGAGCAACTCAGCAGCCAGCTCCACATGGCCCTGTCCCAGCTCATGACGGATGCGGGTGGCGCAAATGGCCTCGCCGCACTCGCAAAGCAGATCGTGACCATACACGTCAACGCCGTGCTCGGAACCCCAGACGCGCATCTCGGCAACACCAGAAGCACCGCCACGACCCAGCCTAAAATCGCTGCCAACGCGAATCGAACGAATGTCGACCACGCGTGACAACAGTGTGAGAAAACCGACATGGTCGAGTGCCGCAACCTCAGGCGTAAAGGGAACGGCCACCACTGCATCGACCCCGGTCTGAGCCAAGGCATGTAGACGGTCGGCCGTCGTCATCAATTTTTGAGCGGGCGACGGACTCACCACAACGTCCGGATCGGGATCGAAAGTGACCACGACCGCCTTGCAGCCATGGGCACGGGCATCACGGACAAGCGCTTCGATGAGTTCCCGGTGTCCACGGTGAACGCCATCGAACACGCCAATGGCGATCGAGGCAGCACCCAAGTGCTCGCACTCATCAAATGCATCGGCAGCAACGATGCGAGCCTCGTCCGACTCGCCCGCGAAAAAGATACGCGCGAGCTCGCGAGCGGACAACATCATCGAACACCGCCGATTGACTGCGGAAACACGTGCTCCATGACAAAGCGGCCACCCTCGATGCGGGCGAGCGCCTTGAGTCCCCCATCGAGCACCAACGCAAACGGCGCCTTCGCGGTATCGAAATCGGCAAGCGCACGCTCAACGGGAATGCGTCGGCCGCAGAGCAGGTCGTCGGCAAGATTGCCCGGCAAGTCAACACGCGTGGCGCCCAGAGCCGCAATGGGGTCCAGGGCAAAGCCAGCCGCGGACTCGGGAGAAAGCTCCTCGACCGCATGACAAGCGCCAATGGAAACAACACCGGAGGCCGTGCGGCGCAGCGCGGAAATGTGCGCGGCGCTCTCGCAGGCGCGGCCCAAGTCGCGAGC
>CAJLJQ010000128.1:0-4421 GCA_905207015.1 uncultured Collinsella sp. | reverse complement strand
TGGGCCGCCTGACCTTCACGCGCGACATGGCCGAGGCCATCTTCCACGTGCTGGGCACGCACGCGCCCTACGGCACCTACGACTGCACCGGCTCCGGTGCCGTGAAGAGCTGGGCGGACATCGCCCGCGCCGTCTTCGAGGCCGCCAACGGAAACGGCGACAGGGTCGTGCCGGTTTCGACCGCCGACTACTACGCGAACGCCGCCGGCCCCGTCGCCCCGCGCCCGGTCCACTCCGCGCTCGACCTGTCCAGGCTCGAGTCGACGGGCTTCCACATGCCCGACTGGGAGGAAGAGCTGGGGGAGTACCTCAAGACGCTCTAGCCGTTATTAACTTTTCGAGAGAAAAAGCCGCCGCTTGTTAACGGCGGCTTTTCTTATGCCTGGCGTATAGACCCGCTGCAACAAGGGCGGCGGCGGTCGCCAGACTCACTGCAAGCCCCGCAAGGGCGCCCGGAGTCTTGTAGGTCATCACGATCCTATTCGCGCCTTTCTGCATGTTCAGGGATGACAAGCCCTTATCGGCGGCGGGCGTTAGTTCTGTGGCGGTTCCGTTTACCGTTACGTTCCAGCCCTCATCGTACGGAACGCTCAGCAGTAGGTTGCCGTCATCCTTGGCGGTGTACTCGCCTTCTATCCTTCCGTCCTCAAAAACCGTCGGAACAAATTCGCTCATCTTAAGCTCGTTAATAATCTGCTCGAAAACGTCCAGATTGAGGGCGTAAAAGACCGGATCATTGTCTTGGGGCATGTCTGTATAGCCCTCTGCGACTCCGATTGACGCCGTATGCTGGCTCGGGGAGTCCGATGCATCCGCAATCTGGCGGATATTATTGTCGAATCTCCAGGCCTCGTTTCCGATCGTTCGCTGGTCGATGGTAAGGGTGACGGGCCAATAACTGCCGGCGGTCGCATCTTTGTTGATGTAGAGATACCCGATGGAACCCGACGGCACGGTGGCGTTCCACTGCCTTAAGTTCTCGTCATCCTCCGTGTTTTTGGCCTCGATTTTGGTATAGAGCATTACCTCGCGGCCTAGGATTTTGCTGTAGAGGTCGTTTTGCTTTTCGAAGGGGTTCTCGCCCTTCAACGTGCAGTTTTGAATGTCATTGGATGCCATGACACCAACGCTGAGCGCATAGGGGTTCTCGTACACCGCACTTGCTGTATCGGCTATTTCAGTCATTGCCGCGTATCCCGAAGGCGCGTGCTCGGCGATGGCGTACTTGACTCCCAACAGGGCATCAACGGCAAGAATGGGCTCGGCATAACGGGTCGAGAATTCGCCGACGCTGCTGTATCCAAGGGAGTTGAGCAGTGCGATGGCCTGCGGGTTGTTGGCAGACGAATACGAAGACAACTGGTTGTACCCAAGCGCCAAGCCTTCGTTGAGGGCGGCGCTGTCGACGCGTGTGGTTGTGCGGTCAATGCGATAGAACGACGCCGAAGTCTGGTCTTGAATGGCCGTGATCGTGTCGGTTACGGTGGTGACATAGGTGCTGTTGGCTTCTTCGGAATAGCCTACGTACAGCTGGTTCCACATAACATGGGCGTTGGCAAACAACTCAATGGCGGTTAGTGCCAGGAGGGGCATGATGACGACGGGGCGATAGGCTTGACGCAATTTGGGCTGGTTTTTGAGCGCCTGCAGCGCGTGTCCTGCGGCCCACAGCGCAAAGAAGCTCAGCAAAAAAGCCGTGCGCGAGTAGAAGCCGTTGGGAACGCGCATGCCGCACCAGATGTACTCGAGCGGGCTCAAAACGGAGCTTGCGACCAGGATTATCGTGACGACGAGTGTTGCGATGCGCGTCTTGATCGAAACCGTGCGGTTAACCAGCAGGCTCACCGCAAGCAGCATCATGACGATGCCGCAATAGAACTGCGGTGTGCTTTCGTTGCTTACCCACATGCAGGGAAGAAAGCCCCTGATGAGCGACTTGAGGCTGGTTTTAAGTAGGGGGCCGAGTGCTAGAACGGGACCGCCCTTGGACATGGCAAGGATGGTCGGCAAAAAGGTCCAAGCGGACAGAAGCAGTCCGAGCGCGATAGCTCCGGCGAATCGCAGGGCCCGATCGAGCATGAGCTTCCAGCTAAAACCTTCTTCTGCAACATAATCGACAAATTCGACCAATACGAAGATGCAGAGGAACAGGATGCTGATGTAGGCCGTATACCAGCAGAACATGACATTGAGCGCCGTTGCGATGACGAGGCGGATCATGCGCTGCTTGCGGATGAGCTCGTAGCATCCGTAGGCGCAGATGGGCAGCAGGATGAGGCAATCGATCCAGAGTGGGTTGCGCAGGTTGCTGATGGTCCAGCTGCAAAACGTGAACGAGAGGGATAGCAAGAATGCGGCGGGCTTGGAAAGGTCAAAGCGCTTTTGCACATACCAAGCGCTGCTGATGTGGATGCAGCCAAGCTTGAGCGCGGTTATGGCAAATACGAAGAGCGTCAGCTTGTCTGCGGGAAACAGCACGCAGAGCAGGTTGAAGGGGCTGGCGAGGTAGTAGCTATAGAGCCCCCATGTGTTCATACCGAGGCCCTGTGAGAAGGAATAGCGAAGGTTTGCCTCGCCTAAAAGGACGCGGCGAAACCACGCGAAGAAGTCGATGTATTGGTATTTGAGATCGTTGGTGAGAAACGAGTTGTCGCCAAAGGGGTAGACATGCCCCGCCTCTGCAAGTGCGACAAAAAATGCGATGGAAAACGTGAAGCAGGCGGCGTAGAACGCCACATTCTTGAGCGTGCTGTTATTGGGCCGTGTCATCAGATTCCTCGTTGGATTCTCGAATGATATAGATGGGGCGGTGCTTGGCCTCCAAGTAGGCTTTTGCTAGGTACTCGCCAATGATTCCCAGGCACAGGAGCTGCATGCCGCCAAACAGCGTAATGAGGCAGGCAAGGGAGGGCCATCCGCCTACGGGATCGCCCCAAACAAGCGTTTTGACCAGGATGACGATAAATCCCATGATGGCGATGAGGCAGAAGACGATACCCGTGAGGGCGGCGAGGGATAGTGGCGCCGTGGAAAACGCGACGATGCCGTCGATGGAATAGAGGAGCAGCGACCAAAAGCTCCATTTGGTCTCACCGGCCACGCGGTTGACGTTTACGTAGGGGAGCCATTTGGTCTTGAAGCCGACCCAGCCGTAGATGCCCTTGGAGAATCGATTGTATTCGCCCATGGAGATGATGGCGTTGACCATAGGTCGCTTCATGAGCCTAAAATCGCGTGCTCCGTCGACGATGTCGGCCTTGGAAATGCGGTTGATGATCTTGTAGAACATACGGGCGCAGAACGACCTGATGGGAGGCTCGCCTTCGCGGGTGGTCCTGCGTGTGGCGACGTTATCGTAGTCTTCGGTTTGCAAGATCTCGTACATCTGCGGCAGGAGCGAGGGCGGGTCCTGCATGTCGGCATCCATGGTGGCGACATAGTCGCCCTTTGCGTGCTGGAGTCCGGCGAGTAGTGCCGCCTCCTTGCCAAAGTTGCGCGAGAAAGAGTGCCAGCGGATGGCGTATGGATGCGCCGCCGCAGCTTCTGCCTTCATGACGGCGAGCGTTTTGTCTGCCGAGCCATCGTCGATGAGGACGGCTTCAAAGGAGATGCCGGGGTCTTGCCGGGTCATGATGCGAACGACGCCATCGAGCTCTTTGAGAAAGATCGGAAGTGATTCCTGCTCGTTGTAACACGGCACGACGATGGAGATGAGCGGCATGTGACTTACCTCTCGTTTTTATTTGCGCTGGAGGGAATGCTGCAGCCATATGTGTTATACACGTTGACCTCCCACTGTTTACGCTCAACCTTTGCAACGGAATCAAGGATAAGCCCCGTCGCGAGACTCAGGCCACAAAGGAACATGAAAGATGCGGCGAGCATTGCGGTGGGGAAGCGGGGGACGAGACCGGTCTGGAAATATTCGACGACGATGGGGATGCCCAGGGCGAGGCCGATAATCGCAAACAGAAGCGCGACCAGGCTGAAGAATTTGAGCGGACGGTAGTCCTTGAACAGCGTGCCGATCATCGCAACGACTTTAATGCCGTCGCTCACGGTATTGAGCTTGGACTCGGAGCCTTCCGGACGGTCGCGGTACTCGATGGGCACATCTTTGATGCGCCAGCGGTGGTCGACGGCGTGGATCGAGAGCTCGGTTTCAATCTGGAAACCCTCGGAAAGCACAGGGAAGGTTTTAACGAACGGGCGGCTCATGGCGCGGTAGCCGGTCATGACATCATCGAAGCTGTAGCCATAGATCCACTTGATCATGGCGCGGACCAGATTGTTGCCAAAGCCGTGGAAAGCACGCTTGTTTTCCTCGGCGTAGGTGCCGTTGGAAAGGCGGTCGCCTACGGTCATATCGGCCATGCCGTTGAGGATAGGCTCGCAGAGGTTATTGTCAAGTCCCTCTTTCT
>CAJLJQ010000127.1:0-4654 GCA_905207015.1 uncultured Collinsella sp. | reverse complement strand
CAGGACGAACTGCCTGCCTATCTGCGTCGTTTTACGATACTGTTTGCCGACGATGCCACCATGCGCCGTGGCGGTATCGGCCGCGTGACGCGTGCCGTCAACGCCCAAGGCGAGGCCGTGGCACTCAAGCAGCTCATCTTGCCAACGTGCGATGAGTTTGACGATGCCGCCGCCCATGAGGCGCTGGTCGCCAAGTTCAAAGCGGCGTTTCGCGAGGAATACGAATGCCATCGCGCCCTTTCGGGCCTTAAGGGCTTTCCCCGCCTCTATGGCTGGGGCGAGGTCGACGGTGTGCCTGCAATTGTCATGGAATGGGTCGAGGGCGAGACGCTCGCCCGCTTGCGCTCGCGCTTTGCCGTGGACGATGCCGGCCGCCTATCGCCGCTTGTGGCGGCGCGTCTGGGTCGCGACCTGTTCGATCTGCTCTGCCGTATGAGCCTGGTGGGCGAGGGCTTTGTCCATCGCGATATCTCGCCCGCTAATGAGATTGGCGCGCTGGCCACTGGTGAGGGCGATATTACCGACGTCGGCGACGATGTCTCGGCCCGCCATGCCCATATCTGGTGCGATGCTCAAAATATCTGGCACGTCGAGGACTTGTCGTCCACCAACGGAACCGTGGTGGTAAACGGGGCCACGCGCGTTTGCATTCAGGTCGAGCCCGGCCGTTCCGCCCAGCTCAATCCCGGCGACGAGCTCAAGCTCGGCGAATCCACTACCTATGCCATCCTCTTCGGTGCCCTCTAGCCGGCAGTTAAGGACGTTCCTTTTCTGCCGGCACTTGGGGACACTCCTCGGCGCGCCAGAGCCAGTCGCCCGGGGATGGAGGGACCATTTTGGCCCTTGGCAGTCACCCGAGGTAAACCTTTACCGCCCGCCTATATTTGCCGAAATTACACTTGACGGCGGGGTACAATAAACCCGCATGCGGATTTCCGTTGCGGGCGCTTCCCATCGCCGGGGCGTGCCCGGGAGCATCCGGCATGCGGCCTTTGCGGCGCTCGGTCATGTGCAAGACGGGCGGTCGGGTCTGTGGGGCGCATCAGTTGCCCCTCGCCTCGGCATGTCTTCTCTCCACGCCACGTACCTGCTGCTGAGCCTGCCTGCCAGATGATTGGAAGCAACAGCGTAAATCCCATCACGCCAATATCCCGGCAATCGCCGGGGCCTGTATACCTATATGAGAGGAGAGGGGTATATGGCGCGTAAGTTTAAGTCTATGGACGGCAACGAGGCGGCCGCATATGTTTCGTATGCGTACACCGAGGTAGCGGGAATCTATCCCATTACGCCGTCCAGCCCGATGGCCGACCATGTCGACCAGTGGGCGGCCCAGGGTCGCAAGAACATCTTCGGCACCCCGGTCAAGGTCGTCGAGATGGAGTCCGAGGCAGGTGCAGCCGGTACTGTTCACGGTTCGCTGGGCGCCGGTGCTCTGACCACCACCTACACGGCTTCTCAGGGTCTGCTCCTGATGATCCCGAACATGTACAAGATCGCGGGCGAGCAGCTCCCGGGCGTCTTCCACGTCTCCGCGCGTTGCGTCGCTTCCCACGCCCTGAACATTTTTGGCGATCACTCCGACGTCATGGCCTGTCGTCAGACCGGCTTCGCCATGCTCGCCGAGGGCAACGTCCAGGAGGTCATGGACCTCTCGCCGGTGGCTCACCTTGCCGCCATCGAGGGCAAGACCCCGTTCCTTAACTTCTTCGACGGCTTCCGCACCAGCCACGAGATCCAGAAGGTCGCCATGTGGGACTACAAGGATCTGGCCGAGATGTGCGACATGGACGCCGTCCAGGCTTTCCGCGACCACGCGCTCAACCCTGAGCACCCGCACACCCGCGGCAGCCACGAGAACGGCGATATCTTCTTCCAGAACCGTGAGGCCTGCAACAAGGTCTACGACGAGCTTCCCGCCGTCGTCGAGGGCTACATGAAGAAGATCAACGAGAAGCTTGGCACCGATTACGGCCTGTTCAACTACTACGGCGCTCCCGATGCTGATCGCGTCGTCGTGTGCATGGGCTCCTTCTGCGACGTGCTCGAGGAAGTCATCGACTACCTCAACGCTCACGGCGAGAAGGTCGGCCTGGTCAAGGTTCGCCTGTTCCGTCCGTTCTCCATCAAGCACTTTGTCGACGTTCTCCCCGAGACCGTCCAGAAGATTGCCGTCATGGACCGCACCAAGGAGCCGGGTTCCATCGGCGAGCCGCTCTACCAGGACGTCGTTTCTGCTCTCTACGAGGCCGGCAAGACGGGCATCAAGGTCGTCGGCGGCCGTTACGGCCTGGGTAGCAAGGACACGCCTCCCGCGTCCGCGTTCGCTGTCTTCGAGGAGCTCAAGAAGGACGAGCCCAAGCGCGAGTTCACCATCGGCATCGTCGATGACGTGACCAACCTGAGCCTGCCCGAGGCCGAGGATGCGCCCAACACCGCAGCCCCCGGCACCATCGAGTGCAAGTTCTGGGGTCTGGGTGGCGACGGTACCGTCGGCGCCAACAAGAACTCGATCAAGATCATCGGCGATCACACCGACAAGTACGTTCAGGCCTACTTCCAGTATGACTCCAAGAAGACTGGCGGCGTCACCGTCTCGCACCTGCGCTTTGGTGATTCCCCGATCCGCTCGCCGTACTACGTGACCAAGGCCGACTTTGTCGCTTGCCACAACCCCAGCTATATCGTCAAGGGCTTCAAGATGGTCCGCGACGTCAAGCCGGGCGGTACCTTCCTGGTCAACTGCCAGTGGAGCGACGAGGAGTTCGCCGAGCACATGCCCGCTGTGGCCAAGCGCTACATCGCGAACAACAACGTCAACGTCTACCTGATCGACGCTATCGACCTGGCCGCTAAGGTCGGCATGGGCAAGCGCACCAACACGGTGCTCCAGTCCGCCTTCTTCGCGCTGGCCAAGGTCCTGCCCGCCGAGGACGCCCTGCAGTACATGAAGGACGCGGCTACCAAGTCCTACATGAAGAAGGGCCAGGCCATCGTCGACGCCAACCACAAGGCTATCGATGCCGGCGCTACCGCCTTCCGTAAGTTCGAGGTTCCGGCCGACTGGGCAACTGCCGAGGATGCTGCCCCCATCGAGCTCTCCGAGGAGACCAAGTCTGCCATCGCCCAGCAGGTCAAGAACCTGCTCGAGCCCATCGATCGCATGGATGGCGACAGCCTGCCTGTTTCCGCCTTCGTCGATTGTGCCGACGGCCAGTTTGAGCTGGGCGCCTCCGCATACGAGAAGCGCGGCGTCGCCGTGGTCGTTCCTCACTGGGACGAGACCAAGTGCATCCAGTGCAACCAGTGCGCCTATGTGTGCCCGCATGCCACCATCCGTCCGTTCGCGATGACCGAGGACGAGGCTGCCGCCGCGCCCGAGGCTACCCGCACGCTCGACGCTATGGGCCCCAAGGCCAAGGGCATGAAGTTCACCATGGCCGTGTCCCCGCTCGACTGCATGGGCTGCACCAACTGCGTCAAGGTCTGCCCCAAGGGCGCCCTCGAGATGGTTCCCACCGAGCAGGAGATGGACCAGCAGCCCGTTTGGGACTACATGGTCGAGAACGTCTCCGAGAAGAAGGAGCTCATCGCGGCCAACGTCAAGGGCAGCCAGTTTAAGCAGCCCTACCTGGAGTTCTCTGGCTCCTGCGCCGGCTGCGCCGAGACCGCCTATGCACGTCTGGTGACCCAGGTCGCCGGCGACCGCATGTTCATTTCCAACGCCACCGGCTGCTCCTCCATTTGGGGCAACCCCGCTGCCACCGCTCCTTACTGCAAGGACAAGGACGGTCACGGCCCGGCGTGGAACAACTCCCTGTTCGAGGATAATGCCGAGCATGGTCTGGGCATGGCCGTTGGCTATGAGGCCGTTCAGCACAAGCTGATCGCCGCTACCCAGGACATCATCGCTGCCGATGGTCCGTCCGATGAGCTCAAGGCCGCCGGCCAGGCTTGGATCGACTCCGTCAACGACGCCGAGGCCTCCAAGACCGCTGCCGCTGCCTACGTTGCCGAGCTCGAGAAGTGCGGCTGCGACGCTTCCAAGGCAATCCTCGCCGACAAGGCTTACCTCACCAAGAAGTCCTTCTGGATCTTCGGCGGCGACGGCTGGGCCTACGACATCGGCTTCGGTGGCCTGGACCACGTCCTGGCTTCCGGCCACAACGTCAACGTCTTTGTCTTTGACACCGAGGTTTACTCCAACACCGGCGGTCAGGCCTCCAAGGCCTCGAACCTGGGCCAGGTCGCTCAGTTCGCCGCTGCCGGCAAGGTGACCAAGAAGAAGTCTCTGGCCGAGATTGCCATGAGCTACGGCTACGTCTACGTGGCACAGGTTGCCATGGGCGCCAACCCGGCTCAGACCCTCAAGGCCATCCACGAGGCCGAGGCCTACGACGGCCCGTCCCTCATCATCGGCTACAGCCCCTGCGAGATGCACTCCATCAAGAAGGGCGGCATGCAGAACTGCCAGGCCGAGATGAAGAAGGCTGTCGAGTGCGGTTACTGGAACCTCTTCCGCTTCAACCCCGAGGCTGCTGCCGGCAAGAAGTTCTCGCTCGATTCCAAGGAGCCCGCGGGCGGTTATCAGGAGTTCCTGATGAACGAGGCCCGTTACGCTTCGTTGACGCGTTCCTTCCCCGAGCGCGCTGAG
>CAJLJQ010000126.1:0-4770 GCA_905207015.1 uncultured Collinsella sp. | reverse complement strand
GAGCGGCAATCTGCCTTTCAACTTCGGCGGCATGATCAAAAGATCAATGCCGCCTCGTTTCAAGGCACCTTGCTCGCTCTGGCGGGTTTTCGCTGTCGTTGCCAAAACATCGGCGTTGCCTTGGTCCGGACTAGTCGTTGGGTAGTCATTGGGGACGTTTTTAAACGACTAGTCAAACAAGAACCTCCCCAATGACTACCCACAAAGCGAGAGTGGATGTCGTCATTTTGCGGCACTTGGGGACGTTCCTTTTGTGCCGGCAGTTTGGGACACTCCTTGCGTTAAGAGGCTGGCGTGCGTCAACCTGTTCTCATTGCAGCAAAAAATCGCCCCGTTCTTGGTTGAGGACGGGGCGATTCGTCTTTTTGACTTGTGCAGCCAGGCTTATGCAAAGCGGGCGACGAGCTCCTGGAGCACGTCGGTCATCTTGACGAGCGAACTGACCGGGACGAATTCGTTGACGCCGTGGTAGCAATAGCCGCCGGTGGAAAGGTTGGGGCAGGGCAGACCGCGGAACGACAGCTGCGCGCCGTCGGTGCCGCCGCGAATCGGCAGCACTTGGGGCTCAACGCCGCAGGCAAGGTAGGCTTCCTTGGCAACATCAATAAGCTCGGGAAAGTCACAAACGATCTCGGCCATATTTCGATACTGCTGCTTAATCTCGACTGTCACGCGCTCCTCACCCAGACGCTGGTTGAGCATCGAGGCGGCGGCATCAATAAGGTCGAGTTTCTGCTGGAACTTGGCGGCGTCATGGTCGCGGACGATATAGCGCGCTGTGGCGTGATCGACGGTCGCAGATACACCCTCAAGGTGATAAAAGCCCTCGTAGCCTTCCGTATACTCCGGACGCTGCACGTAGGGGAGCAACGCGTTGAAGTCGCAGAACAGATTGCCTGCGTTGACCATACGGCCCTTAGCGTCGCCCGGGTGGATGGACTGGCCCTCAAAGCAGACAGTCGCCTCGGCGGCGTTAAAGCACTCCCACTCCAGCTCGCCGATGGGGCCGCCGTCGACCGTGTAGGCGTACTTGCAGCCAAAGGTATCGATATCCAGCAGCTCGGCTCCGTGGCCGATCTCCTCGTCAGGGCAGAAGCAAATGCCGAGTGCGGGATGGGGCAGAGAAGGGTCCTGAGCGATACGCGCGACAAGTGACATGATCTCGGCGACGCCTGCCTTGTCGTCCGCGCCCAGCAGCGTGGTGCCATCGCTGCAGACCAGGTCCTCACCCGCGAGGTCATTCAGGGCGGGAAGCTTGGCGGTACTCATGGCAACGGGCTTACCGTCAACCGTGCCGCAGACCAGGTCGCCGCCTTCGTAGTGTACGATGTGCGGCTTCACGCCGGCGCCCGGTGCAACTTCGGTGGTGTCGAGATGGGCGATCAGGCCCAGGGCGGGCTTGTCCTCAGCGCCCGCACTTGCGGGGATATGCGCGCAGACATAGGCGTGCTCGGTCACGTGGGCATCTTCCGCACCAAGCTCGCGCAGCTCTTCAGCCAGCACGTTGGCAAGGTCAAACTGAACGGTGCTCGAAGGTACCTGGTCGCAGTTTGCATCCTCGGACTGCGTGTTGATCTGGACGTAGCGCAAAAAGCGCTCGAGGACATCGGGGTTCGTGGTGGTGTTTTCCATAAAGACCGCTCCAATCTTGGTCGTCGTGTGCAACAAGAACTCTAGCACGGTATGCCACGGCATACCGCGACGCTTGGATGGGGTAGAATCAGCCATTGAATGCAGAAGGGACGGAAGATCATGGATACGACAAATAGCTCGCGCGAACTACATCTGACGGTGGCGAACGAAGACTACTTGGAGTGCATGGTTCGCATTGAAAGCGAAGAGGGGGAAACCAACGGCGTGCGATCGGTCGACATCGCGCAGCGCCTTGGCGTCTCCAAGGCATCGGTCAATAAAGCGGTTTCGGCGCTCAAGGCATCCGAGCTTGTCGAGCAATCGCACTACGGCAAGGTAGTCCTGACCGATCGCGGCCGCGAGGTTGGCACGGCTATCTGGTACCGTCATCGCCTCGTCCGCACGTTTTTGGTTCAGGAGCTCGGTGTCGAATTTGAGCGAGCCGATTCCGAGGCCTGCATGATGGAGCATGCGCTATCCGAGGACACGATGAACCGCTGGCTCGCCTATCTCGAAAAGCAGGGAATCAGCGTCGAGGAATAGCGGGATATATATGGATACGAGTTATTACAATCGCTTTGGTGCCGAGGAGCTTACGCGCCGCTTGTCGAGCGAGACCTTGTTGGCGCAGGGCCCCATGGGCAGTGTTCTGTTGAGTGAGTACGACGCCGCCGATATTCCACCGGCGTTTTGGAATCTGGCAGAGCCGCAGACCGTTTCTCGTATCCATCGCTTGTATGTCGCCGCCGGCGCGCAGGTACTCATTACCAATACCTTTCAGGCATCAAGCTATGCCCTCAAGCACGACCAGATTGCGCCGTCCGTGGCGGAGGTCAATCGCGGGGCCGTCGACGATGCCCGCCAGGCGCACCCTCAGCTGCTGCTGGGCTCGATGGGTCCGATCGGTATTGAGTGGTTTGCCGAGGACTCGGCCGAGTTTCGTGAGATCCGAGGCATTGCGCGCGAACAGGCGCACGCCTTGCTCAATGCTGGTGTTGACGGTCTGCTGATCGAGACGGTGACGTCTATCCGTAATTTGCAGCCCATGCTTGCCGGCGCCCGAGATGCCGCCGACGGCATGCCTGTTCTGGTGAGTTTTGTCGTTGACGATAAGGGCGACCTGTTGGGCGATGGCCTCAACATCGAGGCAGCCGTTTTGTACGCCGAAAAACACGGCGCAAACTCGGTTGGTGTTAATTGCTGTTCGCTTGCGGCCGCGAACGCGGCGGTGCCCAGGATGGTTGCATCGGCGACTACTCCCGTCACGGTGCGTCCCAACGTGGGCGATCCGGTCCAGACTCAGGATGGCCCCGTATGGCACGAGAACCCCGAAGCTTTCGCGCGCGCATGCATCGAATGGAGACATGCCGGTGCCGCAATGGTGGGCAGTTGCTGTGGAACCACGGCAATCACTACGGCAGCGATGGCCGAGGCGCTCGATATATAAAGGGCAAAACCGCTCCATACGGGGCGGTTTTTTTATTGCCTGCATGTCCTCGGCAGCATTTGCCCAAATGGTGAATGCTGGTGCCGGCAGGTTGCCGAGCGTGTATCGCGGGTATACCTCATGCGTACCATGATCCAAACACTGTGAGGTGTCTGCGCGTGTGCGCGATAATTCATTTTGGAACTGACGGTTGGCGCGCTCGCGTCGATGAGGACTTCACTGCCGATAACGTTGCCCGTATCGCCGATGCCGTCGGCGAGTTGTGGCAAAAGACCAATCCGGGCAAAACGGTATATATAGGGTTCGACACTCGGCCCCTGGCGCGCGAGTTCGCTGAGCTTGCGGCGGGTGTGCTAGCAGCGCACGGGCTAGACGCCGTGCTCGCTTCGCGACCTGTTCCGACCCCTGCCCTTACGTGGGCGGCGGCTTATGACGGTGAGGCGTGCGGCGCGCTCATGGTGACGGGGTCCCATCATCCGCAGGGTTATCTGTGTCTCAAGATTCGCATGGGTGACGGCTCGACCGCCAACCAGGATGTCATCGAAGAGCTCGAAGAGACCATGGCTCCCGAGCCAATGGGGATCGAGGGGCAATATCGCACCGCGGATATCATTCCTGACTATATGCAAGCGGTGGCATCGTTTGTCGATGCCGAAGCCATCCGCGCCGCGCACCTGCGCGTGGTTGTTGACCCCATGGGCGGCGCAGCCCAGGGCTATCTAGCCGACTTGCTGCGCGAGCTTGGCGTTGAGGTGCACGAGATTCACGCCGGGCAGGCGCCTGACCAAGAAGATATCTGCCCCGACCCCGTTGAGCCGTGGGTGGACGCTTGCGAGCATACGGTTATCGAGGACGGAGCTTGCGCTGGCCTGGTGACCGACGGCGACGCCGACCGTATCGGCGCGGTTGACGAGCGCGGCAGATATATACATCCGCATCAGATCATGGCGCTCGTTTTGGGCGACTTGGTTCAATTTCGTAATTTGGAGGGACGCGTCGTCGTCAATCTTTCGTGCTCGACGCTCGTGCGTCGCATTGCCGAGGCGCTTGGCTGCCGCGTGACCGTCAAACCAGTCGGTTTCAAATATATAGCGGCAGAGATGAAGAAGGGTGGCGTCCTCATAGGCGGCGAGGAAGCCGGTGGTATCGGCATCGCCGCGCATATGCCCGAGCGCGATGGAATCCTCGCCTGTCTGATTCTGTGTGAGCTTATGGCAAAGACGGACGCGCCTTTGGGCGTTCTGGTCGACCAACTCGAGGACAGTTTTGGTAAGACGAGTTACGGTCGACGCGATTTGCGCCTTGAGGCCGAAGATGCCGAAACGTTACGAACCCTGCTGCCGGGCGTAAACCCCAAGTCGATTTGTGGCAAGGTGCCGCAAAACGTTAGTCATATGGATGGCTTGCGTTTAGCATTCGAGGATGACACGTGGCTGCTGGTCCGTCCTAGCGGGACCGAACCAGTGGTGCGCGTCTACGCCGAGGGGTTCTCGGTGGAAGAACGTGATGAGTTGCTCGATGCTGGCTGTGCTTTAGCTAGGGGAACGTATCCGCTTTAACCATGAGACTGCCTTATATAAAGAGATGCTCGGTGAGCGGTAGTTAACGGCTGGCAAACGTTAGTCGGATCCCAAATTGTGTAGGAAATGTGTACGCCCAGATTCCCGCCCCCGGCGCCCCTCCGGTCTGGC
>CAJLJQ010000125.1:0-4838 GCA_905207015.1 uncultured Collinsella sp. | reverse complement strand
GGTCATCTCGCTGGGTAAATATTTGTGCGTGATGGTATCGTTGTTGGGGCTTTTACTGATTACGGGATGTTGACTTTGGAGTTGTGGATGGTGTCCCAAATGGATTCTACGCTTGGTTTTATTACTGACCAGCTTAAGGCGCTGACTTCTATTGCCTCGCCTACGGGCTTTACTCGTGCGGCGACTGATTATCTGATGGAAACCCTGCGCGATATGGGCTTTGAGCCCGAGCGCTCCAATAAGGGCAATGTGCTGGTTGAGCTCGGCGGCGAGGGTGAGCCGCTCGTGTTGGCGAGCCATGTCGACACGCTTGGCGCCATGGTGCGATCCATTAAGGACAATGGCCGCCTGCGTCCGACGACGCTCGGTGGGCACCAGTGGTCCACGGCCGATGGCGAGAACTGCACCGTCTACACGCGTGGCGGCAAGGTCTACACAGGCGTGGTCCTCAATACCGAGCCTTCGGCGCATGTGGCCGATGAGCCGGTCAAGGCCATCGAGAAGAACATGGAGATCCTGCTCGACGAGAACGTTGACAGCAAGGACGATGTGCTCGAGCTGGGTATTCAGACTGGCGACATCATCGCTATGGATCCGCGCACCATGGTGACGGAGAGCGGCTACATTAAGAGTCGCTTCCTTGACGACAAGCTGTCGGCGTCGATTCTGCTGGGCTTGGCGCGTGCCGTCGCCGCTGGCGAGGTGACGCTCTCGCGCAAGGTGTCGCTGCTCTTTACCGTGTACGAGGAGGTCGGTCACGGCGGTGCCTTTGTGCCGGCCGACACGCGCGAGATGATCAGCGTGGACATGGGCTGCGTGGGCGACGACCTGGGCTGCACCGAGCGCATGGTTTCGATTTGCGCCAAGGATTCGGGTGGCCCCTACAACTACGATCTGGTGACCACGCTGTCCAATATCGCGCGCGAGCTTAAGCTCGATTACGCCATCGATGTGTACCCGCATTACGGTTCCGACGTCGAGGCCACGCTCTCGGCCGGCTACGACATTCGCCATGGTCTGATCGGCCCCGGCGTGTACGCGAGCCACAACTACGAGCGCAGCCACATCGACGGCGTGCGCAATACCTACGAGCTGGTTCGCGCCTACGTTCAGCGCTAGGGGAGCAGCTTGCGACTCGGCTGACCAATCGCTAAGGCCCGATTTCTCGGGCCTTTTTTCACTTTGGGTTGTTTAGTATTATGATGTCTGTAATCTATTAACTAAACGTGTAAATTACTTAACGAGGTGATGCGGTGCATGGACACGTCTGAGTACTTGTCTTTGGGTGATGCTGCCCGCCTGTTGGGCGTTACGAAAGCCCGCATATCTCAACTTGCCGCATCGGGAACGCTTGTGTGCGATATTGTGGGCGGCCGGAAGTTGGTCAAGTACAATTCTGCGCTCGCCTATCAAAAGGTCCGCAAGCGAGGACGCCGTCCTGCGGCCGATGTGGGACGCAAGTTTACGCTGATGTCGGCCGACCATGAGGTCGCGCATGTCTCATTTGATCCGACGCGTGAGTTTCCCTTCGAAATCGCCGAGGTCCTCGATGCGCAACGAATGCCGTTTGGCACATGCTCGAGCTCTTCTCCAACGGTGAATAAGCGGGAGCTCAACGCGTGGTGGGGGCATCGGTCGGTGCCCGATGTTCGTCCTGGGCTTATCTCGCGCTACCGCGAGCTGGGAATTGCCAGTGGCATTGAGGTGCCGGTTCAGTGCCTGGGTCTCTCGCTTTCGGATTGCTATTGGCTGCGGCCGGCCGATTGCGCCGAACTCAAATGGCAAAACATCAATTATTTTGAGAACGAATTTGAGCGATCGGCGCCCGAAGAGCGTTCGGGTTGGCTGGAAGGCATCGGTCTTAAAAATCCGGATAACACGTCCGAGGGCGAGCTTCCTAAATCGTGGATGATCCGAAACGGCATTCGCATTTTGGCTAAAGGACGCGGCATGGACGATCAGCGTCCCTTTAACGAGGCGGTTGCAACGGCTCTGCATCGTCGCTTGCTGTCGGAGGGCGAGTTTGTTCCTTATACGGTTGAGCGGATGTTCGATGGCCCTGTGTGTCTGTGCGACGACTTTCTTGACGGCCGCGAGGAATACGTTCCGGCTGTTTACGTTAAGGGCGCACTTGGTAGCCAGCGGGGAGACTCGACATACGATCGATACTGTCGCTACCTTGGCAAGCATGGTGCCGATGAGGTCGCTGTGAGAAGGTCTATGTCGCAGATGATTGTCTGCGATGCCCTTTTGGCCAACAGCGACCGCCATTGGCGAAACTTCGGCATCATCCGTAATGTCGACACCCTGGAGATAAAACCTGCACCGCTGTTCGATAGCGGCAACTGTCTGTGGTATAACGTGCCAACTGTCTTGCTCGCGGCTGGGGAGTTTGGGTTTTCCGCTAAGCCGTTTGGGCCCGACCCTTCCGCTCAGCTGGCGCTTGCGGACTCGCTCGATTGGTTCGATTCATCGCGGCTCAACGGATTTGTTGATGAGGCGATCGAGATTCTTTCGCAGAGCGAATGGGCGACGGCGGAGGGTCGACTCGAGGCCATTTGCCGCGGCCTCGAGCGTCGCGTAATCGAGGTTGGTGCCGCTGTTGAGGTACTTCGACACGTGCAGCGATAAACCCACGGCTACTTAAGTGCGCCGGTCACGGTGCCGCCGCCCAGGACGATGTCGCCCCGATAGACGACGACGGCCTGTCCGGGGGCGATGGCGCGCTGCGGCTCGTCAAAGGTCAGCAACATTTGCCCGTCTTCGCCGCGCGTAAGGATCGCTGCCTGGTCTTTCTGTCGGTAGCGGTACTTGGCGCCCACGCGGATGCCGCCGGCATCCAGCTCGGCTTCCATGTGGTCGGCAGGGGCGCTCCAAATCCAGTCGTTGGCCGTGAGCGCCGTGGCCGTCAGGTCCTCGGCCTCGCCCAGATGCACGGTGTTGTTGACGGCGTCGACACCCGTTACGTACACGGGATGCGCCATCGCGACGCCCAGGCCTTTGCGCTGGCCGATGGTGTAGCGCAGCGCGCCGTTGTGGCGCCCGACCACGCTGCCGTCGCGCCACACAATGTCGCCCGGTGCAGCGGGATGTCCGCAGCGGCGCTCGATATAGCCCGCGTAGTTACCGTCTGGAATAAAGCAGATATCCTCGCTTTCGGCCTTCTTGGCGTTGATGAAGCCCTGCTCGGCGGCAATCCGGCGCACGTTGCGCTCCTTGTCCAGACCCGCCAGCGGAAAAATCATGCGCGCCAGACGCTCCTGCGTAAGCGAATACAAAAAGTAACTCTGGTCCTTTTTGGGGTCCTCGCCGCGATGCAGCTGCCAGGTGCCGTCTGCCGCCTGGCTTGTTTTGGCGTAATGGCCCGTGGCGATGTAGTCGCAGCCCATGTCCAGCGCTGCATCGAGCAGCGCGCCAAACTTAATGTGGCGGTTGCAGATAATGCACGGATTGGGCGTCAGCCCCTCCTGGTAGGCGTTCACAAAGCGCTCGATTACGTTACGGTCGAAGGTTTGCTGCAAGTCGAGCACATGGTGGGGAATGCCTATGCGCTCGGCGACGGCCTCTGCGTCGGCGATGTCGCGGTCGACCTTACTCATGCCCGTGGCGGGGTCGGGTGCGGGGCAGGTTAGGCGCATGGTGGCGCCGACACATTCGTAGCCCTGGCTTTTGAGCAGATACGCGGTCACGCTGGAATCGACGCCGCCGCTCATGGCGACGAGCACGCGCTTGTTGTGCATGAGGAGGTTCTCCTTGGTGGCATGTGGCCAAAAAAGAAAAGCGGCGCGGGAGGCTGGTTCCGCGCCGCAGACATTGTAGCAAGTTCGGACGTCTCGTGGGGCATCCTGTTGGGATGAGCTCAGGCTGCCAGAAGAGAGGGGAGACCGGCGTGCCTTGGACTCGTTCTAAGAACGAGAAGCTCTAGTCCTGGAAGAGCGCCGTGGACAGGTAGCGCTCGCCGGTGTCGGCGAGCAGCGCCACGATGGTCTTGCCTTCGTTCTCGGGGCGCTTGGCCAGCTGCAGAGCGGCCCAGACGGCGGCGCCGGACGAAATGCCCACGAGCACGCCTTCCTTGTGGCCCACGGCGCGGCCGGTGGCAAAGGCATCGTCGTTCTCGACGGGGATGATCTCGTCATAGACCTGGGTGTCGAGGACGTCGGGCACAAAGCCGGCACCGATACCCTGGATCTTGTGCGGGCCGGCCTGGCCCTTAGAGAGCACCGGGGAGGTGGCGGGCTCGACGGCGACGACCTGAATCTCGGGGTTTTGCTCCTTGAGGAACTCGCCCACGCCGGTCACGGTGCCGCCGGTGCCGACGCCGGCGACGAAGATGTCGACCTTGCCGTCGGTGTCGTCCCAGATCTCGGGGCCGGTGGTGGCGATGTGCGCCTTGGGGTTGGCCGGGTTGACGAACTGGCCGGGGATGAAGGAGTTGGGGATCTCTTTTGCCAGCTCGTCGGCCTTGGCGATGGCGCCCTTCATGCCCTTGGCACCCTCGCTCAGCACCAGCTCTGCGCCGTAAGCCTTCATCAGCTGGCGGCGCTCGACGCTCATGGTCTCGGGCATCACGATGATGATGCGGTAGCCCTTGGCAGCTGCCACAGCAGCCAGACCGATGCCGGTGTTGCCGGAGGTGGGCTCGATGATGACGGAGCCTTCCTTCAGCAGACCCTTGGCCTCGGCGTCGTCGATCATCTTCTTGGCAATGCGGTCCTTCACAGAACCGGCGGGGTTGAAGTACTCCAGCTTGGCGATAACGTGGGCGGGCAGCTGCTCTTCCTTTTCAATATGGCTGAGCTCCAGCAGCGGGGTGTGACCGATCAACTGATCTGCGGCGG
>CAJLJQ010000124.1:0-5000 GCA_905207015.1 uncultured Collinsella sp. | reverse complement strand
TGAGCTCCCGTACGTTTGTAATCGCCGCCATCGTGTGCGTGCTGCTGCAGGCAGGCCTGGCACCGCAGATCTCCATTGCGGGCGGTCGCGTCAACTTTATGATTATCCTGGTGTGCATAAGCGTGTTCTCGGGCGACCCGACCCGTGCCGTCGTGTGCGGTTTTTGCAGCGGCTTGTTCTATGACCTTTCCGCTGCCGTGCCGGTGGGCGTTATGTCGCTCCTGCTGACCGTGGGTTCTTTTGCCCTGGTGCATAGCGCCGCCGGTCAGACGGGCGGTACCCCGAGTGCGCGCGGCATCACGGTGGGTGCCTTCGCGCTCGTCATTAATGTGATCTACAGCATCATCTTGCTGTTTATGGGTTTGGAGACGAGCTTTGTCGTGGCGATCTTCGGCCATGCGCTGCCGTCTTCGATCCTGACGGGTTTGGTTGCCATTCCGTTTTTGATGTCCGGCGTCGTGCCGCAGTCCGGTTATGGATTCTCCGCACGTGGCGGACGCCAGACGGGCATGCGCTTTAAGCCCAAGACCCGTAAGCTCAAATAGGGGAGGCTCGTAGATGTCTTCCCAGATGACGGTTATTATCGCCGGTATCGTGCTGGTTGTGGCCATCGTGGTCGCGCTGGTCATCATGCGTCGCGGCGATTCCCGTTTTACCTACGATACGCAGCATGGAACGGCCCCGCGCGCCACCGAGGGCGAGGGCAATACCGCGGCGACCGCCTTTAAGGGCCGCTTCTCCATCCTCACCACGGGTGTGGGCGCGATGTTCGCGGCGCTTGCCGTCAAGCTGTGGGGCATGCAGATGGTCTCGTCGGACTATTACGAAAAGCAGGCTAATAGCAATCAGACGCGCACCGTTACCACACCCGCTGTGCGCGGCCGCATCCTCGACCGCAATGGCGTGGCACTTGTCCAGAACCGTCCCTCACTTGCTGTCGTGGCCTACCGCGACCTTGCCGAGGATGAGGTTCTGGTTCGCCATCTTGCCAACGTGCTCGGTATGCCCTACGTGGCGGTTCTGCGCAATATTCAGGACAATTCCGAGGGCGCCCAGAGCCTGCATACCATTGCGACGGACGTCCGTCGTTCCACGGTTGCCTATATCAAGGAGCACGCAGGCGAGTTCCCGGGCGTCAAGATTGCCGAGCGTACCGAGCGCCAGTACCCGTACGGCGAGACGGCCTGTCACATTTTGGGCTATACCGGCACCATTACCTCCGAGCAGCTCGAGGCCCAGAATAAGAAAACCTCTGGCGATGATGATGCTTCTGCTGGCAAGATTACGTACCAGTCGGGCGATATCGTGGGCCAGGCGGGTGTTGAGAGCTACTACGAAAACCTGCTGCAGGGTATTCGTGGCGAGCAGACCGTCAAGGTCGATGCCTCGGGCAATGTGACCGGTCAGGCCGGCGCCGTGCCCGCCAAGGCCGGCTCCGACATTAAGCTCACGCTCGACCTTAAGATCCAACAGGCCTGTGAGACGGCGCTGGCGAGCGCCATCGAGCTTGCCAAGACCACCGGCTACAGCAATGCCGGCAACGGCGCTGTGGTGTGCCTCGATCCCAACAATGGTGAGATCCTGGGCATGGCGAGCGAGCCCAAGTTCGATCCGTCCGTCTTTATCGGCGGCGTCTCAAATGACGTGTGGACCGAGCTCAATGATGACAAGGGTTCGCACCCGCTGCTCAACCGCGCCATTAGCGGACAGTACATGTCGGCCTCGACCATCAAGCCGCTCTCGGCACTGGCCGGTCTTGAGTTTGGAACCTACACTTCAACGCAGACAACCAACTGCACGGGCTATTGGACGGGCTTGGGCAAGGCTTGGGGCAAGCGCTGCTGGCTGACGTCTGGACACGGCACCATGACGCTGCAGTCGGGTATTGCCAACTCGTGCGACCCCGTCTTCTACGATATGGGCAAGGCGTTCTTTTATGACGAGCAACATTCCGAGGGCCTGCAGGAGGTCTTTCGTCGCTGGGGCCTAGGCAAGACCTGCGGTATCGATTTGCCGAGTGAGGGCGCGGGCCGTATTCCCGATGCCGAGTGGAAAGAGTCGTACTTTACCGACGCCTCTGCCGAGGACCGCAAGTGGAATGCCGGCGATATGACCAACATTGCCATCGGCCAGGGCGACATTTTGGTGACGCCTTTGCAGATGGCATGCGCCTACATGGGCCTTGCCAACGGCGGTAAGCAGTACGTGCCTCACGTGTTTTTGTCTGCCGTGTCGCGCGATGGCGACGGCGATGCCTATAAGTACAACGGCAAAGGCAAGAAGAAGCGCCTGGAGGCCAAGATCAACAGCGATTCGGATTTGGCTCTTGTTCGCAACGGCATGCACGACGTGATTTACACGGCATCGACGTCCCTGGCGGCTCACTTTGGCACCCTGACGCCGCAGGTATACGGCAAGTCGGGCACGGGCGAGAAAAGCGGCGAGGACGAATACGCGTGGTTCTGCGCCTATGCGCCGGCCGATGATCCCAAGTATGTCATCGCTACTGTCCTGGAGCAGGGCGGCGGTGGCTCAGATACCGCGATGCATGTCGTGCGCGACGTGCTCGGCGTGATTTATGACGAGCCCGATACCTCTTCGGCCTCGGGCGATTCTTCGGTTCGATAGGAGGTTGCGATGGATTTTTCTCCGGCGGATCTGTTCCGTTCAACCAAGACCGGCTCTCGCAGCAGCCTGGACCGCGTCAACAAGCAACTTTCGGCCTCGCGCGGTACGTTTCGCCAAAAGGTGCATATCGGTGTGCTGCTGGCTACCGTCGCGCTCGTTGCCTATGGCGCCATCATTATTTGGTCGGCGTCACAGTTTAAGGCCGACGCCTCATTCTCGCGCCACCTGCTGGGCATTGGCATTGGCGCGGTGCTTGCGGTGCTCGTCTGGCGTACCGATCTGCGCGGCATCTCTAACTTCTCGACGGCGCTGCTCGTCATTGACCTTATTGTGATCTTCTCGCCCAAGATTCCGGGCCTGTCCTATACGGGCGGTCTGGGCATGACGGGCTGGATCAAGATTCCCGGTATCGGCTTGACATTCCAGCCGGTTGAGCTTGCCAAGCTCATCACCATCTTCTTTATCGCCACGCTTGGCTCGCAGTATAACGGCCGCATCGATACCGTTCGCGACTACGTCAAGCTCTGCGGCATGCTGTCCATTCCGTTTTTGGCCGTCGTCGCCATGGGCGACCTGGGCTCGGGCCTGGTCGTGCTGGTCTCGGGCGCCATCGTCATCTGCATGAGCGGTGCACGCCGCGAATGGGTGCTGTCGACCCTGGCCCTGCTCGTGGGCCTGGTGGCCCTCGTCCTGGCGCTCGATTCGGTCTTTGATTCGTTGCTCGGCCACGATGTGCTCATCAAGCAGTATCAGATGAACCGTCTGACGGTCTTTATCGACCCCGATAATGCCGATTCGGACGATGCCTACAACCTGCAGCAGTCGCTTATCGCCGTTGGCTCGGGCGGCTTCTTTGGTAAGGGCCTGGGCCATGCGACGCAGTCGGCCGGCGGCTTTCTGCCCGAGTTCCACACCGACTTCGTCTTCGCCTTCCTGTCCGAGACCTTTGGCTTTTGCGGTTCCTTTTTGCTCCTGTGCCTCTACGTGCTGCTGATCTTTTCGACGATTCGCGTCGCCTTTAAGTGTGAGTCGCTGTTCTTGCGCCTATCGTGTGTGGGCATCGTTGGCATGTGGGCGTTCCAGACCTTCGAAAACATCGGCATGTGCATCGGCATGATGCCGATTACCGGTATTCCGCTACCGTTTATTAGCTTCGGTTCGTCTTCGATGATGATTCAGCTGCTGACGGTGGGTATCGTACAATCCATATGGCGGCATCGTTCGGGCGCCGCGTAACTGCTGGAGGGGTTTGCTATGAAAATTCCCGTAGATAAGCTGACCCGCGCTTTTAAGATGGGCGCGTCCGTTAAGAAGGATTCCGATACGCCGGTGCGCGTCTCGGTCTATTTGGATTCGTCCGCCTCGCGCTTTCTGGCCGAGACGGTGCGTGACGCCTTTGTGCCGCAGACGACCTCGGGCATTGTGCGCGTCGAGCGTCTGGGGGAGGAGCGAATTGCTCCAAAGACCGATACCGATGTGGTGCTGGTGCTCTCGTGCGGCTCCGACCGCTTGGAGAGTGCCGTGCAGGAGCTCGTGATCGCCGGCGCCCCCGTGTGCGTGCTTGCCGAGTCTGCTGTGGAGGTGCCGTTTATCGAGGAGTCCACGCCTATGCTCGGCGTGGTAGCGGCAACCGATAAGACGTATCTGCTCGAGACGCTTGCCCGCTGGATTCTCGATCGCACCGACAAGGAAACGGCTTTTGCGGCGAACTTTGCCTTCATGCGCATCGCGGCGGCCAATCGTATCATCACCTCGTGCGCGCTCACCAATATGGCGACCGGTGCGCTGGTGTTTTTGCCGGGCGCCGATTATCCCGTGATGGCGCTGGCGCAGGTGGGCATGCTCTTTGAGCTCGCTGCCGTCTTTGGACGCGGCATTAAGCCTGAGCGCGGCTACGAGGTCGCGGGCGTGCTTGCCGGCGGTCTTGTGATCCGCGCGTTCACCCGCGCGCTCGTCAAGCAGACGCCGCATATTGGGTTTGCCGTCAAGGCGCTTACTGCCGCCGCGGGCACCTATGGCATGGGCCGTGCGCTCGTTTCGCTCTACGAGCGCGATGTCGACTACAGCCGTGCCAACGAGGTGGTCGCTGCCACGTTCTCCCGCGTTCGCGATCTGGTGACCACGGTCGCGGGCGCTACCCGTCCTATGGCGTCCTACGAGGACGCATCCGATCTCGCTGCTTAGGGGTTTTCCGTTGCGCGTTCCGTATCAAGACTGTTTTCATTTAATTGAGCCGCTGCTCGCCAAGGTCGAAAAGCCGAGTCGCTATATCGATCACGAGTGGGGCGCGCTTTCAAAGGCCGATGCCGACTACCGTTGCTGCCTGATCTACCCGGATGTGTACGAGGTCGGTCTGCCCAACCAGGGTATCG
>CAJLJQ010000123.1:0-5056 GCA_905207015.1 uncultured Collinsella sp. | reverse complement strand
TCGTTCCTCTCCGCTTCCCCTCCTCCGGCCAGGACCTCCGGCGCGCCGCCGGCCTTTTCGCTGCGCTTACGCTCGCCGAAGCAGGTCTTAAGCCCTTGCTCATCGAGCGCGGCGACCCGGCATTTCGCCGCTCGCGGGCGATCGACCTCTTTCTAAAGGAGCGCATCCTCGACCCCGAGAGCAATATCCAGTTTGGTCTGGGCGGCGCGGGGACCTTCTCGGACGGCAAGCTCAATACGGGAACAAAAAATCCCGCCCATCGTCTTATCCTCGAAACCTTCGTCGAGGCGGGTGCGCCCCGCGATATTCTGTGGGATGCCAAGCCGCACATTGGCTCCGACATCCTTCCCAAGGTTGTCACCGCTATATCCCAGCGCATCGAGCAGCTCGGAGGTGTCGTCCGTTATCGAACGAAGCTCGTCGACATTCGCATCGACGCGTCTGGCGCCATCACCGGCATTGATGTCCAATCGTCCCAAGACGCCGCTTACGAGTCAATCGAGACAAAGCACCTCATCCTCGCCTGCGGGCATTCTGCTCGCGATATTTTTGAGCTCCTTAAGGACCACAACGTGGCCCTCGCACAAAAGACCTTTGCCATGGGCGTTCGCATCGAGCATCCGCAACGCGACATCGACCGAGCCCAATATGGAGCCTCGGCGGGACATCCAGCGCTCGGGGCGGCCCCCTACAAACTTGTTGCCCATCTTCCCAACGGCCGCAGCGTGTTCTCGTTTTGCATGTGCCCCGGCGGGCAGGTTGTCGCCGCCTCTTCCGAGCAGGGCCATCTGTGCGTCAACGGGGCCAGTCTCAATGCCCGCGACGGACGCAACGCAAATGCCGCCCTGCTCGTTAACGTCACGCCTGAGGACCTTCCCAACAATGACCCGCTCGCCGGCATCGAGCTCCAGCGTGCCTGCGAGGCGGCCGCCTATCGCCTGGGCGGTTCCAACTGGAACGCACCAGCACAGCTCGTCGGAGATTTCCTCGCAGGACGCGCCAGTAAGGCGCCCGGAAAGGTAAAGCCCACCTATCCGCTCGGTGTGACCTGGACGGCAATTGACGAAGCCCTGCCGCAGCATATCATCGAGTCGCTCCGCCTGGGACTTCCCCTACTCGGAAAAAAGCTACGCGGCTACGACTGCCCCGATGCCGTTCTTACCGGCGTGGAGACTCGTTCGAGCTCACCGGTCACTGTCACCCGAGACCGAACGTGCCATGCCGTGTCGACCCCGGGCCTTTACCCTTGTGGTGAGGGAGCTGGATATGCCGGCGGCATCATGAGCGCGGCCACCGACGGCATCCGTTGTGCCGAAGCCCTGATCGCAGACCTCTAACGCACGAATTCCAGCGCGCAAAAGACACAGGCCCCAAGCTCCACAGGGAACTCGGGGCCTGTTCACTATTTCTTAAACCGTGCACCCTGGCGTTTTCTGCCCGATGCGAACGTGGAACCCTTGCGGGCCTGCGAACGTAAGCGCTCGATCGTCTCGTCCTCAGACGCACCCTCGAGCATCGCCCGAATCTGAACGACGGCATCGCGCAGGCGCGCCGCCTCCTCAAAGTCCATGGCGGCAGAAGCGTTACGCATATCCTCTTCCATGGTTTCGACGATCCGCACGAGCTCGTCATGCGGCAGTTCTTCCAACTGCTCCGCAAGTGTCTGCTCGGGCGCCACTGTTTCCGGCACGCCACCCTCGCCCAACTCATCGGGCGTATAGAATGCGCCATGGCCAAGAGAGTCGCCCTTCGAGCGTCCCTTGGAACCCACGGTTTTTTCGGCCTCGGCAATAAAACTTGAGATGTCGTTGATGGCCTTGCGCACCGTCTTGGGCACAATGCCATGTTCTTCGTTATATGCCATCTGAATCTCGCGACGGCGCTGCGTCTCCTCGATGGCCTCTTTCATCGAATCGGTCACAACGTCTGCATACATGATGACTTCGCCATCGGCGTTACGGGCCGCGCGGCCAATCGTCTGAATCAGCGAACGGCGGTTGCGCAAGAAGCCTTCCTTATCGGCATCGAGAATTGCCACCAGTGAGACCTCGGGGAGATCCAAGCCCTCGCGAAGCAGGTTGATGCCAACGAGAACATCAATCTTTCCCTCGCGCAGCGTTCGCAGGATCTCGACACGGTCCATCGTCGCTGTATCGGAGTGCATGTAATTGACCTTAATGCCGGCATCAAGCAGATGGTCGGTCAGGTCCTCGGCCATGCGCTTGGTGAGCGTGGTCACCAGCACGCGCTCCTTGCGGGCAACGCGCTCGCGAATCTCGTCCTCAAGATCGTCAATCTGCCCACGAACCGGGCGCACATCGATCTTGGGGTCGAGCAGACCGGTCGGACGAATAATCTGCTCCACGTCGTTTTGGCTCACCCGCAGCTCGTAGTCGCCCGGTGTGGCCGAAACATAGATAAACTGGGGTATCCTTGCCTCAAACTCATCGAAACGAAGCGGGCGATTATCGAGTGCCGAGGGCAGGCGAAAACCGTGTTCCACCAGCGTTACCTTACGCGAGCGGTCACCTTCGTGCATACCGCGAATCTGCGGCACCGTCACATGGCTCTCATCGATGATGCAGAGCATGTCCTTAGGAAAGTAATCGATCAGGGTAAACGGCGGCTCACCCGGCTTACGCCCGTCCAGATGACGCGAGTAGTTCTCGATGCCGTTGCAAAAGCCCATCGTTTCGAGCATCTCGAGATCATAGTCGGTACGCTGCTGCAGACGCTGTGCCTCGAGCAACTTATCAGTCGCCTTGAGCTCGGCCACACGCTTCTCGCACTCTTCACTGATTGATTTCAGAGCGGCCTTGACCTTTGGCTTCTCGGTCACGTAATGCGAGGCCGGCCATACGGGGATGGCCTCGTACTCACGAAGCATCTCTCCGGTAACCTCATCGATCTCGGCAATCAGCTCGACCTCGTCACCAAAGAACTCAAACCGCAACGGATGCTCGGCATAAGGCGGATACACGTCGACGACATCACCGCGCACGCGGAACGTGCCGCGCGCCAGGTCATAGTCATTGCGATCATATTGAATGTCGATAAGCGCATGGATAAAGTCATCGCGCTCGAGCGGCACCTTCTTGTCGACGTTTGGAGCCAGACCCGCATAGTCCTCAGGAGAGCCAATGCCATAGATACACGAGACTGATGCGACAACGATCACATCGCGTCGAGATAGCAGCGATGCGGTCGCCTGATGGCGCAGCATCTCGACCTCTTCGTTAATCGAGGAGTCTTTCTCGATATATGTATCGCTTTGCGGCACATACGCCTCGGGCTGATAGTAGTCGTAGTACGAGACAAAGTAGACCACAGCGTTGTTGGGAAAGAACTCTTTGAGCTCGCTCGCAAGCTGAGCGGCGAGCGTTTTATTGGGAGCCATGACCAGCGTCGGCTTCCCCAGGGCCTCAATAGTCTTAGCCATCGTGAAGGTCTTGCCCGAACCAGTCACGCCCAGCAAAACCTGATAGCGATCTCCGTCCCTCACACCCTGCACAAGCGACTCAATGGCCTTAGGCTGAGAACCTGCAGGCTCATAGGGAGAAACGACTTCAAACGGCACCTCAGCGCCCTCAACGCCAAAGCGCTTAAGTTCACCGCCAACGCGTTCTACTTCAAATTCCGCCATGGATACTCCTAACTCATATATCTGCAGTATACGCAGGCGGCAGGCATAGTCCTATACGAACCGATCGGGATAGAGGGTCTTATAGCGAACCCAGGCATTATTGACGCGAATCAGATACGCCTGCGTCTCGGGAAAGGTGATTGCATTGTGCAGCGACGTACTTTGCTGCGCCCATCCGTCGACATTGCCCATGCCGGCGTTATAGGCGGCAATAGCGCTATCCGTCGACCCGTTGAAATACGTTAAGAGATACGAGAGGTACGCACAGCCAAACTCGATATTCGTAGCCGGATCGTTAAGGTTGTCGGCCGAATACTCCCCACCGTCGACAAGACCCTTGGCGATCATATCCTGGGCAGTCTCGGGCATCAGCTGCATCAATCCCTGAGCACCCTGATTCGACTCAGCCTCGGGATCCCAATTCGATTCCGACTTAATGACAGCGCACACCAGATACGGATCCAGATTATGCGAAATACTCGATTGCTTTACATACGCCTCGTAGTCAATTCGATACAAAGGCTTAAAGAAGGCGGCAGGAGCATACGAGTAGACGAGCGAAATAAGGCCGAAGGCAAAAACGGCAGCCAGCGGTATAAGGCGATACCACGCAAAGAAACGTGTCTTAGGCATCGGCATCCTCCTGATTCGCAGTGTCTATAAACCCATGGCATGCAAGCCATGAGTCAAGCTGCTCAAAGAGCGAATTATCACCTGCGGTATTATCAATCACCGTTGTAGCGAGATTGCACAGCGCAGACTCATCGGGCTGGCAAGCAGAACGGGCATCGAAATCAGATGGCTCCATGCCACGCTGAATAGCACGCTTGCGACGAACTGACAAAGGGGCGCTGATGACCAGAATTTCATCAGCCAAGCCAAATGCATCCTCAAAACCAGTCGGGGCAGAAACCTCGACCACCGCAAAGGGGTAACGGGGGGAAGAAACCGTGCAGCAAACCGGATCAAGAATCCTCAGTGACAGCTGCTCAATGAGAACGGGGTGCACAATGCTATTGAGCCTCGCGACCGCATCAGGAGAAACAAAAGCTCGAGAAGCGAGTATGTTACGGCGAACGCCGCCCTCCTCGTCCAAAATATCCCAGCCAAATTCTTCCGCGAGGGCATTGACGATATCGGAGCCTGGCACATACAGCGATTTGGCAAGTTCGTCCAGATCGATAAGCATGGCGCCATGAGATTCGAGATAGCGGCAGGCAGTCGACTTACCCGAAGCAATATTGCCCAAGACAAAAACGGTAAACATCAAGTCCTCCCTAACGCCAATGGGAGTTATTATCGCGCAAATACAAAAGAAGGACTCAAAATACAGCCAAACAGTAAGACAAGCTAAGAGAAGGCGAGTTCTTGTATTACAGCTCTCTATAAAACGCAAAAAAGGGGGAGGCCGCG
>CAJLJQ010000122.1:0-5107 GCA_905207015.1 uncultured Collinsella sp. | reverse complement strand
GGTCGGCTCGGTTATCACCATGGAGCCCGGCGTCTACCTGCCCGGCGTGGGCGGTGTGCGCCTGGAGGACTACGGCGTGGTCACCGAGAACGGCTACGAGCCCTTCACCAAGACGCCGCATGACCTTCACGTCATCGATTGCTAGTCTACTTCGGTAGATAGTTTGGGGCGGGGCCTCCGGAGCAATTCGGACGCCCCGCGTTCTCTTTTTATGCGCTCGCTGCAGGCGCCGTCTGCAAGTGTATAATTTCGCTCGTATGTAATTTGGACGCTTGTGCGTTCTGCCCATAACAAGAAAGGTCGCTATGCCTACCATTTCTACCGCCGACTTCAAGAACGGCCTCGGTCTCCGCATTAAGGACAAGGTCTACACCATCGTCGAGTTCCAGCATGTCAAGCCGGGCAAGGGCGGCGCGTTTGTGCGCTACAAGACCCGCGACATCAAGAGCGGCCGCGTCGTCGAGAACACCTGCAACGCCGGCACCAAGTTCGAGAGCGTCATGCTCACCACCCGTGAGTTCCAGTACCTCTACAACGATGGCACCGACTACATCTTCATGGACAACGAATCCTATGAGCAGGTTCCCGTTCCCGAGGACATGGTGGGCGAGAACTCCAAGTGGCTGCGCGAGAACGACATCTGCCAGCTGCTCTTCGCCGACGATGAGCTCATGGGCGTGACTCCGCCGATGTTCATCGAGACCACCATCGTCCAGACCGACCCGGGCTTTAAGGGCGACACCGTCCAGGGTTCCACCAAGCCGGCCACGATCGACACCGGCGCTGTCATCCAGGTCCCCATGTACCTCAACGAGGGCGAGGTCATCAAGGTTGACACCCGCGACGGCAAGTTCGTCTCCCGCGTCTAGCAACCAACTCTTCTAGGAGGACTCATGCCCCAGGAAATCAAGATTGACGGCATCGGCATTTCGCCCGATGTTCTGACCGCCATCGTCTCGCGCGCCGTGTCCGATGTCGAGGGCATCGCCTCCGTTGGCGTCAAGGACCTTGCCACCAACCTTGTCTCCATGATGCTCTCGTCCAAGGCCCCGGCTTCCGAGCCGGCGGTCGAGGCCGAGGTCGTCGGCGACAAGCTCGCACTCACCGTGCGCGTTGTGGTGTTCTTTGGCTATCCGTTCAAGAAACTCGCCGAGGCCGTTCGCGCCGCTGTAGTCGCCGCCATCGATGCCCAGGTGGGTGTCGAGGTCGAGCGCGTTGACGTTTGTATCGACGGCCTCGTTTTCCCCAAGGAGTAACCTTTGAGCCTTAAGGTTTATCGCGGGCGTACGCTTGCCCGCAGTCAGGCGCTGCAGCTGCTGTTCCAGGCCGAGGCCACGGACAGCCCGCTCGAGCGCGTCCTCGAGGGCGATTTCCTGATCTCGAAGGGCCCCCTCGACCCCTATGCGCTGGAGCTGTGCCGCGGTGCCTACGAGCATATCGATCGCATCGACTGTGCCCTGCGCGCCGTCGCCAAGAACTGGGATCTTATGCGCATGCCCGGCGCCGACCGCAATCTGCTGCGTATCGCCGTCTACGAGATGCGCTTCCTCACCGACGAAGAGGTCTCGGACGCTATCGTGATCAACGAGGCCGTCGAACTTGCCAAGGCCTATGGCACCGACCAGTCCGCGTCGTTCGTCAACGGCGTGCTGGGCAAGATCGCGCGCAGCGAGGAGTTGCCGGGCGAGGACCTGTACCAGGAACTGCTGGCCGAGGATCGCGCTCGCGAGGAGGCCCAGGCTGCTGAGGCTGCCGCCAAGGTCGCTGCCGCTCAGGCTACCGCCGGTGTACTTGCCGAGGATGTGGACGCTGCTGAGGCCGTCGAGGCCGACTCCGTCGAGGAGTAGCCATGCCAGAGGGTTCTGTCCGCAACTTTGACGAGATTTCGGACCGTCTGGACCAGATCATCGCTACCGTTCGCTCCAAGGATACGTCCTTGGAGCGTTCACTCGATCTGTTTGACGAAGCGATTGAGCTGGGCTCCCGCGCGGTCGATATGGTCGACAAGTTTGAGCTGACGCCGCGTGAGGCCGATAAGCTCGAGCAGGAATACGATGAGGATGCGGCAAACGAATCCCAGGATAGCTAGGCCGCATCTCCGGATACGAATGGTTGATGGCATTCATGAAACGCGTGCGTCTTGATGACGAACTGATTTCACAGGGCATCTGCGCCGATCGCGCGGATGCCCTTCGCACTCTTATGGCCGGATTGGTCTCGAGTGGCGGCGAGCGCTTGACTTCGCCGGGCCTTAAGGTGATTCCGGGTCTGCCACTGCACGTGAAGGGGCGCATTCCCTATGTTGGCCGCGGCGGTCTTAAGCTCGAAGGCGCGCTTGATGCGTTTGGCATCAATCCGACGGGCCTTAGCTGTCTGGATGTGGGCTGCTCTACCGGCGGCTTTACCGATTGCCTGCTCAAGCGCGGAGCTGCGACCGTTGTCTCGGTGGACGTGGGTCGCGCCCAGTTCGATTGGTCGTTGCGTCAGGATGATCGCGTGACGCTGCATGAGCGCACAAACGTGACGCAGCTGCCTGAGCTTGGCTATGCCGGTGCCATCGACCTGGCTGTATGTGATGTCTCGTTTACCGGCATCGCGAATATCATCGACGCCGTGCTGGCGTGCCTGAAGCCTTCGGGTTCGTTCTGCACGCTCGTAAAGCCCCAGTTTGAGGCGCCGGCTGCGCTGGTGGGCGAGCGCGGTATCGTGACCGACCCCGCCGTCCGCCGCGATACGCTCGTGGCGGCGATTGAGCTTTTTGCCGCCAAGGGCCTGTTCCCGCTTGACGTGTGCGTGTCGCCCATCCATGGCGCTAAGGGCAACGTTGAGTTTTTCCTGTACGGCACAAGGTTTGCCCCTGGTGAACGCACCGACGATGAGCTGCAATCCCAGGTATCGGCTTTGAGCGAGAAAGCTGCAACGCTATGAAGGTCTTTCTGGTTCCCAATTACTACAAGCAAGAGGCGGTCGAGAGCGGCCTGATGCTCGAGCTTTGGCTTTCGCGCCAGGGCTACGAGGTCGCATGGGCTGCCGACCAGCGATCGAAGATTCAAAGCACGCCTGATATTGATGGCTCAGATCTGGTCATTACGCTCGGCGGCGACGGTACGTTGCTGCGCGCTGCCCGCATCCTCAACCATCGCGAGATTCCTATCCTTGGTCTTTCCTATGGTCACCTGGGCTTTTTAACTGCTGCGAGCCCCGAGGAGCGCGACATTCTGCAGGTCGTGAGCGATGCTCTGTCCGGTGAGCTGCACGTGAGCCGCCGCGCCACCATCGCCGCGGATATCGTGTCCGTGCGCGACGATGGCACGAAGGATGTCGTGCGCACGTTTGCCCTCAACGATATGGCACTTACGCGCGGCCCCCTGTCCGATATGGTTGAGTTTGACATCACGGTGTCCGGCCATCATATCGATCGCCTGCGCGGCGACGGTGTCGTCGTTTCGACGGCGACCGGCTCCACCGGCTATGCGCTTTCCGCCGGCGGTCCCATTGTCAGCCCCGATTACACGGGTATGGTCTGTGTGCCCATCGCCCCGCATACCATTCAGGCTCGCGCTTTTTTGACCTCGCCGAGTGATGTCGTCGAGATCTTTATGTCTGATGACCGTCCGAGTGTTCCGGCGATCGCTATCGATGGACAGTTTATTACCTGCGATGGCACCGTTGAGAGCGTGGCGGTGCGTCGCGGTCCCGGAGATGTGCTGCTTCTCGATTACGGTCCCGAGAGCTTCTATAACTCCGTGAGCCGCGTGTTCTACGGAGTGCGTCATGATCGATGAGCTGCAGGTTTCCAACATTGCACTCATTCGCGAGGCGACGTTGGTTCCGAGTGCGGGCCTAACGGTTTTGACCGGCGAGACCGGCGCCGGCAAGACCGCGCTGCTCTCGGCCCTCAAGCTTATTTTGGGCGAGCGCGCGGATTCGTCGACGGTGCGCGAGGGCGAGGCGCTGGCGAGCGTCGAGGCGCGCCTGTTCTACGGTCCGCACGACACGGAGGGGTTCACCGTACAGCGTAGCCTTTCTGCCGAGGGCCGCAGCCGCGTGAAGATTGACGGTCGCATTGCCAGCGTGCGCGAGCTTTCCGAGCGCGTCGGCGTGATGATGGATCTGTGCGGCCAGCATGAACATCAGCGCCTGCTCGATCCGGCACATCATGTTGCCATGGTCGATGCCTGGGCTGGTCGCTCTGCGCTCGAGGCGCTGGAAAAGTACCGTGTCTGCTTTAAGGCGTCGCGTGCGGCTGCCAAGGAGGTCCGTCGCGTAGAGGAGGCGTCGCGAGCGCAGGGGAGTCGCGTCGAGGAGGCGCGCTTCGCCCTGGAGCGTATCGCCGAGGTTGACCCCAAGCCGGGTGAGTATGAGGAGCTCGAGGAGCTGCTGCCGCGCTCCGAGCATGCCGAGGTGCTGGTGGCGACGGCCAACGATGCCCATGCATCGCTTACTTCCGAAGGGGGAGCGCTCGATGCCGTGAACGGCGCCGTGGCAGAACTGTCGCGCATGGCTACCGTCGATCGCAAACTGGGCGACATTGCCGATGCGCTTTCGGATGCCTGCATCTCCCTTGAGGATAGCGCGAACGAGCTTCGTGCCTATCGCGATGGCGTCGCCTTCGACCCGCGCGAGCTCGCTCGCATGCGTGAGCGGTATTCCGACCTCAAGGGCCTGTTGCGTCAGTGGGGTCCCACCATGGACGATGTTTTTGCCATGCGCGATCGCTCGCAAGAGCTGCTGTCCCTGGTCGATGATGGCGATGAACAGATCAAAAAGGCGCGTGAGGCACTCGGGAGCGCCGAGCGCGAGCTGTTCGCTGCCGCCAAGGCACTCAAGCGTGCGCGTAATACCGCTGCTCCGCGTTTTTGTCACGAGGTTGGCCGCCAAATGGCGCGCCTGGAGATGGGCGGCGCCGAGCTCGTTTGGGAGTCGCGTGATCTTCCACGCGCCGAGTGGACGCCGGCGGGTCCTTCAAGCTACGAGCTTTTGTATCGCAGCGGTGTCGGCTTGACGCCGCGTCCCCTGCGCCGCATTGCCTCGGGCGGCGAGCTCAGCCGCGTCATGCTGGCGAGCAAGGTGGTCTTGGGTAATGCTGACGGCGTCGACACACTGG
>CAJLJQ010000121.1:0-5129 GCA_905207015.1 uncultured Collinsella sp. | reverse complement strand
AGGTCCGTATGGGGGCAACCCCATGAAGGTTCAAGTCCTTTCGCCCGCACCATTGATTGAAAGAGCTCCCAGCAATGGGAGCTTTTTTGTTATGGGCCCGTCGCAGGGACTTGAACCTGTGAAGGAGCGAGCGTAAAGAAAACGCGGAGCGTTTTTAGCGAGCTGGCGAGGACGCCGGCAGGCGGCCGATGCCGGTGCGGATCCGCGAAGCGGATACGCGGACGTCCTTTCGCCAGGACTATGGATTGAAAGAGCTCCCAGCAATGGGAGCTTTTTTGTTATGCACGATCTCCTTGGACGGGTATCCTAATGCCAACGTGTGCCTATCAGAGGAGAGACCATGCTGTTTTCCGGTATCATCGCCGCCCTTACCAGCCTTTTGATTCCCATCATCATCCTGTTGTTGCTGCTCCCCAACGCCTGCTACGTCGTTGAGCAGCAGCACGCTGTGATCATCGAGCGCTTGGGTAAGTTCAATCGTATCGTCAACGCGGGCTTCCACGTGAAGGTGCCCGTGATTGACCGCAAGGCCGCCACGGTGAGTCTGCGCACCATGAAAAATGGTTTTGGCATCGACGTTAAGACCCAGGACAACGTGACCATTGGCCTTGAGGTCTCCGCTCAGTACCACGTGAGCTATGACATGGGCGCCGGCCCGGCAGATTCGGGCATCTACAAGAGCTACTATATGCTGCAGGAGCCCGTCAACCAGATGCGCGACTTCATCACCGACGCCCTGCGCTCTTCGATTCCTGTCTACACACTCGATGAGGTCTTTGCCAAGAAGGATGACATCGCCAAGGATGTCAACGCTACCGTTTCCGAGCAGATGGCCGCCTACGGCTTCACCCTCGTGTCGACGCTCATCACCAAAATCGCACTGCCGACCGAGGTTGAGAACTCCATGAACGACATCAACGCCGCCCAGCGCAAGCGCGCTGCGGCACAGGAGCTCGCCGAGGCAGACCGCATCAAGCGCGTCACCGAGGCGACCGCCGAGGCTGAGGCGATGGAAAAGGCAGGCGAAGGCATCGCCAACCAGCGCAAAGCTATCGCGTTGGGCATCAAGGATTCGCTCGAGATTATCCAGGAGACAGGCGTTGGCAACGATGAGGCCAACCAGCTGTTCATGTTTACGCAGTGGACCGAGATGATGACGGAGTTCGCACGTACGGGCAAAAACTCGACGGTCGTGTTGCCGAGCGACTTCTCGCAGTCGGCCTCTATGTTCGAGCAGATGCTGGCTGCCGGCAAAGTTCAAAACGATTCGAAGGAGTAGGCGCGCGTGAAATACACCGTCGTTTGTGTTGGTAAGCTCAAGGAGCGCTTTTGGAAGGACGCGTGCGCTGAGTACACCAAGCGCCTAGGTGCCTATGCCAAGGTGGATATCCGCGAGGTGGCCGATATCGACCCGGCTAAGGCGGGCGGTGTGGATGCTGCGCGTGACAAGGAGGGGGCGGCGATTCTTGCTGCCTTGCCGTCTCGAGCGCATGTGATCTTGCTGGCCATTGAGGGCAAGGAGCGTTCGAGTGAGGAGCTCTCGGCGAGGCTCGACGATCTTATGCTGCGAGGTAGTAGCGACATTGCCTTTGTAATCGGCGGTTCGGACGGCGTGAGTGATGAGGTGCGCGCCCGCGCCGACGAGATGCTCAGCTTTGGGCGCATTACCTTGCCGCACAACCTGGCGCGCGTGGTGCTGCTGGAGCAGATCTACCGCGCCTGCAAGATTAGCCGTGGCGAGCCGTATCACAAGTAGGTCGGCAATACGAAACAATAGCGTGGGACAATGACTTTCGTTTTTGAGGAACGCATCTGAGAGGACTGTGTGATATGAAGATCGGATTTGTCGGTTTTGGCAATATGGCGAGTGCTATGGCCGATGGCTGGATTGCCGCCGGCGTGGCCGCGGGCGACATGTGCGCCTGCGCAGGCCGCTACGATGCTTTGGTCGAGCGTTGCGAGGTGCGCGGCATGGTCGCCTGCCACGATGCCGCCGAGGTTGTCGCCGCATCCGATATCGTGGTCGCTGCGGTCAAACCGTACATGATCGAGAAGGTATTCGCCCCGCTCAAGGATGCTCTTGCCAAAAAGGTCGTTCTGTCGGTTGCCTGGACCTGGGACAGTGCCAAGTGGGAGCAGGTCCTGCCGGGCGTCGCGCATATCTCGACGGTGCCCAACACGCCGGTTTCGGTGGGCGAGGGCGTCATCGCCTGCGAGAAGGCTTCGACGCTTAACGACGAGCAGCGTGCTGTGGTGCTCGACCTGCTCGGTAAGCTTGGCGCTGTCGTCGAGCTCGACACAAGCCTGCTGTTTGTGGGCGGCACGGTGGGTGGTTGCGCTCCGGCGTTTGTCGCCATGGCAATCGAGGCCCTGGGCGATGCGGCGGTCAAGCACGGTATCCCGCGTGCGGATGCTTATCGCATTGTGAGCCAGATGGTGCTGGGTACGGCAAAGCTGCAGCTTGCAACTGGCCAGCATCCTGCGGCGATGAAGGATGCCGTATGCTCGCCCGGCGGTGCCACCATCAAGGGCGTCGTTGCACTCGAGGACGCCGGCATGCGCAGCGCCCTGGTCAAGGCAATCGACGCAACCCTCCAGTAAAACCGACCAAAAAAGGGACAGTTTATTTTGGCAGGTTTTTCCTGCGGTTTTGTCCTTTTAGCGAAAAGTGCCCCGCAACTGGCTCAATTCCAGTTGCGGGGCACTTGCGTTTGCCCAGATAAAACCGACCAAAATAAACCTGTCCCTTTTTGGCAGGTTAGTCCCAGAAGCTGTCTTCTTCGTCCTCGGACTTGGGGCCGCGGTCGACATACATCTTATGGGTGCGCTTCTCCATTACAAAGGCAATAATCGCAAACAGCAGGATGCCGCCGGCGAAAAGGATGGCAAAACCGGTGCGGGTGCCAAACAAAAAGGAAAAAACTGCGTCCATTGGGTGCCTTCTTGCGTAGTTGAGTTGGGTCGTAAACGCTCATAAGTATATACTTGCCCATACATGTACAAGGTTGCAACCTAAATGGAATGTATATCGCCGGAGGATCTAATGCTTGATATCAAGTTTGTTCGCGAGAACCCCGATGCCATCGATGTCGCCATGGCTAACCGCCAGACGTCTTGGGATCGCGAGAAGTTCTTTGAGCTCGACGACGAGCGTCGTGCCGTCATCACCGAGGTTGAGGAACTTCAAGCCACGCGCAATGCCGAGTCCAAGAAGATCGGCGCCCTGATGAAGGAGGGCAAGAAGGACGAGGCCGAGGCCGCCAAGGAGGCCGTGCGCGCCGTCAACGAGAAGATTGACGGTCTGGCCGAGCGCCGCACCGCCCTCGAGCAGGAGCAGTACGACTTCATGGCTCACCTGCCCAACATTCCCTGCGAGGCCACGCCGTACGGCAAGGACGAGGACGAGAACATCGAGCGCCGTCGTTGGGGCACCCCGCGCGAGTTCGACTTCGACTTTAAGCCGCACTGGGATCTGGGCACCGACCTCGACATCCTTGACTTCGAGCGCGGCAACAAGCTCTCCGGCAGCCGCTTCACCGTTCTCGGTGGCGCCGGCGCCCGTCTTGAGCGCGCCCTCATCAACTTCTTCCTCGATACGCACACCAGCCGTGGTTTTAAGGAGTGGTGGCCGCCCATCGTCGTCAAGCGTCAGACCATGTTCGGCACGGGCCAGCTGCCCAAGTTCGAGGACGACGCCTATCACGTCTCGGGCGACAACTTCCTGATCCCCACCGCCGAGGTCGTGCTCACCAACCTGCACGCCGGTGAGGTCCTCGACGCCGACACCCTGCCGCGCCGCTACACCGCCTTCACCCCCTGCTTCCGCGAGGAGGCCGGTTCCGCCGGTCGCGATACCCGTGGCATCATCCGTCAGCACGAGTTCGACAAGGTCGAGATGGTCAAGTTCGCTAAGCCGGAGGAGTCCGACGAGGAACTCGAGAGCATGACCGCCGAGGCCGAGTTCCTGCTGCAGCAGCTGGGTCTTCCGTATCGCGTGATTAGCCTGTGCACCGGCGACCTGGGCTTCTCTGCCCGTCAGACCTACGACGTCGAGGTCTGGCTGCCGAGCTACAACGCCTACAAGGAGATCAGCTCCTGCTCCAACTGCGGTGACTTCCAGGCCCGTCGCGCCAACATCAAGTATCGCGACCCCGAGAACTTCAAGGGTTCGCGCTATCTGCACACCCTCAACGGTTCCGGTCTGCCGGCTGGCCGTACCATGGCAGCCATTCTGGAGAACTACCAGAACGCTGACGGCACCATCACGATCCCCGAGGTTCTGCGTCCCTACATGGGCGGCCTCGAGAAGATCGAGCCGGTCGCGTAGATTGGCTGCATAAGCGATTTGCTAGGGCACTCCTTTTTGGGGTGCCCTTTTTGTGTGCGGCCATACCATGCTGTGCGGACAGCTCAATAGAAAACACACGAACAACTGTTCTGTATACAGCCATCTACCTGCTATGCTTTTGCTAAATAAGAGCGAGAGAAAGGGGACGCGATGGAGCTGTTTGATGATCGGGTGGTTTTGTTTGAGAGCGACGAGGGCGGGGAGTACCTGCTTGTGACGTGTGAGCCGTCTGGCATAGGTGGCCTGGTGGTTCGACAGACGAGCGAGGGTCCGTTGACCCAATGGTGCTACGAGGAGTCGCCGCATGTGGTTGAGACGTTTGTGGCGCACGAGGGGCTTGTGGCCCTGGAGCATTTCTATGGGGTCCGGACATCTAACCAGGTTGCTCGCATGTTGAGTATCTCGTTTGCCGATTATGATTGTGCCCAGCGGGTGAGATCGCTCCTGAGGGAACTTGATGCTAAGTTTGACGTGATCGAAAAGCCAATCGATCGTACTGGGAACGACGGTATATGCGGAGCAGCATGACAAAACTGCGTTCCAAAAAAAAGTTTGAGATTGTGCTTGACTCCAATAAGCTAAAGTGGTTTTATATGTTTTGCGCTGCGGCGTTACCTCAGCTGGATAGAGGGTCTGACTACGAATCAGAACGTCATAGGTTCGAATCCTATACGCCGCACCAATTGAAATTGAAGCCTCCGGCAACGGGGGCTTTTCTTTTATGGCAACACCGCATGGATTCGAACCTCGGTCGAGGTGCGGGCGTAAAGAAAACGCGGAG
>CAJLJQ010000120.1:0-5131 GCA_905207015.1 uncultured Collinsella sp. | reverse complement strand
GGCTTCTATTACGACGTCGACCTGCCCGAGGGCGTCAAGATCAGCGAGGACGATTTCCCCGCGATCGAGGCCGAGATGAAAAAGATTGTCAAGGAGAACCTCAAGTTCTCCGTGTACGAGAAGCCCCGCGCCGAGGCCATCGCCCTTATGGAGGAGCGCGGCGAGAAGTACAAGGTCGAGCACATCGGCGACCTGGACGACGACGCCCGCATTACCTTCTACCAGCAGGGCGACTACATTGACATGTGCGTCGGCCCCCACATCTGCTACACCAAGGCCCTCAAGGCCTTTAAGCTCACCGGCGTCTCGGGCGCCTACTGGAAGGGCGACAAGGACAACAAGATGCTCACCCGCATCAACGGCGTCGCCTTTGCCACCAAGGAAGAGCTCGACGAGCACATGCACATGCTGGAGGAGGCCAAGAAGCGCGACCACCGCAAGATCGGTCGCGAGATGGACCTCTTTATGATGCGCGACGAGGCCCCCGGCTTCCCGTTCTTCCTGCCCAACGGCATGATCCTTAAGAACGCGCTGCTGGACTACTGGCGCGAGATCCACCACAAGGCCGGCTACGTGGAGATCTCCACGCCGCTCATCATGAACAAGCAGCTGTGGAAGACCTCGGGTCACTGGGACCACTACAAGGACAACATGTACTCCACCGTCATCGACGACGAAGAGTACTGCATTAAGCCCATGAACTGCCCGGGCGGCGTGCTGGTGTACGCCTCCAAGCCGCATTCCTATCGCGAGCTGCCCATTCGCGCCGGCGAGATTGGCCTGGTGCACCGCCACGAGCTGCGCGGCGCCCTGCACGGCCTGTTCCGCGTGCGCTGCTTTAACCAGGACGACGCTCACCTGTTTGTGCGTCCCGACCAGCTGACCGACGAGATCGTGGGCGTGGTCAACCTCATCGACTCCGTGTACCAAAAGTTTGGCTTTAAGTACCACGTTGAGCTTTCTACCCGCCCCGAGGACTCCATGGGTTCCGACGAGGACTGGGCGCGCGCCGAGGAGGGCCTGCGCACCGCTCTGGAGCAGCTGCATATGGACTATGAGGTCAACGAGGGCGACGGCGCCTTCTACGGCCCCAAGATCGACTTCCACCTGGAGGACTCGCTCGGCCGCACTTGGCAGTGCGGTACCGTCCAGCTCGACTTCCAGATGCCGCTCAACTTTGACCTGGAGTACGTAGACGCCGACGGCACCAAGAAGCGCCCCATCATGCTGCACCGCGTGTGCTTTGGCTCCATCGAGCGCTTCATCGGTATTCTGATTGAGCACTTTGCTGGCAAGTTCCCCACCTGGCTGGCCCCCGTGCAGGTCAAGGCGCTTCCGGTTTCCGAGAAGAGCCGCGACTACGCCCACGAGGTGTGCGCCAAGCTGGAGGAGGCCGGCATCCGCGTGGTCTGCGACGACCGTGACGAGAAGATTGGCTACAAGATCCGCGAGGCCCGCAGCATCGACCGCGTGCCCTACATGCTTATCCTGGGCGAGAAGGAGGTCGAGGCCGGCAACATCTCCGTCCGCGATCGCTCCAACGAGACCGTTCAGATGAGCGTTGACGAGTTTGTTGCCAAGGTACTCGAGGAGATTAAAACCCGCGCCTAAGGCAACCCAACAGAAACAACGAAAGGCGACCGTCCACAAAGGGCGGTCGCCTTTTTTAATGCCAAAACGAGAAAAAGCCGCTGGTAGAGCGCCTTTTTTGTTGTGCAAAAAGGTACAGGTTTTTGTAGAGGGCTATGGAGATGTGTCCTTTCGCGCCGCAATTTGTGCAATCTGGGAAAACAGTCCGAATTAACTTGTATAATGGCTCGCGTCGAAAGATACAAAAACCTGTACTTTTGCGACTGCGCCTAGCTGCGAGCGAGAAGATGTTCTAAACGCCCCGGTATTTGCGTGCGTCGCAAAGCCAGAAAAGGGGGCGAGAGATGGAGCAGACAACGCGGCGCCAAGAGCAACTGCCGGGCGCATTCAACGGCGCAACTACCAACAGCCAGCATGGCCGCGTCCGCTGGTATCTGGTCCACACCCCCAACGGTAAAGAGCGCGAGACCTGCGAAAAGGTCCGCCGTATTATCCCGCACGATCTGATGCAGGACGCTTTTGTGATGCAAAAGGAGTTCTGGTTTAAGCGGGACGGCGCCTGGTCGCTCCAAACCAAACCCATGTACAAGGAATATTTCTTCGTCGCCACGCACGATGCCGCAGCGCTCGATAGGGCTTTGGCTCAACTGAGCTTTGGCTGCCGCATTGCCGGCAGCAGGGAGCGGGCCTATGCGCCTATGCCGGACGATGCGCAGGAGTGGTACCGCAGCGTGCTGGACGACGACGGAGTGGTGCGCAACAGCGTGGCGCGCATAGAAGATGGCGTGCTGCACATAGAGCAGGGTCCACTTGTGGGGCAAGAGGCCCGCGTTAAAAAGGTCGACCGTCATAAGCGCTGGTGCCTGGTGGACGTGGGCGAAGGCGTCTCCGCTTTTAGGGAGCTGCTTCCGCTGGACGTTCCCAGCAAAACGTAAGGGATACGTTGCACCGGCAATTTATTTGGTTTTTGAATTTGTGGATTTGGGGACGAAAGTTTTATTGTGACTGCTAAAGAAGTAACAGAGAATAATGCGCCCGTGGGGGCGACGCTCATTGCTCGGGCCATGGACCGGCGCAAGGGCACGGCGGGTGCTGGGGTCGGCTCCGCTGCAAACACGGGTGCGGTGAGCCTCCCGGGCTCGCCCGAGTTCGCTGCAGAGTCCCGTGCGCTCGACACGCGATCGCTTGGCTACCGCTTCGTGAAGCGCACGTTCGACATCGCGTTCAGTGCGTGCGTCTGCGTCGTGGCTCTTATCCCTGGCACGGTTCTTTGCGCGTTCATTGCGGCCGACACCAAGGGTGCTCCCATCTATGCGCACGAGCGGGCTGGGCGCTTCGGTCGCCCCATCCGCGTGCTCAAGTTCCGCTCCATGGTCGCCGACGCCAACGACGTGGAGAAGTACCTCAGCCCCGAGCAGATCGAGGAGTGGCACCGCGAGCGGAAGGTCACAAACGATCCCCGCATCACCAAGCTAGGCCGCGTCCTGCGCAAGACTTCCCTGGACGAGCTGCCCCAGTTCTTCAACGTGCTCGCGGGCCAGCTCTCCGTCATCGGCCCTCGCGCCATCACCTACGAGGAGCTCGGGAACTTTACGCACGAGCAACAGGTGCAGGTGCTTGCCGTCCCGCAGGGCATTACCGGTGCCTGGCAGTCGGGCCCGCGCAACCTCGCGACCTTCGAGAACGGCCTGCGCCAGGAGTTCGAGCTTGCCTACGCGAAGGGTGCCAGCCTCAAGGCAGACTGGAAGGTCTTCTTCAAGACCTTTGGCGTCATGTTCGGCAAGAAGAAGACGGGGAGGTAGCGCATGAGTGCTGACAAACCCCTCGTCTCGATCGTGGTGCCGACCTACAAGCGCTCTGACAGGATTCGCGTGGCCCTGGACTCAATCGCCGCGCAGGACTACGGCGCGGAGAACATCGAACTGATTGTAGTGAGCGACAATCGGCCGGAGTGGCCGGAAAGCGCCGAGACCGACGCGGCGGTCGCCCCCTATGCCGCGAGCCTTCCGCACTTTAGGCTGCTGCACACCTCCGGCCAGACCGGCGGCGGGGCGGCGCGCAACTACGCCTGCCGCCAGGCGACGGGCGAGTACCTCACGTTCCTCGACGATGACGACGAGTTCCTGCCTGACAAGGTGTCCACCCAGGTCGCCTTCATGCAGGAAAACTCCCTCGACATGAGCTGGCAGGATGTCTCGTGGTATGACGAACGTGGCCGGCTTGTGGAGCACCGCAGGCTCGACCATTGCGAGGACTTCTCCACCGAGGGTCTGCTGCGCGCGCACCTCCTAACGCCGATAAGCCCAACGGCCATCTATATGCTCAGGCGCGACCTGTTCGACCGCACTGAGGGTTTCGGCGAGGTGGCGACCGGCCAAGACTGGTGGCTGATGCTGCGCTGCATAGAGGCTGGCGCCCACATGGGCTACATGCCCGAGGTGCACGTGAGGCAGTACCTCCATTCCGGCGAGAGGCTCTCGCTTGGCAAGAACAAGGTAAACGGCGAGGTCGCAAGGCACGAGGTGGTGCGCGGCTACTACCCGCGCCTCAGCAAGAAGGATGTGCGCTACATCGAATTTCGCCACAACGCCGTGCTCGCCTTCGCTATGAAGCGCAGCAACCAGCCAGGCCAGGCTGTGATTTACGCCTTAAAGGCCATTGCCTCATCGCCCGCCGCCTGCGTCTCTGAGGCGCTGAAGTTCTTCGGCAAGGCGAAATCCTAACTATTTCATATGTGTGCCTGCTCTTAACGAAAGGTTGAATGATATGTCCGAAAAAATGAAGATAGCAGTCGCCGGCACCGGCTATGTGGGGCTCTCGTTGGCCGTTCTGCTCTCGCAGCACAACGAGGTGCGCGCGCTCGACATCGTCTCCGAGAAGGTAGAGAAGATTAACGCTTTTCAGTCGCCCATCCAGGACGACGAGATTGAGCTCTTCCTGGCCGAGGCTAAGGCGGGCACGAGGAAGCTCGACCTGCATGCAACCGTGGACGTCGCCGAGGCCTATACAGGCGCGGATTTCGCCATCGTGGCCACGCCAACGAACTACGACTCGGACCGCAACTTTTTCGACACCTCGTCTGTTGAAGCCGCAATTTCGGCAATCCGCTCGGTGAACCCGACGGCCTGGATTGTCATCAAGTCGACCATCCCTGTGGGTTACACTTCGTCGCTTCGCGAGACGCTTGGCGACAGCCGCATCATCTTCAGCCCCGAGTTCCTTCGAGAGAGCAAGGCGCTCTACGATAATTTGCACCCTAGCCGCATCGTTGTGGGCGCGCCCAAGGACGACGAGGAAGCTGTGAAGGCCGCAAAGACGTTTGCTGGGCTGCTCGCCCAAGGCGTCGGCCCCGCCGAGCTTGAGCGCACCAACCCTGATGGCACGACGGGCATCCCGCAGCTCGTTCTTGGTACCACCGAGGCGGAGGCCGTGAAGCTGTTCGCCAACACCTACCTGGCACTTCGCGTGGCGTACTTCAATGAGCTGGACACTTACTGCGAGATGAGGGGACTCAACACCAAGGACGTCATCGATGGCGTGT
>CAJLJQ010000119.1:0-5300 GCA_905207015.1 uncultured Collinsella sp. | reverse complement strand
CGCGGAATTCCAACCGCGGCGCCCTTTTATTCCGGTAGATTTTTGGTAAACGCATAGAAAACTACTAAAGAGCCCCGTCCGGATGTTTCTTCCGGGCGGGGGCTGGCGCTAGCGTATGGCTTTGTAAGTCTTTAGGCCTCGTCGACAATCTTTAGTCCGCGGGTCTGGTCGATCTCGTTGGGGAGATTGACGCGACGCTCGTGGCGGCCGCCCTCAAACTCGGCGTCGAGCCATTCGTCGACAATCATCTTGGCGAGCTCGGAGCCCACGACGCGGGCGCCAAAGGCCAGCACGTTGGTGTTGTTGTGCATACGGGAGAGCTTGGCGCTGAAGGGCTCGGAGCACACGACGGCGCGTACGCCCTCGACCTTGTTGGCAGCCAGGCTAATCCCGACGCCGGTACCGCAGATCAAGATACCCAGGTCGACGTCACCGTTGGCCACGGCCTTGCCCACCTTGTAACCGGCGATGGGGTAGTCGAAGCTCTCGGAGGTGTCGGTGCCATAGTTCACGACCTCGCAGCCGCGCTCCTTCAGGTGCTCGGAAATGATGCTCTTGAGCTCGACGGCGGCGTGGTCGTTACCGATACCGATCTTCATGAGTGGTTCCTCTCTGGTCCGTGCGGCGGAATTGCTAAAGGTTTTACCGCGTTCGACTGCATGATAGCGCGACTTTTGTGTAAACGCTCGGGCGTTTTTTGGTCAAACGCTTTAGCATGCAACAAGACCTGCTTTTCATGAATGAATGCCGCCAGTTTGTGCTTGAGCGCCGTCCGCCGGAACCGTGGTTGCGGTTTTTGATGCATTGTTATCAAATAAAGGAGCTATCTTTTTTGAGAGTCCAGCCCGTTATGCAAGCAGGAGATACCTATGCCTACCGATTCCATCCGTGATGCCGCGTTTTGCGATGTTTTGAACCGCGAGCTTGTCTGTGCACTCGGCTGCACCGAGCCCATTGCCGTTGCCTATGCAGCGGCGCTGGCGAGCCAGACGCTCGGTTGCGAACCCGATCATATGGATGTTGCCTGCTCGGGTAACATAATCAAGAACGTTAAGAGCGTGACCGTGCCCAACTCGGGCGGTATGCACGGTATTGAGGCCGCGGCCGTGCTGGGCGCCGTGGGCGGTGACGCCAAGAGCGCGCTCGAGGTGCTCGAGAGCGTTGACGATGAAGACCGCGCTCGTGTGGCCGAGCTCCTCGCCGACGCTGGCTACTGCGATGTGTCGCTTGTCGAGGGTGTGCCCAACCTCTACATCAAGGTGACTGCGACGGCCGGGGGCCATACCGCGGTCGTCGAGATTACCGATCACCACACTAATGTGACGTGCCATACGCTCGATGGTATTCCGGTATGCGGCAAGTCGGCGGGGGAGTGCGCCGCCTGCGCCGAGCGCGTGGTGGCCGAGCGTGCGGCAGATAACGCCGATACGCCCATGTCCATTGATTCCATCATCGACTTTATCGAGGACGGTGACATTGAGGGCGCCCGCGCTGCCGTTGAGCGTCAGATTGAGCTGAATGGCGCAATCAGTGCCGAGGGCCTTGCGCACGCTTGGGGCGCCGAGGTGGGTCGTACGCTGCTGGGTGCTCGTGCCGATGACGTCGCCTGCCGTGCCCGTGCCCGTGCGGCCGCCGGGTCCGACGCCCGCATGAACGGTTGCGCGCTGCCGGTCGCCATTGTGTGCGGCTCGGGCAATCAAGGCATTACCTGCGCATTGCCCGTCATGGAGTATGCCGAGTACCTGCGTTGCGACCACGAGCGTCTGGTGCGCGCCGTGATGCTGTCCGATCTTATCGCCGTGCATATCAAGAGCTATATTGGTGCGCTTTCGGCGTTTTGCGGCGCTATTTGCGCCGCGTGCGGCGCCGGCGCTGCGATTACCTGGCTGTGCGGTGGCACGCGCGAGCAGATTGGCGCGACGGTCTCGAATACGCTCGGTAACGTGGGCGGCATCGTGTGCGACGGCGCCAAGGCGAGTTGTGCCGCCAAGATTTCGGCTGCCGTCGATGCGGCGATTCTGGGACATGACATGGCCATGCAGGGGCGTGGCTTCCGTGCCGGCGAGGGTTTGATCCAGGATACCGTCGAGCAGACGATTGCCAGCATGGGCTACGTGGGCCGTGTGGGTATGAAGGACACCGACGTCGAGATCCTCAACATCATGATCGGCAAAACCCAAGTGTGCTAGGACAGTTCGTCGGCTACTTGGTGTTCGTAGAAGGCTTCTACTACGGCGTTAAAGTCGCGGGCGAAGCCTTCCATGGTTCCGCGCCAGGTGACTCGGTTGGGCTTGCCCTGGCCTACATAGGCAGTCTGAATGCCGCAGGCGGGTTTCGGGAAGTCGCGTTTGGGATCGTTGCCCACCATAAGGACCTCGTGCGGTTCGAGCCCCATCACCTGAAGCTGCTCTAGATAGTAGGTGGCATCAGGCTTGCAGCGGGTGGCGTTTCCCATGTGCGTGACGAGCTCAAAGGGGGCGTCGGCCAGGTCGCCCCAACCCATGCGGCACTCGATGGCCCCCTGCGGAAAGCTGGGGTTGGTAAAGAGCGCGCAGCGCAGCCCTGCGTCCTGTACGGCCTGAAGCGCGGCGTGTGCGCCCGGCATGGCATGGGCGTTGATGAGTTCGTCATTCTTGTACGGAAGAACTTCGCGGTCGTAGTAGGTAAACGCCTCGTAGATAAGTGGGTCCGAGAGGCAAATGCCGCACCGGCGCTCAACCTCTTCTTGGTAGAACTCAAGATTGGTGCGATTGTCCGTGCCGCTGCGGCGATTGGCGTTGAGGTCGACCAGGATGGTGCCGAGGCGTGCCATCGTGCCACCGCGGCTGCGGCGCCCGATATCCGCGAGCATCGAAGAGACATCCTTAAAATAGCGAAGGATGAACTCGTTGAGGTTGATGCTAAGAAGCGTTTCGTCCATATCGAAAACGACTGCTTTGAGCACGCGGGCACCTTTCTCGAAAAATCGATCTAGAATCGTTGGCTCCGGATACTTTACCCCAAAGCCGAATGCCTGGCTGGTTATCGTCAAGTTGCGAAGACGTGTGTTCATAAGATTACGAAAAAGTCTCCACACGAGTAAAAAATCGCAGTTCACGCTTGAAATCGAACTCATTTCCCCGTAACCTATACGAACGTGATTGCATAAGCGTCACATTAGTATCTGTCGGCTCCCGAGTGTTCCTAAACGTTGTGTGCTTGTCGCACCCTTCTGTAGGTCCTAGCAATCGGGGCCCCGTAGTTCGAAAGGGGTCCACCTTTGAGTGAGATTCAGAACTCGTCCATTTTCTCTCTTGACGATGTCAACGAGGAGGAGATGAACAACCTCATCGACGGTACGATTACCGACTTTGATGAGGGCGATCTCGTTAACGGCACTGTCGTTAAGATCGAGCATGACGAGGTGCTCGTTGACATCGGATTCAAGTCCGAGGGCGTTATCCCGGTCCGCGAGCTGTCCATCCGCAAGGACGCTAACCCTGCAGACATCGTTGCACTCGGTGATCCCATCGAGGCCCTGGTTCTCCAGAAGGAGGACAAGGACGGTCGTCTGGTCCTGTCCAAGAAGCGTGCCGAGTACGAGCGTGCTTGGAACCGCATCGAGGAGAAGTTCAACTCCGGCGAGAACGTCGAGGGCGAGGTTATCGAGGTTGTCAAGGGCGGCCTGATCCTCGACATCGGCCTGCGTGGCTTCCTGCCCGCTTCCCTCGTCGACCTCCGTCGCGTCAAGGACCTCACCTCCTACATGGGCACCCGCATCGAGGCCCGCGTCATCGAGATGGACCGTAACCGCAACAACGTTGTCCTCTCCCGTCGCGTCGTGCTCGAGGAGTCCCGTAAGGCCGAGCGCTCCGAGATCCTGTCCAAGCTCAAGTCTGGCATGCGTCTCCAGGGCACCGTTTCCTCCATCGTCGACTTCGGCGCCTTCGTCGACCTCGGCGGTATCGACGGCCTCATCCACATCTCCGAGCTCTCCTGGAACCACGTCAACCATCCTTCCGAGGTTGTCAAGGTCGGCCAGGAGGTCGAGGTCGAGGTTCTCGACGTCGACCTCAACCGCGAGCGCATCTCCCTGGGTCTCAAGCAGACCACCGAGGATCCGTGGCGCGCACTGGTCAAGAAGTACCCCGTCGGCGCTATCGTCGAGGGCACTGTGACCAAGCTTGTCCCGTTCGGCGCTTTCGTCGATCTGGGCGAGGGCATCGAGGGCCTGGTGCACATCTCCGAGATGGCCAACAAGCACGTCGATCAGCCTTCTCAGGTCACCCATGTGGGCGACAAGGTTCAGGTCAAGGTCATGGAAATCGACCTCGACCGTCGTCGTATCTCCCTGTCCATGAAGTCTGCTGCTGAGACTCTGGGCGTCGAGATCGAGGTTACCCCGCTGCCTTCCGAGAAGAAGGACGAGGAGACCGACGCCGAGTAATTCGGTTTGACGATCACTTGTTTTAAGGGATCCGTCCGTAATGGACGGGTCCCTTTTTGCATTTGGCGCCGAGATGGAGTTCTACCTGTTTCGGGTCGATGAATATGGAGATACTACAAAGATCCCCTATGACCGGGCGGGCTATATGGATATCGCGCCGGATGACAAGGGGGAAACGATCCGCCGGGAGATCTGCCTCATGCTGGAACAGATGGGGATCCAGCCCGAGAGCTCCCACCACGAGAGCGGCCCGGGCCAGAATGAGATCGATTTCCGGTACTCAGATCCCCTCACAGCCGCCGACCACGCCATCACCTTCCACACAGTCGTCCGCACTGTGGCCGCCCAGAACGGACTCTGCGCCAGCTTTTCCCCAAAGCCGCTGCCGGACTGGGATGGAAACGGGATGCACATCAATATCTCGGCCCAGTGTGATGAGGCCGCCCAGCCGCTGCCCAGTGTGATCGCGGGGATCTTGGAGAACATCCGGGACATGACGCTGTTTTTGAATCCCTGTGATGAATCCTACCGCCGTCTTGGCCACGACAAGGCCCCCCAGTATGTGACGTGGTCAGCGGAAAACCGCTCCCAGCTGATCCGCATTCCGGCGGCCGTGGGAGAATACCGCCGGGCCGAGCTGCGCTCCGCCGATCCGACAGCCAATCCATACATCGCCTATGCGCTTTTGATCTATGCCGGGATGTATGGGCTCGAGCATGAGCTGCAGCTGCCTCCCGCTTCTGACTTCAATGTTTATACCGCGCCTGCCGAGGTGCTGGAGGGGCTGAAAAAGCTGCCTGGCTCTCTGTATGAAGCCGCCGCTCTGGCCGGAGCAAGCGCATTCATCAATGAACATCTCCCGGAAACTGTGATC
>CAJLJQ010000118.1:0-5330 GCA_905207015.1 uncultured Collinsella sp. | reverse complement strand
TGCCGGCTCGGGACTATTTTCGAGGACCCTCCGAAGGACTGTGGCCAAAAAACGGCAAATATGAGTACTGTCACCGTTGTAGCTACATTATTTTCGTTAATAAAAGAAGATCTTAATGAGATTTATTCGCATCAAGGTCTTCCTTTAATGAACACTTGAGGAGATACGGCAGCTTATCTGCTCGATCGACACGTCAAATCACCTTAAATGTGGTCAAAATTACTGCTACTAAAAGAGTATCAGTACTCATATTTGATGTTTTTTGGCCACGGCTCTTTATAGACACCCTGCACAGCGACGGTGGTAGATTTCGGAACGTGTCCGTCAGCCCCGTTCCGAAAAGCGAGCCGCGTGCAACGGCCAAGCCACGACAGCCCCCGGGAGAGCGGGGACACCGGCTTAGGTTTATCGCGAGTTCCGCACGAACAGGAGGCCACTTAATGTGGCCTCCGTCGTGAGCAGGACTGTAGAGCAGGAAACCTAAGTCGGTGTCCCCGCTCTCCCGGGGCCGGCGGAACTAATTGTTCAGCATGCGGTCGAAGCTTCCCGAGTCGCCATCCCGATAGTCGGCGGTCATCAGAATCTCCTGCGGAATGCGTCCGCCCTCGCGCAGCACGTTGCGGAACTGTACGCGCGTGACCATGGGCAGATCCTTGATCGTCGCCGCCAGGTTCTGCGGCACACCCTGGTTGGCAGCCGCGGGCTCGCACTCTCCGCCGGCCTTCACGCGACGCTTGTGCTCGGCGAGCATGGCACGATACATGCCGGCATGCAGGCGAATCTCAACCACATTGGCGTTACGGGTCTGCTCGACAATGCGCGCACCTTCTCGATCGATATCGCCCACGTAGTAGACGTAGTTAAAGCGATAGCCGATCTCGGCCAGATAATCATCCAACGCATGCGAGACGCTCGCCTTGCAGCCACCGCCAAAGATCACGCCACCCACCTTGGTGCCAAAGAGCTTAGCGTGCTTGCGGCCGCGCAGGAGCTTGACGATCTCGTCATAGGTGTCCAGGTTCTCGACCATAATGAACGGCTTGTCGGCGCCCAGCGTAAAGAAACCCGTAAAGTGCACGGGGCGGTTAGGGGCGACCTTAATCGCCTGCATGCTGATGCCTTTTTCGGTCATACGCCGAATCAGGCGCTCGCCGTGCTTGCCGTCAAAGGCCTTCTCATCGTTAAAAATCTGGTAGGCGCGCTGGCGACGCGAAGCGACCGGCGTGTCGGCACCGCGATTCTGCTCAATCCAAGCCTGGATGATCGCAATCTCCTCGGCAATCTTGCGGTTGGACATCTCGTTGTGCTGAGTGCGCTGCGGAGCCTTTTTGCCGTCCTTGCCCTCGACCTTAACAATTTGAGTCTGCTGCTCCTTAATCTTGGAGAGCGCCATTGGCGTAGGAACGACCTTGAGCAGCTGTCTGCCCAGGACACGGGCCAGAGCAAACGCCGAAACCTCGCCATGAGCGGACGGCTCAGGCTGCTGGGCGGCCGCATCGTTTGCAGTCGGTTTGGGCTGCGTCTGGGATTTGCGCTTGGAATCTGCCTGAGCTTTGCGCTCTTGCTTTGGCGCGGACGAGCTCTTTTGCGAACGTTCGGGCTTGTCCCCCTTCGCCGGCTGGCGCTTGGGCTGCCCCACCGGGGCCTCTGCCTTCGCATCCTTGTTTTGCGTCGTCGCCTTCTCGGCCACAGTCTCGGCATTTGAGCCACGCCCGCCGCGGTGACGACGACGGCGGGGCTTGCTCGAAGCGCTCTCCCCCGCCTGCTTATCAGCGGACTGTTGAGCTTTGACCTCGGTGTCAACCGCAGACTGCGACTCGGAAGGTTGCTGCTCGCGAGCCACCGGCTCAACGGTTTTCTCGGTTTGTTCGGCCTTATCGGCCTGAGCGGTCGAAGCCGGCTCGCCCTTCTCCTGTCGCTTTACGGGATACGCGCGTCCCGCAAAACCGCGACCGGGACGGCACGAACCCGGAGCCCTTTTGGCAGACTCCTCAACATCGTCTGCAACCTCGGAAGGCTCTTCAACCTCATGCGCGACATCCTGCTGCGCAGCCTTAAAGTGAGCACCGCGGCGACGCTTGGGCTCTTGGGCCTCCACGGGCTTTTGCTCCTTCGCGGGCTTCTGCAACTCAGCAGCAACCTCGGTCTCAACAGCCTCGGTATCGAGCTCATCCTTTTGAGCCACGGAGCGACGGAAGCGCTCCTGCTGGGCACGGCGCTGCGCATCGCGCTTGCCGCCCCCGCCAAAACCGCCGCGGCCGGCCTTGGCCGTAAAGGCGCGAACGACGTTCTCATCGAGCAGCTCATCGGTATCGATATGCTCGCGCGAAGCTGTTTCTACCGAAGCGGGCGCCTCGACAACGTCCTCGACGGCCTCTTCGGCAGCCTCGGCAAGCTGCTCCTGGACATCGCGAATCTCGGCATGAATGGTATAGAACGCCGGGCGCCCGTTAATGCCGCTGCCCTCGATCTTGGTAACGATCTTTGCCGCGATGAGCTCATCGCGCATCGCCTTGGTGTCACATTCCTTATCGACGGAGCGGAAAATCTGAGCCAGCGCGCTCGACTTGATCTTGAGTGCCTTGCGGCAGAGCAGGTCGTAGGCAACCAGCTTGGCGCGCTCGGCAGAAAGCGACGTCTGGCTGCTCAGACGCTCAGCCAGGGCATCGACATTGTTTTGGTTATCGGAATATACCGTCTTGGCCACGGGGCCCCTTTCATATGTACACATATACGTCTATATGGTACAACGCACGCCCTTATCCACGCAAAACATCTGCGAGAACACTCGGGCGTCGCCCGCTTTTGCATGAAAAAAGACCGGGCCCGCGCAGTCGCGGACCAGGTCTTTCCGAGTCATATGGATGGAACGGTTAGCTCATCAAGCTGACTAGGCCTTGGCAGCCTCGGCGTCGATGGGAGCCTCGGCGGCAGCGGCGCGACCGTACTCGGCCTTGCCCATCTCGGACCACTCGGGCTCCTCGTCGGGCATGGAGCCGGCCTCCTTGCCGAAGAACTCCTTGAGACAGTTGACGGCAACGATGAGGCCCAGGACCATCAGCAGGACGGCGAAAACGAGCTGCAGGCCCTTGGTGGCGGCGACGGAGACGGCGGCCGTGGTGGCGGTAGCCGGGATGGTGCCGAAGAAGCCGTAAGCCTGGACAGCGGTCATGCAGCCCATGGCGCTCTGGACCAGCGAGGTGAAGGTGCAGCAGAGCAGGAAGGCGACGGGCACGTAGAGCATCCAGCCCTTGCGGCCGGTGCACTTGCAGAACACGGCGAGGGTAATCATGGTCATACCGCCGAGCAGCTGGTTGGAAGCACCAAAGAGCGGCCAGATGTTGGCATAGCCGCCAAAGGCGAGGGCGAGACCGGGAAGCAGGGTGACGACCGTGGCGAACCAGGGGTTGCCGAGAACCTTCATGTAGCCGGCCTTGGACTCGATGGCCAGGGCGTCGTTGGTCTGGGCAAAGAACTCGGAGAACGAGGTGCGGGCGATGCGGGCGACGGCGTCGAGCGAGGTCAGGGCCAGAGCGGAAACGTTCATGGTCATGAAGACGGTAGCGAACGTACCGTCAACACCGAAGGCCTGCATACCGCGGGAGATACCAGCGGCGAAGATCTGGAACGGGGTGGAAGCGACGCCGGCGTTGAGGGCGCCGGTACCGGCGGTGTTCATGTCGGAGAACATGATGCCGGCGACGATGATGGCAAGGATGCCGACGAAGGACTCGACGATCATGGCGCCATAACCGACCTTGACGGCGTCCTGCTCCTTCTCGACCTGCTTGGAGGAGGTACCAGAAGAAACGAGGCTGTGGAAGCCGGAGAGGGCACCGCAGGCAACGGAAACAAACAGGACCGGGAACATCATGCCAGAAGCGCTGGAGAAGCCGGTAAAGGCCGGAGCGGTGATGGTGGCCTGGCCGTTAACACCCAGGACGACGATACCGAGGACAGCGCAGGCGATCATGACGATCATCATGATGGAAGTGAGGTAGTCACGCGGGGTCTTGAGCATCTGGATGGGCATAGCGCCAGCGAAGACCAGGTAGACCATGACGACGGCGAACCACTGGAACTTATCCAGGTAGACCGGGAACTGCATACCGACGGCAAACATGAGAACCATGAGGACCACGCCGGTGACGAACTCGGCGGCACCGGTGAGGTTGAACTTCTTCTGGGCCCAACCAAAGGCGATAGCGACGAAGGTGAACAGGATGGAGATGGTACCAGCGCAGCCGGCGGCATAGGACTTGGTGAAGTCGATGGCACCGGTAGCAGCACCAGAAGCGTCAACGGCCGGGGTGAACATGAACGTCTTGCAGACCATGTCGGTGAAGGCGGCGATGACGATGATGCAGAACAGCCAGCAGAACAGCAGGAACAGGCGACGGCCGGTCTTGCCGATGTACTTCTCGATGAGCTGAGCCAGGGACTTGCCGTTGTTCTTCATCGAAGCATACAGAGCACCAAAGTCGTGGACGGCGCCAAAGAAGATGCCGCCGACGAGGACCCAGAGCACGACGGGCAGCCAGCCAAAGGCCATGGCGACGATCGTACCCGTGACAGGGCCAGCACCGCAGATCGAGCTGAACTGGTGCGAGAACGCGGTAAAGGCGGAGACGGGTGAGAAGCTCTTGCCGTCCTTCATGCGCTTGGCCGGCGTGAGGGCCTCTTTGTCAACGCCCCACTTGTTGGCCAGCCAGCGGCCGTAGCCCAGATAGCCGCAGGCGAGCACCGCCGCGGCCACAACCATGAGCAAAACTCCGTTCATTACATTTCCTCCTCTAAAAAGAACTTCCTAGACATAAAAAATGAGGGCCGTCGGTTGCGCTCGACGGCCCTCATCTTCATCAGCCGCCCGTTATCGTACGGGCTAGCTGTATGTGCTAACCCGCATCAGATAATTACTACGCTGATAATGTTTAGCTGATGCGTGAACATGTCTAAGAAATCCTCTTCAATCATGATGCGAACGATCCGTGCGTGTTCACATCCCCCAGTGGATGAAAAGCAGTATGAAACTTTAGTTACCTAAAGTCAACGCAAATTTGTAATGAATTTTCAACTTTTTTTGAAATTCTCGGTATAAAACGCCACTGACCTCGGACTTTACCCAACAAAAGTTTTTGCATTAGAGATGCCCCTCGGGAGCCGCGGGAGCTCCCATCCCAAATGCGGAGCAAAGCTCCGCACACCATCTTTTTCTTTCAGCTAAAGCACGCCGTAAAATCGACGCAGCTGGCTAACCTTGCCGGACGTTGTCGACGCCAAACCAGCTCAGAAGCTATATCGATACAGAAAGGTCCCCGGACGGAGGGGCC
>CAJLJQ010000117.1:0-5581 GCA_905207015.1 uncultured Collinsella sp. | reverse complement strand
TGGTAGTAACCTCCAATTTTATTTCTCAAATTTTGATCGGGTTCGCTTCTGGACCGTGCATTCAGCAGGGCTTCTGCGGGGTGTCATCGGTGGGATACTCGCCATCCCACACCACCCGGCGATACTTTTCGGGATCGGTGTTGCCCTCAGTGGAGAACATGAGCACCCGGCTGTGCCGGTCCAGCTCCAAAGCGTCCCGCAGCTCCTTGTAGGTGTCATCACACATGATGGCGTCCAGAACACCCATGCCCACGGCGCCGGATTCGCCGGACACCACGCGGGGGTCGCCCTTGACGGGGGAACTCAGCATCCGCATACCCTTGGCGCTGACCCAATCGGGGCAGGAGATGAAGGCGGACACATGGTTCCGCAGAATGTCCCAGGAGATCGTGTTGGGTTCGCCGCAGGCCAGACCGGCCATGATGGTTTTCAGATCACCGGTGACGATGCGGGGCTTGCCGTCATTGGCCAGCGCGCCCTGATACAGGCAGTCAGCCGCCTCGGCCTCCATCACCACGAACTTGGGAGGATCGTTGGGGAACAGGTTTGCGAAGTAGCCCACCACCGCACCGGCCAGAGAGCCGACGCCGGCCTGGACGAACACGTGGGTGGGACGGTTTACGCTGCACTGACGAAGCTGGTCGGCGGCCTCATTAGCCATGGTGCCGTAGCCCTGCATGATCCAGGAGGGGATCTCCTCGTAGCCGTCCCAGGCGGTATCCTGCACGATGACGCCGTGTTCCGTCTGTGCGGCTTCTGCAGCAGCCATACGCACACAGTCATCGTAGTTGACTTCCTCGATGGTGACCTTGGCGCCCTCCTTGGCGATATTGTCAAAGCGGGACTTGCTGCTGCCCTTGGGCATGTGCACCACAGACTTCTGGCCCAGTTTGTTGGCTGCCCAAGCCACGCCGCGGCCATGGTTGCCGTCGGTGGCGGTAAAGAAGGTGGCCTGGCCAAAGTCCTTGGCCAGCTGATCGGAGGTCAGGTAATCGAAGGTGCAGTCGGCAACGTCCTTGCCGGTCTCGTCGGCAATGTAGTTGGCCATGGCAAACGAGCCGCCCAGGACCTTAAAGGCGTTGAGGCCAAAGCGATAGCTCTCGTCCTTAACGCACAGGTTGGACAGGCCCAGGCGCGCGGCCTGGCCGTCCAGGCGGGCAAGCGGAGTAACGGTGTACTGGGGGAACGACTGGTGGAAGGCGCGGGCCTTCTTCACGTGGTCGAGGCTCATGATTCCCAAGTGCTTGTCATCGCTCTTGGGCATCGTGTTGCCCGCCCACTGGATCTTATCGGCCATACGGTGAACTCCTTAAGTTCTCTCTTGCCGGCCCCCGCATACGCGTTTCAGCCCATTCCCATTCATGCGACTGAACTTTTATGTGGATGCCAAACAAAAAGTTTGTTAGCACTGTTCTATCACACTTTTTGATTGGTAAACCTAACAAATTGTTTGTTGCCGTAATCGGTACCTTTTCGCCGCCGAACGGTCACATAACGCAGCGACGCTTTCGTTATTTGCGAACAAGTGTGGTTTATGGCAAAGTGTGCCCAAACTAATTTTTAGGAAGGCACCCATGACCCCCGCACAGATTGAGTTTTATAAGCGCCTTGCACACGGCCTGGCGCTCCAATTTGGCCCCAACTGCGAAGTCGTCGTCCACGATCTGGAGACCGAGGACGTGGACCACTCCATCGTGGTGATCGAAAACGGCCACGTCAGCGGGCGCAAACTGGGTGACGGCCCCAGCCATATTGTGTTTGAGTCCATGCACGAGGGCACCACCGACGTGCACGACCGCGAGCCGTACCTCACCAAAACCACCGACGGCAAGCTGCTCAAGTCCTCGACCATCTTTATCCGCAACGACGAGGGCAAGCCCGTCGGCATTTTGGGCATCAACTTTGACATTACGCTTATGAAGGCTTTTGAGCGTTCGCTCGACGCCTTTACCGGCACCGGCGGCACGGGCTATACCGAGCCCGAGCCCATTACCAAGAACATCGGTGACCTGCTCGAGGACCTGCTGCACGAGTGCGAGCAGTTTGTGGGCAAGCCCGCGGCACTTATGACCAAAGATGAGCGCATTCGCGCCATCGGCTACCTCGACCGTCGCGGCGCCTTCCTCATTTCCAAGTCGAGCGAGCGCGCCTGCGAGTTCTTTGGCATCTCCAAGTACAGCTTCTATAGCTACCTCAATGAGGCCAAGGCGGCGGCCGGCGACAAATAGTCAGCGCGCCTGCACCCCTCCCCTTTTTGGGCGCGAGTTCTGGAAAGCTCGAATCCAAGACCGAGCCGCTTGGGAAGTTCCATATAATCGATGTCATTAGTATTTCGAAAGGGTGGAACAGAATGGCGTTGAGCAAGGCATCATGCACCGGTCGCGGATTGATTCCGGCAATTGGTGGACATGTGCACCGCATGTTCGATGAGGGTGAAGACGACCTGTTTTCGCTGAGCCTTGACGACGTGATGGATGATCGCCCGTGGACCGCCGACGAACTCATGGGCGGCGGGGCTCGCCCGTCAAGCCCCAATCCCGCACTTGCGCCTAAGCCCGCATCTGCGCCGGCTCCTGCGCAGTCGCCTGTTTCGACGCCCGCGTCTGCGCCCACACCCACTTCGGCGCCCACGCCCACTCCCCGCCCCGCAAGCGACCCGTCCGAGACGGCGGCGTTTCTCGCTGCAGCGACGCAGAGCAAATCGGCCGACAGCACCGTTATGTACAGCGCCCAGCAGTTGCCTGTTCCTGCGGCACGCAAGCCTCCGGTCACAAGGCTCGATGAGCCCGTTGCCCATCAGGTTGCCTACGATTCCTGGGCTGCAGCCGATCTGGATGAGACCTCTACCGGCATGCCGGCGCTCGACGTTCCAGTTAACCCGCTTTTTGCCGCCAACACGAGCGCCGCGGGCTATGAGGGCGGTGCGGCATATTCCGATTATTCCGATGGCTATGCTGGCACCGATCGCATCGAGACCGAGGATTATGGCACCGCATCGAGCGATTATCTCAACGATCCGTACGCTGCCACGCCTGCACCGGAATATGACCCGGAGGCCGCGTCCGCGCCGGCGTATACCAAAAGCACGGGCGAAGAACGCTTCGCCGATTATTACGCCGAGGAAAAGGCGCTGCGTTTCTCGGAATTTCCGCAGGCAGTCAAGGTTGCCTTTATCGCCATTGTCATTGCCCTGCTCGGCGTCATTGCGTTTGAGGGATTCCGTCTGTTCTCCGGCCCCACCCAAGCGGAGTCGGAGACCCAGCAAAAAGAGGACGATAACAAGTATCTGGACATCAACACCCTCAAGGGCGACCCCAACGACGGAGACGATGAGTAGCGAGGGTTAAGGGAAGGCCGGAAGAGCCGGCGGCACGTTACGGCTCCAAAAGCCCTGCCATAAAGATGGGCAGATACAACACGTCACCATCGCGGTGAAGATTACATTCCGCAAGTACCAGGGCGCGATCGATTCCGTAGCCCTTCGTTGTCAGTGCGTTATCGAGCGCCGCGTGGGACTTAAAGCTCTTGCCCGATTTGACCTCGATGGCAAACACTTCCCCATCGAACGTCTCTTCCACAAAATCGAGCTCACCGACCTTTTTGGACGTAAAGTAGCGCAATCTAAATCCATGAGCTTTGAGCTCTTGGGCAACGAAGCCCTCAAACGCCGCCCCCATGTTCATGCCAAAGGCGTCTTCCGCCTCCCCATCAAAAACGCCTTGGGCGACCCTTTTGGAATACGACGACATGAGCATTCCGGTGTCCAAGTAAAACAGCTTGAACAGATTTCGCTGCTCCCCCAATAAAAGGGGTGCCACGGGCGCCGTTACGTTATACACGGGAAGCGCGACACCCGCCTCCGATAACCAGAGAAAATGATCTGTCACCTGAGAAAAACGTTTTACACCGTTAATCGATGACAGTTTGAATCGCTTGTTTTTGGAGCCGGCCTCGCTGGGAATCAAATCGTAGATATCGCGAATAACCAGGCGCAGCTCGGGCGGAGCGTACTTTGCGATGTCAGCGCGATACAGGGCATGAAGATCACGATGGATGTTTCGAACCTCATCGACATTGCGCGTCGCCAAGAAGGAATTGACAGCGTCGGGCATGCCTCCCACCACCACATACTGATGGAACAGATCGAGCAAGCGGTCATACAGGTAGCCAGGGAGCTCACCCTCATCCTTTAGACAGCCCCCGAGCATGTCAAACACGCTGGCACCAACGCCATTTGCCCAGCAAAACTCCTCAAAGTCGAGCGGGTACATCTGGACCTGCTCGACATACCCCACCGGCAGGGAATCGATGCCCTCGAGCTCAACGCCAAGGAGCGATCCGGTAAGGATGTATCGAAAGTCGCCGCGCTGGACCAGGTATTTGATAAACGTCACCACGTTGGGGCATCGCTGTACCTCGTCGATAACCACGACGGTCTTGTTCGCAACCATCGGCTGCGTCGCAGCGATAGACATGCGCATAAGCAGGTCGTCCGCACTTTTCGCCGCCAAAAACGAATCGCGCACGGACGCGTCGGCGATAAGGTCGAACGTCACGACATTTTCGAACGATTCGTTTGCAAAGACGTTGACCAAATATGACTTTCCTACCTGTCGAGCGCCCTTGACCAAAAGAGCCTTGTTAGGCGACGAGGCAAGCCAAGATTCAAACTGTGCTTTTGCTTTTCTCTGCAGCATAAGCGTACCCCTTATTACGTGCTGTTCTAGCACTAGGATACACTTTTCCATGGTTGTTAGGTGCTTATTTCGACACTTTTCCGAGTTTTTAAAGTGTGTATTACGACACTTTTCCGTACTTTTACACGGGTGATTTCGACACTTTTTCGGATTTAAGCCTAACAGCAGCCGGCGAAATCAAGCGCCGCCCGCGCGTCATTTCGCGAGCGACGCTTGATTTCTGTCCGCGCGCGCTGATAGACTCCATCGTGCCCGCAAGAAGCGGGCGCGTTTTATCCAGAGTCGGGGTAGAGAGTTGGCTCCACGATCCCGACGCCAACCGACCAAGAGGCACGGTGGCCCTGCCAACATCGATGAAAGGAGTCCGTATGGACAATTTCTCCGTGCGCAGTGAGCGCAACTTCCACAACCTGATCGTCAAACCGAATCACATGCATCTTCTGGACAAGCCAAATGGCTACGTATCGGCCATGGTCAAGAGCAGTCTCTCCCACCAGATGCGCTTTACCGTACAAAAGCTCGGGGAAGAGCTCTGCGCTACTGGCGACCCGCACGTACTGCAGATCAAGCTGCTCGGAAATAACTCACGCGAGCCGTCCAGCTGGAAGCTGTTTGCCGACGGCACGTGCATCGCAAGCGGCTCGGGTGACTTTGCCCGCGAGTGCTTCTGCAAGGGAGCCGAGGTGTTTTTGGACCTGTGTCGTGATGCCGTCGACGCGGCCGAGCTGCACCAGTGGAGCCAGAGGGAGTACGAGCTGTTGAGCGTGGCACGTGGAATCGTGGGTGCGTAGACGAACGCACCCGCCACGCGAGACCGCAACAGCGTTGTTGGCAGGATTGTCCCTGCCTGACTCTTTGATTCCACGCCCGACCGTTCACCCGTT
>CAJLJQ010000116.1:0-5610 GCA_905207015.1 uncultured Collinsella sp. | reverse complement strand
TCCATAAGAATTGTTTTAACAGCTTTGGTTTCCTTTGGGGATCAGAGCTGTTTTCGTTTACGCGCCGGGCGACGGGAATCGAACCCGCCAGGGTGCGGTGCTGAGAAAATGCGTGAGCATTTTCCAGCGCAGCACGCAAGGGCCGAAGGCCCGCAGCGAAGCAAATCCTTGGACTTCCCGTCGCCCGCTCCAAGCTATATAATCGCAGGCCAATATGCTAATTTGGCTCGCGTTTATTTTTATACCGTCCGACCTCGCAGGGCAAATGAACCAGGAGCGTTTGTCCCGAATCGTAAGAAAGAAGTGATTTCCATGGCACAGAGTAAGGCAGAATACCCCACCTCCGATTGCCTGGCGCCCGCCGCGATCGAGGCGAAGACCGAGGCCGCAGGCGTTACCAAGGCCAACCTGCCGGTCTCGAAGGCCTTTTTGCTCGCCATGTTCGCCGGCGCGTTCATCGCCTTCGGCGGCCTGTTCTTCACGGTCTTTCTGAGCGATCCCACGCTTTGCTGGGGCGCCCAGCGCTTCGTGGGCGGTCTTGCTTTTTGCCTGGGACTGGTGCTCGTGCTCATTTGCGGCGCGGAACTGTTTACCGGCAACTCGCTTATGGTCTGCGCGCTTAAGAGCAAAAAGATCACGCTCGTCCAGATGCTCAAGGCTTGGGCTATTGTGTGGATCGGCAACTTTGCCGGCGCCCTGTTCGTTGTCTTTTTGATTTACATGGCAGCCATTTACAAACTCAACGGCGAGGCCGTCGCCAACACCATGGTGAGTGTCGCCGCCGGTAAGGTTACGATCGGCGCCGTCACCATCTTCTTCCGCGGCATTCTGTGCAACATCTTTGTGTGCCTGGCCGTATGGATCGGTACCGCCGGCAAGACCGTGGTCGATAAGGTCGTGGGCATTCTGCTGCCCATTGCCGCCTTTGTGGCCTGCGGTTTTGAGCACTGCGTTGCCAACATGTACTTTTTGCCTATGGGCATTTTGATGCACTCCTGCGGCTATGGAGCCGATGTCGCCGGCGCCGATGCCCTCAATGCTGCCGGGTTGGCGCTCAACCTTACGGTCGCCACGCTGGGTAATATCGTGGGTGGCGCCCTGATCGTGGCGCTGGGCTACTGGTTTATCTACGCCAACAGGGAGGCCTAAGGACCCAAGCCATAACCGACCAAAGAGGGACAGGTTTATTTGGCAGGTTTTGGACGAGGCGCTTCGACGTCTTGTCACGAGCTGCCATAATGGACCTGTCCCTTTTGCGTGCGCGCCGGTATTTTTTTGCCCGATGACGATCGCGGGGGACCAGCTTTTTATTGAACATGTCGAAAGGCTTTTCATGAGCGACTGCGAATCCATGTCTGCCGAGGTGCGCGGCCGCCTGCGTTCCATTCCCGCCGTTCACGAGCTGCTTGCCGAGTGGCCGGTCATGAAGGCTGCTGGCGATGCAGGCGACACGATGGTACGCGAGGCGATTGACGCCGAGCTCGATGCCGAGCGCGCGGCGATTCGCTCCGGCGCCCCTGCAAGGAACGAGCGCGAGCTCGCCTTGGCAATTGAGCAGCGGACCCATCGCCTGTCGCTGCCGACCCTGCGCCCTGCCGTCAACGCGACGGGCGTTGTGATTCACACCAATCTGGGCCGCGCTCCGCTCGCTCCCGCGGCGGTGCAGGCGGTGACCGATGTCGCCCGAGGCTACAGCACGCTTGAGTATGACGTCTCAACCTGCGCTCGCGGGGGCCGCAAAGAGCATGCCGCGCGTCTGCTGCGCACGCTCACGGGGGCGCAGGACGCCTTAGTTGTCAACAACAATGCCGCCGCGGTGCTGTTGGTGCTTGCCGCGCACGCGGCTGGCAAAGAGGTCATCGTGAGCCGCGGCGAGCTTGTCGAGGTGGGCGGCAGCTTCCGCATCCCCGACATCATGGCGGCTTCGGGTGCCAAGCTTGTCGAGGTTGGCTCTACCAACCGCACACATCTGGACGATTATCGAAGCGCCATTACGCCCAACACGGCGATGATCTTGAAAGTTCATCCTTCTAATTACCGTATCGAGGGCTTCCACGAGGAGGTTTCCGCGGCGGAGCTTTCCGCGCTGGCGCATGAGCACGGGCTGTTGCTGTACGAGGATCAGGGCTCGGGCGCTTTGCTTGCAGACGGGGTGCTCGCCGATGCGGGGGAGAAGCCCACGTCCGCCTCGCTTTGCGCCGGCGTTGACGTCGTCTCGTGCTCGGGTGACAAGCTGCTCGGTGCCTCGCAGGCAGGCATTATTCTCGGCAGCGCCCAGGCAATCGCCGCCTGTGCCTCGCATCCTCTTATGCGCGCGCTTCGCCCTGGCAAGCTCACGCTCGCGGCGCTCGAGGCCACTTTGCGACTGTATGTGACCGGTCCCGATGCGGCGCATCGGGAGATCCCGGTACTCAACATGCTTTCCGGCGCGCCGGCTCCGCTCGAGCGCCAGGCCAAGCGCCTGCACGACCGCATGCTGCGCAAGCTTCGCGAGGCTCAGTGCGAGGAGGCCGTGGAGCTGCAGGTTGTCGAGGGCGCCTCTACTCCCGGCGGCGGATCGCTGCCGACTGTCGAGCTCCCTACATTTTGCGTTGCCGTCTGTCCCGTCGATGGGCGTCTATCCGCCGATGGCCTAAAGCGCGCTATGGTACAGGAGCCCGATACGCCGGTTGTGACGCGCGTGCGGCACGACCAGGTGCTTTTTGACGTTCGCACGCTTTTGCGCGACACCGACCTTGACCTGTGTGCGTCTGCGTTGGCGGATGCCGTGCGGGCAGGTTTGCGTCGATGACTGCGCGTGAGCTTGTCGAATGTCCCGTTGTCGTTGGAACAGCAGGACACGTCGACCACGGAAAGTCGGCCCTTATCGAGGCGCTGACCGGCAAAAATCCCGACCGTCTGGAGGTCGAACGCCGCCGAGGCATGACTACGGAGCTCGGCTTTGGCGAGCTCGAGCTTCCCAGCGGCAAGCTTGTCGGCCTGGTCGACGTGCCCGGGCATGCGCACTACCTGCGCGCGATGGTACAGGGTGCCACCGGCGTGGGCGTTGCGTTGCTGGTGGTTTCTGCCGTTGAGGGCGTGATGCCGCAGACGCGAGAGCACGTTCGGGTTCTGGAGCTGTTGGGTGTGACGCGCATGGTCGTCGCACTCACGATGCGCGATTTGGCCGACCACGAGATTGCCGCGCTGGCGGAGCTCGATGTCGAGGCGTTTCTGGACGGGACCGTGTTTGCGGGTGCCTCTATAGTGCCGGTGTCCTCCAAGACGGGCGAGGGCCTGGACGAGCTGCTTACGACGCTCGATAACACGGTTTGTTCGTGCTGGTCGGAGCATCTGGAGGCGACCGCTGGCTCGGGCGCCGCGCCCCGTCTTCCCATCGACCGTTGCTTTAGCATCCGCGGCACCGGAACCGTCGTGACGGGTACGCTGCACGACGGTCCCGTTTCGGTTGGCGATGAGCTCGTTGCGCTGCCGTCGCAAACGCGCTGTCGCGTGCGCGGGGTGCAGGTTCACGGGGATACCCAGTGCGCGGTTCCCGGCCAGCGCGTCGCCCTGAACCTGGTGGGCGATGGCGTGGCGGGCCTCAAGCGCGGCGAGATGCTCGGCGTCGAGGGTCGCGTGGGCCAGACGCTGCGCTTTTTGATGCAACTGACATATGTGGGGCGCGATGGCGTGCGAGCCGGCGTTCTTGCTTCGGGTACACGCGTGCACGTTATGGCGGGCACGGCTGAGGTGCTCGGCCGCATTATGCTTTTAGACGACGAGCCGCCTATTGCGGTCGGCGAGACGCGTGTGGTGCAGGTGCGCCTGGAACGGCCGCTGCCGTTGCGCGCCGGCGATCATGCCGTCATTCTGTCGTATTCGCCGATTTCGCTGCTTGGCGGCGGACGCGTCCTGCTATCGCGCTGTCGCCGCGCGCGGGTCCTGTCGGCGGGGGAGCGCGCGTTGTATGCGGCGCTTGAGTCCGGAGATGTCGCGGACGGCGTACACGCGTGGCTGGCGCTGCAAACGCTGCCTGTTGCTGCTGCCGGTGTTGCCGCAGCGCTCGATCTTGTTACCGGCGAGGTCGAGATCGTTTTGCGTGGGCTTGTGGACCAGGCTGCCGTGTGCGAGCTTGCTGCGGGCGGTGCGGTGCTCTACGCAGATGCCTCGGCTCTCGATGCTGCAATGGATGTGCTGGCTGCGGCCTTGTCCTCCATGCACGCGGCGGCTCCCAAGGAGATCGGCTTTACGTCCGGTGCGGTCGCGCACGCGGCTTGGCCGGGCGCCGGTAACGATGTCGCGATGGCACTTATTGCCGAGGGCTGTGCACGTGGCGTGTGCGCCGTCGACGGTGCCGAGGTGTTCGACCCGCATTCCGCCGCTGCGGCGATACGCGTGGTGCGCGAGGCTGGCCAGCGTATCGTGGCCCTGCTGGATGAGGCCGGTCTTAATGCGCCGACGCTTCCCGAGGTGAGCGAACAGTTGCAGCTCGATCGCGACACCATGACGCGTGCACTGCGCGAGCTTTCGCTCAACCACTCGATCGTTAAGGTCGAGCGCGACGTTGCCTTGTCCGCCGCTGCCGAGGCCCATGCGCGTGAGGTTGTTGCGACGGCTATCGAGGCTGCTGGCGGCGCCGCCACCACGAGTGTGCTGCGCGAAGCCCTAGGCGTGTCACGCAAGCGCGCCATTAGCATCCTGGAACACCTGGATGCGATGCGTTTTACGACGCTCGACAAAGAGGCCGGCGGCCTCAGATCCCTGCGCTAGGGCTCCGAATCGCCGCTCGCCACAAAACCGGCCTATCTACTACGTTTAAGTGACTACCCTCGACCATTTCAAAAACCGCAAAAACAAAACCGCAGGTAGATGACTTGCCGATGTTACGAAAAAGTGGGTATGGCTAACCCTTGCTGGTTAAACGTAGTAGATGGGCCGTTTTCGTGGCGCGACACTGCGCGTTTGGTAAAATACCGCCACGTTTGGGAGCGGATGGGCTCCGGTGGGCCCCGCGGTCTTCAAAACCGTTGTGAGGCGTGCAAAACGTCTTGGATGTGTTCGATTCACATCCGTTCCCGCCAACGCATCTCGCCAAAACCACCACAAAGGTGCCTGTCCCCTTTGTGGTGGTTTCGAAACGTGCGGGAAACAGCTTCGAAACACGCGATTTGCTCGTCAGGCGGTCAAAAAGCTATCTACCTGCATCGTAATCAAAATGAAACATCCGCTCGTTGCCTTATTCGTAACTTTGTAGCAACAGTGCGATATTATCCATACTCGATAAAGCTCACGGCGCATGGGGCGCCGCGAACGACACCTTTCTTTTCCATCAATTGGAGGAAGCATGAGCTACACGCAGAAAGTTCTCGACGAGCTCAAGGCCCGCTATCCCGAGCAGCCTGAGTTCATCCAGGCCGCGACCGAGATCCTCGGCACCATCCAGCCGGCGCTCGACGCCCACCCCGAGTACGAGGAGGCCGCCCTGCTGGAGCGCCTTGTCGAGCCCGAGCGCATCGTTATGTTCCGTGTTCCCTGGGTCGACGACCAGGGCAAGGTTCAGGTCAACCGCGGTTACCGCGTCGAGTTCAACTCTGCCATTGGACCCTACAAGGGCGGCCTGCGCTTTAA
>CAJLJQ010000115.1:0-5666 GCA_905207015.1 uncultured Collinsella sp. | reverse complement strand
ACCGCATGCAGCGGAGGCGGCAGGCCTAGGAAGCCCTGCGGGGTTCTGGAGCCCTTGGAGCGTCAACACCGTCTCCGAGGCCGGAGCACGGACAAGCACAGGCGCAGGAGGCCGCACGGGGCGACTTAGATCGTATGCCGCGCGCGTCGCCCGTCCCAACGCTTCCGCGCTCGCAAAACGCTTGGCCGGGTCGAGCGCCATCGACATGCAGACGGCATCGGCAAGTGGAGTGGGAATGCCGCGCGCCTCGCATTGCTCGCGCATGTCGAGCCCTGGTTTAGGGTCGACTCCCGTCAAGCAGAAGAACAACAGGGCGCCAAGTGCGTAGACGTCGCTGCGCACACTCGTCTGCCCAAATCCATACTGCTCGGGCGGCGCATAGGGCCGTGTCCCAAACTTGACGGTATCGGCATCGGCGCCATCGCGCCATACGCGCGCGATCCCCAAGTCGATAATCACCAGCGATGAAAACGTCAGGCCGTCATCAGGCGTATAGTTGGCACCTGTCACGATGATATTCGACGGCTTGAGGTCGCGATGGATCACCGGCGCCGACGTCTCCCCCGCTATTGCAAAACCGGTGTGGAGCTCGCCCACGGCATCGCATAGGGCAGGATACAATTCACGCGCATAATCGGGGGTGGCTCCCAGACGGTACACCAGCGCCCCGAGCGTCTCCCCTTCGATGTATTCCATAACCACGTTGAGCTCGTCGCCCACACGACAACAATCGACGATTCTGGGCAGGTGCTCAAAACGCCTGCCTGCCCGCTGAGCGGCAAACAGACGCTCGTATGCCCCGCCGATTTGAGCCGAAGCATCGATGCGTTTACGGACAAAGGGGCCGAGCGAACCACCGCCGGTTCCTTCAAAGTACACAAGCTCGGTTATTTCAACGGACGAGCGCTTAAGTACACGCTCCACGCGATAGCTGTCATCGCGATCGAGCGACGCCAGGTGCTCGGCAAGCGCTGCGGTCAGCTCATCATCGGAATATGTTGGGGTCTGAGTATCCATAGCCTCCATCATAGCGCAGGGCGCAGACACCCCATGGCATCCGTGCCCCGTTCGTTTGCATCGTTGTTCGGCAGCTCCGCCGGCTCAGATATCAGCCGCTAACTCACCGTCTCCTCGCCAAAGCGATACAGCTCCTCGTTGACCTTTTGGAGGCTGCACCCGCGATCGATGCAAAAGATGATAATCGCATCGCGGCGGTCCTTACAGTTAAGGACGCTTACCCCGGCAGCCGTCAGCGCACGGTTGGTCTCTTTGAGCGTCAGTGCCATCGCAAAGGCAATCTGCAGCACCTTATTGCGGCTCGGATGCCGCGCACCGGTAAAGATCTGATAGCCAAAGGTCTCATTGAGATCGGCCATACGGACCACGCGTGAGCGCTCCAAGCCCTTTTCCTGCAGTAGCTGCTTCAGGTAGTCCGAAAGCGACGGGGCGGCAAAGTCGTGCTCCCTGATATAGCCATCGATGTACGGCGCATCGAGAAGCTCATTGAGCAACTCCTCGGTCAGCTTTTTATCGGGCATACGACTTCACCTCCCCCAGTGCATGCAACATGCTAGAAACCGCTTACGTCCGAACGCTCCCAGCTAGCAACCTGGTCGGGAGACACCGTACCCAGCGCCTCGAACTTCCAGGAGCCGCCCGCCTTCAGATGATTGGTGTTTGCAAGAGCCGTTCCAACCTGGTTGCCATCGGCATCATACAGAACATATTCAATCTGAATGTAGCTCTTTTCCTTGTCCGTGTTATTGGTCAGCGTGCCCGTGATCTTATAGGTAAACTGATTGGAAGTGTCTTCAGCCTCGTCAGCAATGGTATACGGTTCTTGCGGTTCTTTTTGCTCCTCAGCCTGCTGTGTCGTCTCGGCAGGTTTTGCCGAATCGCTCGCAGACGAATCGGTTGAGTTGCCGCCCATAGAGCCCACGGCACCGACAATAACCAGCACCACGATGATGCCTAGGACAATCTTGCCGATCGGCTTCTTTCCCTCTTTTGCCATTATTCATCCTTCCTACGATCCGGCTACCGTGCCGGCACACAGCACATCGTAGGAAGGATTGAACTTGAATTCATTAGCTGAGAGCTAAGGTTGCGGTAAACGGCCAATGCAGTTATCCAAACGCCGAGCAAACGCACTTTGCGCGACCGTCTGCCAGCAGTGATCAACCCACCGTGACGGATTCCCCGGTAAAAGCACTGATCATCAACAGGACAAAGAACACCAGGTAGCTGGCACTCAGCGGGTACGCAATAATCAGGAAGACGACCCAGCCGACATTGGTTTTACCGTCGGCACGGCGTTGCTCGCGATTGCGACAGAGCCAAATCGTCACGCCGATGGCAGTGATAAACAGCACGAGCGCCGCCGCGGCAAGCCCAGCAAGCGCAAACATCACGCCAATGCTCACAGCGATGACCGGAAGCAGTAGCAAACCGCACCCGCATCCACCCGGACTATATACGGCAGACTGTCGGCGTCGCCTCATCGTCGCCCCCATCATCTTTGAGCACTACAGTGCGATGGCCTGCTGAACAGGAACGATCTTATCGAGTTCCGGTTCGATCCGCCTTTTCTCGGCCTCAAGGTCAAACGCCACCTGAGCGCGCAGCCAATAACCATCCGTCAGGCCAAAATAACGGCAAAGACGGAGGTCAGTGTCGGCCGTCACGCGACGTTTTCCCAGGACAATCTGCCCGATACGCTGAGCCGGAATCCCGGTCTCTTTCGCAAGGCGATATTGAGAAATGCCCATGGGAACAAGAAACTCCTCTTTGAGAAGCTCACCGGGAGTCACCGGCGACAGCAAATTGGCCGAAGCCTCATCACTTGTGATAATCGACGATTTCGACATTCCAAGCCATCTCCTGTCTCCACTCAAAACAGACCCGATAGCGCTCGTTAACACGGATGCTATATTGACCGGCACGATCGCCCTTCAAAGCTTCTAGGCGGTTGCCTGGTGGAACGCGAAGATCATCAAGCGATGCACAAACCTGCAGTTGGCGAATCTTCCTCAACGCAACACGCTCAAAGGGCACGAACTTCCTGACCCGCACACCCATGGCAAAGCGTTCGGTATCCTCATCTTTATACGATGCAATCATAGTATCGCCTTACGTTAGTAACGTCAAACGTTTCTATAGACTTACATCTCTATTATATCGTACGTTTGTTCGTATTTTCTAGAACAAATAGTCCTTCACGCCTTAGTCAAGCAAAAGCAATCGTTTGTAGACATCGAGGCCTTTGAGAAGGATTTCCTCGTCGAAGAGCATGCTATCGGTATGCAGAGCGCTTGTGGCATAGGCGGGGCAGCCATCCGAATCACTCGGGTTGTCTTGGTCCTCTGGCATACCCGTGCCCAGCAGGAAAAATACACCCGGCAGATGGCGTTGATAGAACGCGAAATCCTCGGCAATCAGCAGCGGCTCGTCCACGAGCTGTAACTCGGGCAGAGCAGGCGCGATTCGATCAAACAACTCGGGGTCGTTGTCGACCGGCGGATAGCCCTCGGCAAAGTCGAGGTCGTACGTGCAGCCTGTTGCGGCGCAGGCCTCGTCCAACACGCGGCGCACGCCCTCGCGCGCACGGTCGAACATACCGTCCGTAAACACGCGCAGGCTGCCAGCCACATGGGCCTCCCCCGCCACCGCATTGCAGACGGTGCCGGCCTGCAGCAGGCCGAACTTACCAATGCAGGGCTCGTCGGCACCCAACTCGTCCATGAGCTCGCGCTCGGAAACCAAGAACTTGGCCGCTGCCAGCGCGGCATCATGCGATTCCTCGACTGGAACGCCGTAGGTCTTGGCGATATGGATGCTCGTGCCATGGATATGAATGTGCGTCTCACTTGAGCGCGCCAGCAGCGGACCGGAACAGCTCGCCAACGTGCCGGCGGGCAAATCGGGCCATACGTGGAAGCCGAAGATGCGATCCGCCCCGTAGCGCTCGAATACGCCGCTCTCACACACCGTCTTGGCGCCACCGGTCGTTTCCTCGGCCGGCTGAAACACAAAGAGCACGTTGCGCTTGATGGCACCCGGCTGCTCACGAATCGTGCGATCGACATAAGTCGCGGCGGCAAGCACCATGGCCATGTGACCGTCGTGACCGCACGCATGCATCTTAGCGGGATGCGTCGAGGCAAAGGCCGCGCCCGTTGCCTCCGCGATGGGCAGAGCGTCCATGTCGGCGCGAATCGCCGTGGCATGCGCGGCGCCCGTGCCGGCATCGAAGAAAGCGCAGACGCAGCTGCGGCACGGATGGGTCACCTCGCAGGCGAGCGGAGCGAGCACGCCTTCAATATAGGCGATAGTCTGCGGAAGATCGAAGTCGAGCTCCGGAATGCGGTGCAAGTCGCGACGATAACGACGGAGTTCTTGGAGCTCGGTCATAGGGATTCCTTTCATAGGCGCGCGCCAGTTACCATCTTATTGTGCCGCAAGATTGCCGCACCCTTATTTCCAGCATATCCCTGCATTTTTTAAACGTTATATACGAATACTCTTGTTTGGTAAAGTGCAACGTGATAGGGTCTTTACCACTTGATAGAGGCGCGGGCACGAAGAGCCGCGGGCGAGCCGGCAGGCTTTGACCCCGTGGGGAGGCGAAACCCGCCGAACTGGGTTTTTCGGGCACGAACAGCCTGGTGGGCCTGCGGGAAACACCCGCGGGACTGTCTGCAGCAATGCGGGAGCGCTATCCGGACATTGGGTCCACGCTATGCGGATTCGATGCGCAGGTAGCGCCGTCTGGATAGCGAGGTTTACGGGACATGTCATTGACTCCCAACGAGGCATATGCGGCCAAGCAGCCGTTTGTGGACAAGGAGACGCTCGAGCATATCGTCGAGCAGTTCCCCACGCCGTTTCATCTATACGACGAGGCGGGCATCCGCCGCAACATGCAAGAAGTGCGCGACGCCTTTGCATGGAACCCGGGCTTTAAGGAATACTTTGCCGTCAAGGCCAATCCCAACCCGGCGCTCATCTCCATTCTCAACGAATACGGCTGCGGCTGCGATTGCTCGAGCTATACCGAGCTCATGATCGCCCGCTCGCTGGGCATCACCGGCCACGACATCATGTTCTCGTCCAACGACACGCCGGCGGCCGACTTTGAACTCGCCGACAAGCTGGGCGCCATCGTCAACTTTGACGACATCAGCCATATCGAGTTCTTTGAGCGTGTCGCGGGGCCCATCCCCAAGACAGTCAGTTGCCGCTTTAATCCGGGCGGCTTGTTCCAGCTCTCCAACGGCATCATGGACAACCCGGGCGACTCCAAGTACGGCATGACCACCGAGCAGCTCTTCGAGGCCTTTCGCACGCTCAAGGCCAAGGGCGCCGAGGACTTTGGCATCCACGCATTCCTTGCCAGCAACACCGTCACCAACGACTACTACCCCAAGCTCGCGCGCATCCTCTTTGAGCTTGCCGTGCGCCTGGAGCGCGAGACCGACGCACATGTCGCCTTTATCAATCTGTCCGGCGGCGTCGGTATCCCCTATCTGCCCGAGCAGCAGGCCAACGACATTCACGCCATCGGCGAAGGCGTACACGCGGCATACGACGAGATCCTGGTTCCTGCCGGCATGGGCGATGTGGCCATCTGCACCGAGATGGGCCGCTTTATGATGGGCCCCTACGGC
>CAJLJQ010000114.1:0-5687 GCA_905207015.1 uncultured Collinsella sp. | reverse complement strand
TCCCCGGGATCGGCGGGCGCAGGGGCCGGGTCAGCGGCCGTCTCTGCCTGGGGGACAGGGTCGGTCCACGCCAGGGGGCAGGCCGCCTCCTGGCCGGCCATCACCCGTTTCCAGACCCGGGCGAAAATGGCCTGCTTCTCCTGTTCCGAGGGGTTGGGGGCAGTTTGGGTGGTGTGTTCCATGGGATGACCTCCTTTTCGTTTCCCCATCCTATGCCAAAGGCCGCCCTTGTGTCCGCCAGGGGAGCATTTCCTAGAAGTTTTTCCCTGCCGGGGGGCCGAAGGATCTTGACAGACGGGCCGTTGCCCATTAAAATAAAATCAGTATAAATGTGCAGACAATGAGGCGCTTCCCCCCAAGGGAAGTTCCGGGGCCTCTTGCCCGCTTTCCGCGGCGCCGTAACCCTCGCCAACGGGACCCGGCCGCCGCGAATTTTATGCGAAATTTCAATAGAAAGGGAGGTGTGTCCCGACAATATGCTGCCCGATATCCTGATCGGCGTGATCGCCTTCGTCGTCGCGCTTGTGATAGGGATCCCCGTGGGCGTCCTCTACCGCAAGAAAGTGGCGGAAAAGGAGATCATCAGCGCCGAGGAAGAGGCCAAACGCATCATCAACGAGGCCATCAAGAGCGCCGAGAGCAAAAAACGGGAAGCCCTGGTGGAAGCCAAGGAGAAAATCCTGGCAGAAAAAACCAACTACGAGAGAGAAGCCAAGGAACGCCGCTCCGAACTGCAGGAGCAGGAACGCCGTCTCCAGCAGAAGGAAGAGACCCTGGAGCGGAAGCTGGAAAACGTGGAGCGGAAGGAGGAATCCTACGCCGCCCGCCTGGCCAACCTGGAGGAGGCCCGCACCCAAGTGGCCAAACTCCAGGCCGAGCAGATGGAAACCCTGGAACGGATCTCCGGCTACACCGCCGAGGAGGCCAAGGAATACCTCATCGCCAAGCTGGAGACCGAGGTCACCCACGAGGCCGCCACGATCATTCGCGAGTCTGAGCAGCAGGTTCGCGCCGAGTGCCACAAGACCGCCCAGGAGATTCTGTCTCTGGCGATTCAGCGCTGCGCTGCCGATCACACTGCCGAGGTCACCGTTACCTCCGTGCACATTCCCTCTGATGACCTCAAAGGCCGTATCATCGGTCGCGAGGGTCGCAACATCCGGACCTTCGAGCAGGTTTCCGGCGTCAACCTCGTGATCGACGACACGCCCGAGACCGTCGTTCTTTCGAGCTTCGACCCGGTCCGTCGTGAGACCGCCCGCGTCGCCCTCGAGAACCTCATCGCCGACGGCCGCATTCACCCTGCCCGTATCGAGGAGATGTATCACAAGGCCGCCGACCTGGTTCAGCAGCGCGTGCGCGAGGCTGGCGAGCAGGCTGCCTTCGATACCGGCATCCACGATCTGCACCCCGAGATCGTCAAGACCCTTGGTGCCCTGCGCTACCGTACCTCGTTTGGTCAGAACGTGCTTCAGCATTCCCTCGAGGTCTCTGATCTGTGCGGCGTGATGGCTTCCGAGCTTGGCCTGGACGTTGTGACCGCCAAGCGCGCCGGCCTGCTTCATGACCTGGGCAAGGCAATCGACCACGACGTCGAGGGCCCGCATGCCGTCATGGGCGCCGAGCTTGCCCGCCGTTATGGCGAGAAGCCCGTTATCGTCCACGCTATTGAGGCTCACCATGCCGATGTCGACCCCAACACGGTGCTCGATGTCCTGGTGCAGGCCGCCGATGCTGTCTCTGCCTCTCGCCCCGGTGCCCGTCGCGAGTCTGCCGAGAACTACATCAAGCGTCTTGAGAAGCTTGAGGAGATCGCCAACTCCCATGACGGCGTCGAACGTACCTATGCCATGCAGGCCGGTCGCGAGGTCCACGTCATGGTCCAGCCGGACAAGATTTCCGATGCCCAGTCCACGGTTCTGGCTCACGATATCGCCCATCAGATCGAGGAAGAGATGGAGTATCCCGGTCAGGTGCGCGTCGTCGTGATTCGCGAGAGCCGCGCTGTCGATATCGCTAAATAACATGAGCGACGCGAACGAGCTCATCTCATTTATCGCGTCGATGTCGGGGGAGGGCAACCTTCGCGTCGAGGAGAACCTTGGCGAGGGGTATGTCCGCCTCCGCGTTTCGGAGGCCGAGCGGCGCCAGGCTAAGCACGACATTCAGCATGTCGAGGACATCGTCATCGAAATGCTCCGTAATGCTCGCGATGCCGGCGCCGACAAGGTCTATCTCGCCACGACCAAGGAAGATGGCGTCCGCACGCTTGTCTTTCTGGATAACGGTTCTGGCGTTCCGCAGGATATGCAAGAGCGAATCTTTGATGCCCGCGTTACCTCCAAGCTCGAGAGCATGAAGATGGACCGTTGGGGCGTTCACGGTCGTGGCATGGCATTGTTTTCGATTAAGCAGAACGCCGACGAGGCCCGTGTGGTCACGTCCGGCGTCGATCTTGGTTCAGCCTTCAAGGTGAGCGTTGCGGCCGACCGCCTCAGTGAGCGTGCCGATCAGTCCAGCTGGCCCCAGGCCGTCAAGGATGAGGACGGACGTTATGTCTGCGCTCGCGGTCCACATAATATTATTCGCGCTGCTTGTGAGTTTGCGCTCGAGGAGTTGCGTGGTTGCGATGTCTATCTCGGTTCTCCGTCTGAGATTGCCGCGACCCTTTATGCTCAAGCGTCAAGTCGGCTCGATACGTCTCGTCTCCTGTTCATTGATGACGAGAGCGAGCTTCCGGTTGTCGATCGTTTAGGCCTTGCTTCTGATGCCGAGGACTTTATCCGTATTTGTTCGGGTTTGGGTCTTGAGATGTCCGAGCGCACGGCCCATCGCATTTTGGCAGGGCAGATTAAGCCCGTTCGCGGTGTGACCGCGCGTCTGCTGCGCGAGCGTGATTCGTCCTCGCATGCGCCGACTCCTGTCGATCTCGCGAAGGATCGTCGCGGGCTACGTATTGCCAAGGATGACATGGCACAGTTTTCGCGCGCTGTGGAACGCGACTTTAATGACCTTGCCGCCCGGTACTATCTCAACCTTTGCGGCGACCCAAAGATCCGTGTTTCGCGTGATCGAATCACCGTGACCTTTGATCTTGCCAAAGAGGAATAGTGCCTTTACCGAGTCCACTCGGTACGATACAGTTGTTGCAGTTAAAACGTACTTTTAAATGCAGGAGTTTCTTCATGGATTGCCTGAAGGTATCAAGCAAATCATCGCCCGCGTCCGTTGCCGGCGCCATCGCCGGCATGGTCAAGGATGGTGTACCCGTCAACATCCAGTGTGTCGGCGCCGGTGCCGTCAACCAGGCTATTAAGGCCGTTGCTATCGCGCGCGGTTTTTTGATTCCAACCGGTTTTGATATTTCCTGCGCGCCCGTGTTCTCCGACATCCTCATTAACGGGGAGTCGCGCACGGCCATCCGCCTTTCTATCTACGTTCACCAGATCAATCGAGCTGCTATGGATAACGTCGTCATGGATGATGTTAAGCCTGTGGCATAGCTTCTGCTTGCCTTGTTTCGCTCCCCATCGTTAGGACTTATGCACATGGACCAGCGTTCCGTACGCGATATTCTTGCCGGTAAAACCTACTTTATCCGCACCTTTGGCTGCCAGATGAATCAGCACGACTCCGAGCGTGTGAGCGGTCTGCTTGATTCGTATGGCTGCCTCATGGCGCTCGATCCCGCGCATGCCGATATCGTTGTCTTCATGACGTGCTGCGTGCGCGAGGCCGCCGATACTCGCCTGTACGGTCAGTGCAATTCCTGCAAAAGCCTGCCGCCTTCGCCTTCGGGCAAGCGCGTGGTTGCCGTTGGCGGTTGCATCGCGCAGCGCGATGGCGAGGGCCTGCTCACCAACGTCGATAACGTCAATGTCATCTTTGGCACGCATTCCATTGCACATGTGGCCGAGCTCATTGCCGAGGCGTTCCGTGATGGTAAGCGTCATATCCGCACCAATGAGCATGAGGATACGGATGCCATGAGCATGCCGTGGCATCGCGAGACTCAGTATCACGCCTGGGTGCCCATCATGACGGGCTGCAATAATTTCTGCACCTATTGCATCGTGCCGTACGTGCGCGGTCGCGAAAAGAGCCGCCCCTTCGAGGAGATTGTCGACGAGGTGACCGGTTTGGTGCGCCAGGGCGTGCGTGAGATTACGCTGCTGGGCCAAAACGTTAACTCATATGGTCGCGATCTGTTTGGCAAGCCGCGTTTTGCCGATCTGCTGCGTGCCGTGGGCGATACGGGCGTGGAGCGCATCTTCTTTACGTCTTCGCATCCCAAGGACCTGTTGCCCGAGACCATCGACGCCATGGCCGAGACGCCTGCCGTTATGCCGCAGCTGCACTTGGCCGTCCAGTCAGGTTCGACGCGGATCCTCAAAGAGATGAATCGCCGTTATACACGCGAGGACTATCTGGGCCTTGTCGATCGCATTCGCAACCGCATGCCCGATATCGCGCTCTCGACCGACATTATCGTTGGCTTCCCGGGTGAGACTGAAGAAGACTTTGAGCAGACGCTCTCACTTGCCGAGACGGTCCGCTATGCTCAGGCCTATACCTTCATCTATTCCAAGCGCGCCGGTACCCCGGCCGCCGAGATTGACGATCCTACGCCGCATGAGGTTATTCTCGAGCGTTTCAACCGTCTGGTTAAGGTTATCGAGACCACGGCACACGAGTATAGCCAGGGTGAGCTTCATACTGTGGTTCCGGCGCTCATTGAGGGAACGAGTAAAAAGAACGACGCGGTCCTGCTGGGCAAGAGTCCCAAGAATCAGACCGTGCATGCGCCTATGCCCGAGGGTTACAGCATCGATCAGCTTGTTGGTAAGATCGTTGATGTTGACGTTGACGTTGCCAAGACCTGGTATTTGTCCGGCTCCGTTGTGGGCGAGCCGCGCTAATGGTTTCTCCCGGGGCAGGTCTTTCCGCCGTTGCGATCGTCGGTCCGACGGCGGTTGGTAAGAGTGATGTTGCCGACCGTTTGGCAGCTCGTCTTTCGTCCGAAGTGCTGTCGTGCGATGCGATGCAAATCTATCGCGGCATGGACATCGGTACCGCAAAGATGGCGCCCGATGAGTGCACGGCGCCGCTGCGTCTCGTCGACATTGTAGAGCCGGGTGTGGCATATTCTGCTGCGCTTTATCAGGCCGACGCTCGCGCGCATGTTGAACGTCTCCTTGGTTCGGGTTGCCTGCCGGTTTTTTGCGGAGGTACGGGGCTGTATCTCAAGGCCGCCCTCGATGAGATGGACTTTCCCTCGGGTGAACTTGAGGACGATCGTCGTGCGGGCTATCAGGAGCTTGCCGAGCGTATTGGCGAGGAAGAACTGCATGCCTTGCTTGCCGAGCGCGATCCAGAATCGGCTGCTGTTATTCATCCCCATAACGTGCGCCGTGTGATTCGTGCGCTCGAGATGCATGATGATGGCGTCTCCTATGCGCAGCAAAAGTCGCAGTTTAGTGTTCCGCACGAGCATTATCATGCCCTTTGGTTTGGTCTGACGCGTAATCGCGAGGTGCTCTACGAGCGCATTAACCAGCGCGTCGATCTGATGTTTGAGCAGGGTCTTGTCGATGAGGTCCGCGGTCTTATGGGCCAGGGGCTGGGAGATGCCCTGACGTCGATGCAGGCAATTGGCTATAAAGAGATCAGTGATGCTTTCAATGGCG
>CAJLJQ010000113.1:0-5721 GCA_905207015.1 uncultured Collinsella sp. | reverse complement strand
AAGGCCGAGCATGTCTTTGGCAAGGGTTATCGCATGATGACGGACGAGGAGCTCCAGACCTACGGTCTGCACAAGGGCTTTATCGGACCGGTTAACTTGCCCGAGGGCATCCGTCTGGTGTGCGACGAGAGCCTGCGCGAGTCCAAGCAGTGGGCCTGCGGTGCCAACGAGGTCGATTATCACTTTACCGGTGCCTGCCCCGAGCGCGACTTTACCGTCGATGAGTGGGCAGATCTGGTCACCGTCGTTGCCGGCGATCCCTGCCCGCACTGCGGCAAGCCGCTCTCTGCTGCTCGCGGCATCGAGGTCTCGCAGGTCTTCCAGCTGGGTACCAAGTATTCCGAGGCCATGGGCGCCACCTTTATGGACGAGGACGGCAAGGAGAAGCCGCTTATCATGGGTTGCTACGGCGTGGGCGTGTCCCGCTCGCTTGCTGCCGTCGTGGAGCAGCACAACGACGAGCACGGTATCGTCTGGCCGGTTTCCGTTGCCCCGTACGAGGTCGCTGTGATTCCGCTCGATCCCAAGAAGGAGGAGTGCGCAACCGTCTGCGACCAAATCGTCGAGGGCTTGTGCGCCGAGGGTATCGAGGTCGTCGTCGACGACCGCGACGAGCGTCCCGGCTTTAAGTTTGCCGATAACGACCTTATGGGATTCCCGTATCAGGTGGTGCTTGGCAAGCGTGGCCTTAAGAATGGCACCGTTGAGCTCAAGGACCGTGCCACGGGCGAGCGCGAGGACGTGGCGATTGACGAGGTCGTCGCCAAGGTTGCCGAGCTTGTTAAGGCGGCCCGCCGTTAATCGACGTTTCTGCTATTAGATGTAATTGCGGGACTGCTCCGTATCTCTCTTAGGAAGAGATGCGGAGCAGTCTATTTTGTTGCGTGAATAAACTCGATGGGTAAAGGAAAACCCCACAGCCCATATTGAACTGCGGGGTTTTCTTGTGCCTCCGATGCGAAATAAATCGCTCAGATATTACTGATAATCGACGACGTCGATCCAGTTCTTCAGGAACTCATCGTTCACGTTGCGCTTACGAGCGAGCTCGGAAGCGGCGACGATGCTCGTCCACTGACGCACGACCTGCATGGGCATGTCGGCGCGGTCGCAGTAGAGCTCCAGGTAGGCCTCGGCCTGATCCTTGCTGTTGAGGGCGAAGAGCAGGTAGGTGGTGGCAACGTCGGCAGCAGGGGAGCCCTGGGTGGCGTGTGCCCAGTCGCACACATAGAGCTGGCCGTCGTCGCCGACGATGACGTTGGAGGGGTTGAAGTCGCCGTGGCAGACCTTGAACTCCTTGGTCATGCCGTCCAGACGCTCCTGAAGGTTGTAGCGCGTGGTGGCATTGAGCTGATCAAGGCTGTCGATCATGCGGGCGAACTTGTCGCGCTGACGGTTGAGCAGCGGGGAGGTGTAGCCGTGGATCTCGATCTGGAGGTCGACGAACATCTCGAGATACTCACCAAAGCGCTGGGGCTCGGCAGTCATCTTCTCGGCAAGGGTGGTGCCCGGAACCTTCTCGGTCACGAGCGCCCAGCCGTTGGCGTTCTCGAGCTGGGAAACCTCGAGAGCCTTGGGGCTGCGGATGCCGCACTCATTGATGCGGGCAAGATTCAAAGCCTCGTTGAACACGTCGGAGACAGGCTTGGTCTCGTTAAAGACCTTGACAATCTTGTCGCCCAGGTCGTAAACGACCTTGTTGCCACGGCGGACGAGCTCGGTCTTGGAATCGGGTAGCAGCATGGTTGCATCCTTTCAACGATGCGATAGAAGCGACGGCGGGGGTGTGTGAAACACCCGTGCACCCCCGCCGTTAAAAACCGTGCTAAAACTAGCAGACGGCGTAGTCCTGAGGCTCGCGGCCGTAGTAGGCGTCCAGGTAGAGCTCCTTGATCTCGCTCATGAGCGGGTAGCGCGGGTTTGCGCCGGTGCACTGGTCGTTGAATGCCTGCTCGGTCATCTCGTCGAGGGTGTCGAGGAAGTACTGCTCGTCAACACCGTAGTCGGCGATGGTCTTCTTGACGCCGATGAAGTCCTTGAGCTCCTCGAGCTTCGTGATGAAGTTCTCGAAGACCTCCTTGTCGTCCTTGCCCTCGATGCCGCAGTACTTGGCCATCTCGGCGTAGTTGTGCAGCGCGTTGGGGTAAGGATACTGGGAGAACGTGCCCATCTTGACGGGAGCCTCGGCGGCGTTGTAGCGCATGACGCGGGTCAGGATGACGGCGTTTGCGAGGCCGTGGGGCAGGTGATGGAAAGCGCCGAGCTTGTGGGCCATGGAGTGGTTGAGGCCCAGGAAGGCGTTGGCGAAGGCCATGCCGGCCATGCAGGAGGCGTTGTGCATCTCCTCGCGGGCGTGCGGGTCCTTGGCGCCGTTCGTGAAGCTGGAGGGCAGGTTCTCGAAGACGATCTTAGCAGCGCGCTCGGAGAGGCCCTTGGTGTAGTCGGAAGCCATGATGGAGACGTAGGACTCGATGGCGTGGGTCATGACGTCGATGCCGGAGGCAGCGGTCAGGCCGCGCGGGGCGGTCATGCAGTTGTCGGCGTCGACGATAGCCATGTTGGGGAGCAGCGCGTAGTCGGCGAGCGGCCACTTGATGCCGGTCTCCTTGTCGGTGATGATGGCGAACGGCGTGCACTCGGAGCCGGTACCCGAAGAGGTCGGGACGGCGACGAAGTAGGCCTTCTTGCCCATCTCGGGGAAAGTGAAGATACGCTTGCGGATGTCCATGAAGTCCATGGCCATGTCCTCAAACTTGCACTCGGGGTGCTCGTACATCATCCACATGATCTTGCCGGCGTCCATAGCGGAGCCACCGCCGACGGCGATGATGACGTCCGGCTCAAAGAGAGCCATCTGCTTGGCGCCGCGACGTGCGCACTGCAGCGACGGATCGGGCTCGACGTCGTAGAAGCAGTCGTGGGCGATGCCCATCTCGTCGAGCTTGGCCTCGATGGCGCGGGTGTTGCCATTCTTGAAGAGGAACTGGTCGGTGACGATGAAGGCACGCTTCTTGCCCATGACGGTACCGAGCTCGTCGAGGGCGACGGGCGTGGAACCCTTCTTGAAGTAGACCTTCTCGGGAGCGCGGAACCACAGCATGTTCTCACGGCGCTCGGCCACAGTCTTAACGTTGATCAAGTGCTTCACCCCAACGTTCTCGGAGACGGAGTTGCCGCCCCAGGAGCCGCAGCCCAGGGTCAGAGACGGCTTCATGCCAAAGTTGTACAGGTCACCGATGCCGCCGTGCGAGGACGGGGTATTGATGACGATACGGCAGGCCTTCATGACGTGCTCGAACAGGCTGATCTTCTCGGCCTGGGCGGGGTGCACGTACAGAGAGGCGGTGTGGCCCGGGCCACCGGCGAGCACCAGGTGCTCGGCCTTGTCGACGGCCTCCTGGAAGTCCTTGGCGTGGTACATGGCCAGGACCGGGGAGAGCTTCTCGTGGGAGAACTCCTCCTTGGCGGGGTCGGTGGAGGTGACCTCGGCGATCAGGATCTTGGTCTTGGCGGGAACCTCGATGCCTGCGAGCTCGGCGATCTTGGCGGCAGCCATGCCGGGGATGCGGTGGTCGAGAGCGCCATTCTTGAACATGGCGGCACGCAGTGCCTCCATCTCGGCACCCTGCTTGACGAAGTAGCAGCCGCGCTTCTGGAACTCGGCCTTAACCTGGTCATAGATGGTGTCGATGACGGTCACGGACTGCTCGGAAGCGCAGATCATGCCGTTGTCGAAGGTCTTGGAGTGGATGATGGAGTTGACGGCGAGCAGCACGTCGGCGGTGTCGTCGATGACGACCGGGGTGTTACCGGCGCCAACGCCTAGGGCGGGCTTGCCCGAGGAGTAGGCGGCCTTGACCATGCCCGGGCCACCGGTGGCGAGGATGATGTCGACGTCGCGCATGACCATGTTGGTCAGCTCGATGGAGGGGACATCGACCCAGCCGATGATACCCTCGGGGGCGCCGGCCTTGACGGCGGCGTCAAGCACGAGCTTGGCGGCGGCGATGGTGCACTTGGCGGCAGCCGGGTGCGGGGAGATGATGATGGCGTTGCGGGTCTTCAGGCTGATCAGCGTCTTGAAGATCGCAGTGGAGGTGGGGTTGGTCGTCGGGATGACGGCGCCCACGATGCCGATGGGCTCGGCGATCTTGGTGATGCCGTAGGCCTCGTCGCGCTCCAGGACACCACAGGTCTTGGTGTTCTTGTAAGCGTTGTAGATGTACTCTGCGGCGTAGTGGTTCTTGATGACCTTGTCCTCAAGAACGCCGCGGCCGGTCTCCTCGATGGCCATCTTCGCCAACGGGATACGAGCCTTGTTGGCGGCCATGGCGGCCTCATAGAAGATCTTGTCGACCTGCTCCTGCGTGTACGTAGCAAAAAGCGCCTGGGCCTCTCGCATCTGAGCGAGCTTAGCCTCAAGCGCCTCTACGTTGTCCACAATTGCGGGAGTAGTGTTTTCCGGTGACTTTTTCACCATTTGTGTCTCCTTGCGATCGGAGATTTACCCTACGTCTTGCATGATAGCAAGAAATTATTCGGCGAACGGTAAGATTCCCGTAAAAGGCATACTAAAACGCTTCAATCAACTGAAACGTTTCAACTATAACTTTTAACTTCCCGTTTGCCGCATCGCCCCACTCATTGGGGACAGACTTATATGAGTATTTCAATGGGAAAACGGGGAGAACGGGGCACCTGTTTGACAATCGCTATTCGCGGGTCGCGGTCGAGTCGGACACGCAGGCGGTCCAGTTGCTCGATTATATCCATCTCAATCCTGTGAAAGGCGCGCTCGACTCGCTCGATGCGTACCGCTGGTCAAGCTTCAAGGCATATCAGCTGGGCTATGATTCCTTTGACATCTGTAAACACTCATGTAAGTCTGTCCCCAATGAGTGCAAAAAGGCGCCCTCCGTGGGGGAGGACGCCTTTGGTAAGTTCTATATGAACGCGAGGTCTTTGACCCGGAGAGTCCGAGGTACTTGTTGGTAAGACCTTATTTAGGAGCGCGCAACCTTGCCGGACTTGAGGCAGGTGGAGCAAACGTTCATCTTGCGACGGTGACCATCGACGACGACGTAAACGCGCTGGATGTTGGGGCGGAACTTACGGTTGGTGACGCGGTGAGAGTGGCTGATGGAGCGACCGGCAACGGGGTGCTTACCGCAAACTTCGCAAACTTTGGACATAACTGACCCTCCTTGGGCGACAAACGAACATGTCGCGTTAACAAACAAGCCTGAACTATAGCACAGAAGCAGCTCCCTGTGCGTAATCTACACAGAGATATTCCTCTTTTGGCGATAGTGCTCACGCCACGGCCCTGGACGTAGATCCGATTTGCGTGCAGCAGAGGGGATTATGCCAGCTCGTGCGTGCGTTTTCAAGCTCGTCCCACAAATATATATAGGTTTATGGAGCATTGGGCTCCGTTTACGGATTGTTCTGTATTTATGCTCGCAATTAAGCTCGAGGTTGGCTACACTATCCCTTGACCATTAAAGGGGTACGAGATACCCACATGGAATTACATAGCTGCCAAAGAGCAGCCCTTCCTGTGGGTGTCTGGTCCGCTTTAAGCGGTCGGGCATCTATTTTTTTGACTGTGTCAGCAGTCAAGACATGTGAGGAAGGAGATCGATGGGCACGACTTCCCCCAAGGCGGTCATCATGGACGAGACCGCCGTCAATCGAGCGATGACCCGCATCGCGCACGAG
>CAJLJQ010000112.1:0-5925 GCA_905207015.1 uncultured Collinsella sp. | reverse complement strand
CCAGCACCTGGCCGGTATGCAGGCCTCCGAGTGCATCATCGCCGTGAACAAGAACGAGACCGCCCCCATCTTTGAGGCTGCCGATTACGGCATCTGCGGGGATCTCTTTAAGGTCGTTCCCATGATGATTGAGGCCCTGAAAGCCGAGAAAAAATAAGGCCTGACATAAAAGCCCTCACCCTTTCACGGGTGGGGGCTTTTGCATTTTGCCGATAAAAGAAGCCGGTACCCTGTGCGGATACCGGCGGCCTGTCATTTTTATTTTAACCGAAGAAGCGCTTGATCTCGATCTCGGCGTTCTCCAGGCAGTCGGAGCCGTGGATCACGTTGGCGTTGACATCGACGGCGAAGAAGCCGCGGATGGTGCCGGGCGCAGCATCAAGCGGGTTGGTAGAGCCCATAAGGGTGCGCATCTTGGAAACAGCGGAGAGACCGGAAACGACCATCTTGACGACCGGACCGCTCGTCATAAAGTCGCAGAGACCGCCAAAGAAGGGCTTGTCGGCCAGATGGGCGTAGTGCTCCTCGACGGTAGCGCGCTCGAGCGTGGTCATCTCCATGCGCTCGATGACAAGGCCGCTACGCTCAATACGAGCAACGATCTCGCCGATCTTGCGATCGCGCACCGCGTCGGGCTTAATCATGATGAAGGTCTTCTCGATAGCCATAAGGTAGCCTTTCAAGTAGGTTCGCGCGTGCCCAAGTCCCATTCCGGCACCCGCCTGGACTGCATCGTAACAGAGTTTTAGCTGCAGTTAAACAAAAAGCTGTTTATTGAAACGCTGCAATTTATTAAAGCGCTCCATATGTGTCACTTCTGTTTCGAAGCCCGATTAGAGTACCATCCGACCGCTCATCAACCACATGGAACAGAGCGGGCGGTCGGTTGCCACCCGCGAACGTACCCCCTTCACAACCTGCCCAAAGGTCCTACAGAAGTTCTCGACAAGCCCCTCCCCCATAGCAGCAAAATAGGGGCGCCCGCATCAGCAGACGCCCGTAAAGCTAAAACGATTTATCAATAAATGGACAATACGTCTTCAGCCAAACCTCTACTTTGCCCCGTGACCCATCTCGACAACCTTGGTTAGCGATCCAAACACGCCTTCGTCGGCCACGAGCTGCGCCTCGGCACGCTGCAGCTGCACGGCAACGGCGGCAGGGGCGGTACCGCCCTCGGCCGTGCGCGCGGCGACAATCGACGGGATATCGAGCGCCTCGGTAATATCGCGCTCAAAGAGCGGGCTTGCCTCCTGGAACACCTCAAACGGCAGGTCCTCAAGATTGCAGCCGCGCTTCTCACACATCAGGACCAGGTGCCCCACCACGGCATGTGCCTCGCGGAACGGTAGACCGCGCTTTGCCAGGTAATCGGCAACATCGGTGGCGGCAAGGTGCCCCACGCCGCACTCGCGCGCCATGGCATCCTCGTTGACGGTCCAGGTCGAAATCATTCCGGCCATAACGGACAGGCACTGCATGAGCGTGTGAGCGGTATCGAGCGCGCCCTCCTTGTCCTCCTGCAAGTCCTTGTTATAAGCGAGCGGCAGGCCCTTCATGGTTACCAGCAGCTGCACCAGGTTGCCGTACACGCGACCGCTCTTACCGCGGATAAGCTCGGCAAAGTCGGGATTCTTCTTCTGCGGCATGATGGACGAGCCGGTGGAGTAGGAGTCTGAAAGCGTGATAAAGCCAAATTCGGAGCTCGACCACAGCACGATCTCCTCGGAAAGACGCGACAGGTGCATCGCCATGACGGATCCGGCGTAATGCAGATCGAGCAGGAAATCACGGTCGGAAACCGCATCGAGCGAGTTGGGAATCACGCCCGCAAAGCCAAGTTCGGCAGCCGTCATCTGGCGATCGAGCGGATAGCTCGTACCGGCAAGCGCGGCAGCACCCAGCGGGCAGTTGTCGGCGGCATCAAAGGCGGCCTTCAGGCGCGTAAAGTCGCGCGCGAACATCCAGGAATACGCCAGCAGATGATGCGAGAGCAGCACGGGCTGAGCGTGCTGCATATGCGTGTAGCCCGGAAGAATCACCTTGTCGTACTTCTTGGCCGCATCCACCAGCACATGGCGCAGCTCAAGATTGGCCTCCATGAGCTCCTTGGCCAGCGCCTTGACGCCCAGGCGCGTATCGGTCGCCACCTGGTCGTTGCGCGAACGCCCAGTATGCAAGCGTTTGCCAGCCTCGCCGATACGACGCGTCAGCTCGCTTTCGATGGACATATGAATGTCCTCGTCGTTGATATCAAAGGTGAAGTTGCCGGCATCGATATCCTGTTCGATTCCGGTCAGGCCCTCGGCAATCGCCTGCTCGTCCTCGGCGCTGATAATGCCCTGGGCCGCCAGCATCTTGGCATGTGCCTTAGATCCGGCGATATCCTGCTTATAGAGATGTTTGTCAACCGGCAACGACGCGCCAAACTCCTGCGTGACCTCGGCCACGCCTGCCTCAAAACGACCGCCCCAAAGAGCCATGGAACCGTCCCCTTTCATCAAATCCCAAAACAAGCGCCCAAAGCAATGCGCCCTGTCGCTAAAGCGATTTCTCAACCGCTAGTTTTGCATATTCCCCACCATGTGCGAGGCCATATAGCTAATTTGCAAAGAAGTGACGCGCCATGCACTTGGCGCCCAACGTCTCCCTCCGAATGTTGCCCTGCGAACCATCGATCCAGGCCTTTAGGCTCATAGGAACGTCCTCGACCTTTGCAGCATCGAACTCGGGCGCGAGGGCAAGTAAAGCATGCGCGATAGCATTGAACATAATGGATACTCCCCATATATATAGGCGCAGGGCCGTCAAATTGATAGGAGGAGCCCCGCCGGACAACCCCGGCGGGGCTCGGACTCAGCCGCAGACGCGGCATCATATATGCGGGCGGAACGTAGGGGCCACCGATGTTAAGAAGTGTCAGCAAGCATAACGAAAGGTAGGGACCCCATGCGCCCGTTATGTATCACGCGGATGGGCCGCGCGGATACCAAAGGAAGGAGGCGCTAGGCCTGGGCGGCAGCAGAGCTGGGGCCCTGGACCTTAGCCCACGTCTTGAGCGACAGCGTATCGATCTCGATAAAGCCGGCGCTGGCCTTCTCGTCAAACGTAGTGTCGCGGTCGTAGGTAGCCAGACCGTAGTCATACAGGCTAAACGGGCTCTTGCGGCCGACGACATGGCAGTTGCCCTTAAAGAACTTCAGACGGACGGTGCCGGTCACGAACTTCTGGGTGTCGGCCATAAAGGCATCGAGCGCGTTTTTGAGCGGGCTGTACCACTGGCCGTTGTACACGGCGGTGGCCCAATCCTGCTCGAGCTTAATCTTGGTCTTGAGCAGGTCGCCCTCGACGCAGATGTCCTCGAGCGCCATGTGGGCGGTGATGAGCGTCAGGGCGCCAGGAACCTCGTAGCACTCGCGACTCTTGAGGCCCACCAGACGATCCTCGACCAGGTCGAGACGGCCAAAGCCGTTGTCACCCGAAATCTTGTTGAGGGCGATGACGATCTCGGAGAGTTTCATCTTCTTGCCATCGACGGCGACGGGCTTGCCCGCCTCAAACTCAATCTCGGTGTAGGTCGGGGTGTCCGGCGTGTCCTCGGGGTTCTTGGTCATAACCCAGGCGTCGTCGAGCGGCTCGTTCCAGGGATCCTCCAGGTGACCGCACTCGATGGCGCGACCCCACAGGTTGTCGTCGATGGAATAGGGGTTGTCGTTGGCGCCCTCGGGAACCGGCACGTTGTGGGCGTGAGCATAGGCAACCTCATCGGGACGGCACTTCAGATCCCACTCGCGAACCGGGGCGATAACCTTAAGCTCGGGGTCGAGGGCCTTGACGGCAGCCTCAAAACGAACCTGGTCGTTACCCTTGCCGGTGCAGCCGTGGGCGACGTAGGTCGCGCCAAACTCGTGAGCGACCTCGACAAGCTTCTTGGCGAGCAGCGGGCGAGACAGCGCGGAGAGCAGCGGGTACTTGTTCTCGTACATGGAGTTTGCGGCGATGGCCTTAGTCAGGAACTCATCGGAGAACTCGTCGCGCAGGTCGAGCACCTGGCAATCGAGAACGCCCAGGTCAAGCGCCTTCTGCTTCTTGGCATCCAAGCCGGTCTCCTCCTGGCCCACGTTGCCGCAGACGCAAACGACATCGAGATTCTTCTCGTCCTGGAGCCACTTGACACATACGGATGTATCAAGACCACCGGAATATGCGAGAACGACTTTTTCCTTGCTCATGGCTGTTTCCTTTCGCCCTTGGTAGCTAGTTAGAACATCGGTCAGTTGCAAGTCATTTCGAGGTCAAAAAACCGTGCAATATCAGGTTAAATAGCAAAAAGCAGCACAGCATGCTCTAGAAACATGCGTTTATATCGTGCTAAAACCCAACGACCTCAAAATGACTCTGTTGGGGCATTTCACCCCATACGAACAGAGACGATTGTTATCGTCGTCGGGAAATTGCGCGCTGGCGTCGGATGGCATTATCTGCAGTGGTGATGATCTTTACGAACTGCATCTGCCTCTCCTTTCACCTATCGCCGGGCGCAATTCTAATATCGTAAACGGTACCTTTTCTTCGGTAAGCGGTTGTATTTCCGTCTCCGTTTTCGATGGTCGCTATATTACGCTAAAGTGCCCGCAGCACAAGCGACAAATTCAAATTTCTGAAAAGTTTTTTCATTACTTTGTGAAGCGTGGTGCAAATACGCTCCGTTCCTGCGACAATACGCTCAGTTACTGGTTGATGGTTATAACGTCTGAAACAATTTCGAAACGAAAGGCGCGCTTTTATGCAAACTTACGAATCGGACACCAATATCGGAAGCATTAAGATTCTCGCCGTCGACATGGACAAGACGCTGCTCACCGACAAGCGCGTGTTGCCGCAGGGTCTTGATGAGCGCCTGGACAAGCTCGCCGACGCAGGCATTGTATTCTGCCCCGCCAGCGGACGCCCCGCCCCCAAACTCGAGGAAATGTTCGAGAGCATTAAGAACCGCCTTGCTTTTTGTCCCGACAACGGAGCCTGCGTCATCTATCGCGGCAGCTATATCTATAAGAGCAACATCGATGTGGCGCTGTATCAGCAGGTGCTCGCCCGTGCCTCGGAGGACCCGCGTGCCGTTCCCGTCTTGTGCTGCTACGACGAGTTCTATGTGCTCGCCCGCGACCATCAGTACCACGACGAGATCAGCGTGTACTACAACACGATCAACTACGTCGATAGCTTTGAGGGCCTTGATATCGAGTCCAACAAGATTTCGATCTTCTTCCCCGCCTACGATGCCGAGCCAGCGTTTCGCGAGGACTACAGCCCCGAGTTCTCGGACAAGCTCTACGTCACCAACGCCGGGCGCGAGTGGATCGACTTCATGAACCTGGGCGTCGACAAGGGGTCGGGCGTCGCGCACCTGTGCGACCACCTGGGCATCGATATCGCCGACGCCGCCGCCGTGGGCGACACCTACAACGATATTCCCATGCTCGAGCGCGTCGGACACAGCTTTATCGTGGACAATGCCGAGGAGCACATGAACGCACATGCCAAGTGGCGTATTCCGAGCAACAACGACGGGGGCGTACTGACGCTCATCGACGCCATCTTGGCGGCTCGTTAACGTAGCTTGTCGGACCTGGCCGGGCGCCAAGATGGCGTCTTGAGTGTCTAGATACTTAGCTGAAATGATTTGAGCAGAGGGGAGCTCCTTGTTGGGAGGGGCTCCCCTCTGTTTTGGTTACTGTGGGACAAATTAATCAGTAGTGTTTGTCCCAAATCTTAAGTATGTGGGGGCTTGCGTCTTGGGCGAGCCTGCCTTACCGAGTGCTTTCCTATTTCGCGTCGGCCCAGGTTATGCCGGTGCTGGCTTCGGCGATCAACGGTACGCGGAGGTCTACTACGTGTTCCATGACGTCGCGGACCATGGCGGTG
>CAJLJQ010000111.1:0-5961 GCA_905207015.1 uncultured Collinsella sp. | reverse complement strand
TACGCGACCGACGATTGAACGTCAGATTGCCGCTTAGGGGCGTTTGCAGCGTCGAGCTGTTACGGCGTTTGGTAAAACGCCGTAACCCACTAGACAGCCTGTGCCAGCTTCTCGGCTCGCTCGGCGGCGGCGAGTGCCTCGATGACCGTGCCGAGCTGGTCGCCCAGGAGGACGCCGTTGTAGGTGGAATTGAAGCCGATGCGGTGATCGGTCACGCGGTCCTGGGGCTGGTTGTAGGTGCGGATCTTCTCGGAACGGTTGCCGTGGCCGATCTGGCTCTGGCGCTCGGCACCGAGCTCTGCCTGCTGCTTCTCGAGCTCCATCTCGTACAGGCGGGCGCGCAGCATCTGCATGCAGACCTCGCGGTTCTGGATCTGGGAGCGCTGTTCCTGCGACTGCACCACGGTGTTGGTGGGAAGGTGGGTGATGCGCACGGCGGAATAAGTGGTGTTAACGCACTGACCGCCAGGGCCGGAGGCGCAGTAGGTGTCGATGCGCAGGTCGGACTGGTTGATCTGGACGTCGATCTCCTCGGCCTCGGGAAGCACGGCGACAGTTGCCGTGGAGGTCTGGATACGGCCCTGGGACTCGGTCTTGGGAACGCGCTGGACGCGGTGCACGCCGGACTCGAACTTCATGACGGAGTAGACGCGGTCGCCCTCGACCTTGAACTCAATGGACTTAAAGCCGCCGGCCTCGCTGGGGCTGGAGTCGAGCACGGTGGTCTTCCAGCCGCGCGACTCGCAGAAGCGCTGATACATCTTGTACAGGTCGCCGGCGAAGATGGCCGCCTCGTCGCCACCGGCGGCGGAGCGAATCTCGACGATGGTGTTCTTGTCGTCGTTGGGGTCGCTCGGGATGAGCATGTACTTGATGTCTTCCTCGAGCTGGGGAAGCTTGGCCTCGTTTTCGGAGATGTCCATCTGGAGCATCTCCTTCTCATCGGCATCGGTAGTATCGTGGAGCATTTCCTTGGCAGCCTTGATGTCATCGAGCGCGCCGATGTACTCGCGCGAGGCAGCGATGAGGTCGGACTGGTGCGCGTACTCCTTGTTGAGACGCGTGAACTCCTTGATATCGGAGGCGACGGCTGGGTCGGAAAGCTTCTTCTCGAGCTCCTCGTAGGCCTTGATGATCTTTTCGAGCTTGTCGCGCATGACGGACTCCTTTTATATGCGTGAAGGTGAAAATCGGCAGAATTGATGGGGCGCGGGGCGCCGCTGCGGGGGTAAAGCCCGGCTAGAACATGTCGATCTTCAGATACATGCGCATCCCTTCGCGTATGGGGGTACATAGTTGCGGTCTAACCCATACATGATAGCGTGCGCAGGCAAACCTGCATACAACCCGCACGGAATCCGACAAAGGGAGAGTCCCTTTGTCGGATTCTAGAGCGTATGGAGCAGGGCGATGAGGAAGCGAACACCCTGGAGGTAGGCGCGGCGGGTGATGCGCTCGTTGGTGCCGTGGACGCCGCGGTCGCACTCGTCATCGTCGACCACAAACGCCGAAAAACGAATGCATTCGGAGCAAATGTGCTGGTAGTTGGCAGCGTCGGTCGCGCCGATCACGGTCGAGGGGACAATCGCCAACGGCTCGGATGATCCGTTTTCCTCCGTCCCCTTTGGATCGCAGAAATAGCGGGCGGCGATGGAGCGAACCGCCTCGAGGCCGGGACCACCGATGCGCGGGGACGGCGAGGGCTCGGAGCTGCCGGGGCCCAGCTCCACTTCGACACGACCGGCAAGGTCCGCCCCGGCAACCGCCTCACGGCAGCGCGCCACAACGTCGGCCACGCTCGTGCCCTCGAGCATGCGGAAGTTAATGTTGGCCCACATATCCTGCGGCATCACGTTGGCGCCGGCGCTGCCTCCCTCGATCTGCGTGGGCGCGCAGGTGGTCGTCACCAGCGGATAGAGCTTCTTGCTGGCGAGGCAATCGCGGACAATGGCGCCCCCGTTGGCGGCAATCTCATCCGCCGTGTAGAGCCCCAGCTCGACAAGCTGCGCGGCAAGCAGATCGGTCACGCGCGTCGGCCACTCGATATCGCAGATTGCGGCGATGGCACGGCTGAGCACCTCGAGCGACGTGCCGCCGTAGGGGTTAGACGAATGCCCGCCCGCGCTCTTCGTCTTGAGCACGATATCGGCATAGCCCTTTTCGGCCAGGTCGGCATGCATAAGCCAGCCCTCGCCCGCGCCGTACTCGGCAGCCGAAACAATACGGTAGTCGCCCTCGTCGATCAGGAACTCGAGCTCAACACCGCGCTCCTCGAGCACGCGGCCGATAGCTCCAGCGCCGTACTGCGTGGTTTCCTCGTCCTGGCCAAAGGCGAGCAACAGCGAACGCTTGTGCTCCCAACCGTGCGCCAATGCATACTCAACCGCCTCGAGAATGCCTGCGACCTGATCCTTCATGTCGATAGCGCCGCGGCCCCAAATGTAGGTGTCGTCCACGTGCCCGCTAAAGGGGGCGTGCGTCCAGTCGGCCTCGGTACCCGGCACCACGGGGACCACGTCCATGTGGCCCATGAGCATAACAGGATTGAGAGCAGGGTCGGAGCCGACAAGCGTCACCAACAGCGAGTGGTCGATAAGCTCGACCTCGCCCGCCGCAAACACGCGCGGCCAGGCCTGCTGCATATAGGCGCGCAGGTCGTCGAAGGGCTGCCAGTCCACCGCCTCGGCATCCATGCTCGAAATGGTCGGAACCGACAGCACGCGGCCCAAGCGCTCGCACGCGCCGGCCTCGTCCATATCGGCAAAATCGTCCTCATGCGCAAAGAAGCGCCAAACCTCGGCCATGACATCCTTTCGATTGTGACGACAAAGGCCGCCCCACGGGAGCGGCCCTGCAACGCAGGCGTTTGCGCCGGTTATTTGTCCTCGAGATAGCGAGAGAGGAACTCGCGAGTGCGCTGATGTTTGGGGTTGCCAAAGAGCTCGGCCGGCGCGGCGTCCTCGAGCACCACGCCCTTGTCCATAAAGACCACGCGGTCGGACACCGTGCGGGCAAAGGCCATCTCGTGCGTGACGACAACCATGGTCATGCCGTCGGCCGCGAGCTTGCGCATGACCTCGAGCACCTCGCCCACGATCTCGGGGTCGAGTGCCGAAGTCGGCTCGTCGAACAGCATGATCTGCGGACTCATGCACAGGGCGCGAGCGATGGCCACGCGCTGCTTTTGGCCACCGGACAGGCGACCCACGGCGGCGTGCGCGAACTTTTCGAGTCCCACGCTCGCCAGATGCTCCATCGCGACCTTCTCGGCCTCGGCCTTGCTCATCTTTTTGAGCGTGACGGGCGCGAGCGTGCAGTTGTCGAGCACGTCCATGTTGTTGAACAGGTTAAAGCCCTGGAACACCATGCCGATGTCCTCGCGGAGTTTATTGATGTTGCAGCGCTCGGCCGTAAGGTCCTGGCCGTGGAACCAGATGTGGCCCGCGTCCGGGGTCTCGAGCAGGTTGAGGCAGCGCAGAAAGGTCGATTTGCCCGAACCCGAAGCACCGATGATGGTGACGACCTCGCCGGGATTGACGGACAAGTCGATACCCTTGAGCACCTCGAGCGAGCCGAAGCTCTTGCGCAGGCCCTCGACGCGGATGAGTGACTCTTTAGTTTGTGCGGCGGCCGCGGTGCCGGTAGTGGCGGTATCTGCCATGATGATTCTCCTCGTCTTAAGCCTAGTTAGAGCTGGGCAGCGTGGCAGGAGCCTCGGCGCCGAGCTTTTTGCCAAAGGCCTCGAGCAGGCGGCTCGCCACGAGCGTCAGGATCAGGTAGACCACGAGCGCCACGCAGTAGACCTCCATCTGGCGGTAGTACACGCCGGCGACGGTGGTGGTGGCATACATGAGGTCGAACACGCCGATGACCGAGAGCACCGACGAATCCTTGATGTTAATGATGAGCTCGTTGGTGAGCGCCGGAATCGCGTTTTTAATGCCCTGGGGGAACACGACCTTGCGCATAGCCTGCCACTGCGAAAGCCCCAGCGAGCGCGCTGCCTCGGCCTGGCCGGGATCGATGGACTCGATGCCGCCGCGCAGGACCTCCATCATGTAGGCGGTGGAGTTGAGCGAGATGGTGACGAGGCCGGCGGTGAAGGTACTCCAAATCTGGTTGGCCTGGGCAGTCTCGAAGCCCATGCCGCGCAAAACGGTGAAGCCCGCGTAATAGATGAGCAGGCCCTGGACCATCATGGGCGTGCCGCGCACGATGGTGGAGTAGACGGTCGCAAAGCCGCGGCCGATACTCTTAAAGAAGCGCACCAGGTCGTTGTCTACGCGGTCGAAGGTCTGAATACGCAGGAACACAAAGAGCAGCGCCAGGAAGAATGCGATGACGGTGCCGAAGGTGGCAAGCGCGATGGTGATCTCGATGCCACGGATGAAGAAGTCGCCGCTCTTGTAGGTCATGTAGACCAAGCTCGACAAAAAGTCGCTGGGGTTGGAATCCGAGACAATGCTCACCTGCACCAGATCGATAAACGACATGACGCAGCGGTCGACAAAGAAGATCGCCGCGATGACGACCACGACATAGCTGCCCAGGCGCGCGCCGCGGCGGAAACGCTCGGATGCGAACGGCGACTTTTCGCGATAGTCACTCCAGTGCATAAGCTTGGTGACAAGCGCCGCTGCCGACACGACAATCCAGGCCCAAAGAATCGCCCAAAGGCAATCCTGGAAGATACCGGTGGGGGCTAAGAAGCTCAGCGGTGTGGGGTTGCGCTGGCTAAACGCCAGGCCGAGCGCCGCGATGACGCTCGTGCCCAGGTATACATAACGGTGGTCGGCCTTGATAAAGGAGGCCAGACGGTTGATGGCTTTCATGCTGCCTCCCTATGCCGGCTGACGGTCGAGGCACGCGTCCCACATTTGGTCGCGCTCCTCTTGGCTAATGCCCTTGAGTGTCTTGTCGATGAGCTTAAGCAGTTTGTCCGAGCCCTTGCGGCAACCGACATTTGCCGTGACCTCCTGCTTAAAGCCCTCGCCCTCGGCAAAGTGGATGGGGACGATACCGGGATTTTGGGCCATATAGCCCTTTTCGTTCTCCGTGTTGTAGGTCACGGCGTCGCACGTGCCCTGCAGCAGATTCGAGAACACCGTGGGGACCGAATCGACCGGATTTTTGTGAACGACGCCCGGGATCTCGTCGATGACGGTATCGAGCATGGTGTCCTTTTGGCCGAGCACCGTGGCACCGCTGAAGTCGCTGAGCTTGGTCGCGTTTTGGTAGGGCGAGCCCTCTTTTACGAACAGGCCAAAGTAGCCGATAAAGTACGGGTCGGAAAAACCGACGGACTCCTCGCGCTCGGGCGTGGCGCTCATGCCGGCGATGATGAGGTCAATCTGGCCGTTGTTGAGCGAGTCGATAAGGCCCGAGAAGCTCTGCTTGACGGCAACGGGCTCGCCGCCGAGAGCCTTGCAGACGATCTTGGCGATCTGCACGTCGTAGCCATCGGCATAGGCGCCCTGCACGTTGTCGATGGGGATCGTGAACTCGCTGGCCTCGGAAACCTGCCAGTTGTACGGGGCGTAGGCCGCCTCCATGCCGATGCGGATCTTGTCCTTGCCGATAACGGAATCGGACAGGTCATCGCGACCGCCGCCCGTCGTGGGCTGAACTACTTCCAGCGTGGAGGGACGCTGGCAGCCGGCAAGTGCGCCGGCGACGACAGAAGCGCTCGCAGCGAGAGCACTACCCAAAAAGATGCGACGGCTGCATACCGGCTGTGGATGCGCGTCGCGTTGATGGGGAGAATGCATAATCTGCCTTCCCTGTTGAATCGTATGCTGACGACTTAACAGGATATACGCCAGCGACCAGCAGCGCAGCACAAGCTCGAAAAATTAATAGACACACGGTAGTCATTGGGAGCGTCGATGTTTTGGCAATGCCAGCGGGCGCCACCCAGAGCGAACAAGTTAGCATGAAAAAGGCAAGGCATAGACCTTCTGG
>CAJLJQ010000110.1:0-6009 GCA_905207015.1 uncultured Collinsella sp. | reverse complement strand
TGGACATACGCACGGGTTTGCCGTCCTGAAGCAGGTTCACCAGCTGCATCAGCACAATCACCAAGCGGCCGGAGCCGTCCAGGCCAAGGCCGTCCAGCGCCGCTTGCAGGCGGGCTACATGGCCGTGATGGTCGGCACCCCAGACATTGATGACTTTATCGAAGCCGCGTTTTTCAAATTTGTTGCGGTGATAAGCGATATCAGCGGCGAAATAGGTGTAAAATCCGTTGGCACGGCGGAGCACATCATCCTTCAGTTCCAGCTTGTCCACTTGAGCCTGGGTTTTCCCTTCGCGCAGGAATTTTTCCTTCAGCAGTGCGGTGGTGTTCAGCCACAGCGCGCCGTCCTTTTCATAGGTCCAACCTTTCTCTGTTAGTGTAGCTACGGTTTCCGCTACATAGCCGCTGTTGTGCAGCGAGGACTCGAAGAACCATTCGTCGAACTTGATGCCGTAGCGCTCGAGGTCGCTCTTCATCTTCGGGATATTGCGGTCCAGGCCGAAGCGCGCCATATCGGCGTGGCGCTCCTCGACGGACTTTTCCAGATAGCTCTCGCCGTGAACATCGTAGAAGGCCTTCGCAAGCTCGCGGATATCGTCGCCGTGGTAGCCGTCCTCGGGGAACTCGAGGGCGTCCTCACCGCGGATGAGCTGGATGTAGCGCGCCTCGATGCTCTTGGCGAACTTTTCGATCTGGTTGCCAAAGTCGTTGACGTAGAACTCGCGCCACACGTCCGCGCCCGACCAGTCGAGCACCTCGGCGAGCGTATCGCCCAGCACGCCGCCGCGAGCGTTGCCCATGTGCATGGGGCCCGTGGGGTTCGCGGAGACGAACTCGACCATATACTTCTTGCCATCCAGCCAGTTGTCGCGGCCGTAGTCGCTCTTCTCCTCCTCAACGGCGGTCAGAACGTCGGCATACCACTTGTCGCCGAGGCGGAAGTTCAGAAAACCGGGGCCCGCGATCTCGACGCTCGTAAAGTATGTGTCGCTCAGGTCCATGTGCTCGGTCAGAATTTTCGCAACCTCGCGGGGATTCTTGCGCATGGCCTTGGATGCAGCCAGGCAGAACGTCGTCGTATAGTCGCCGTTGGCGGTATCCTTGGGGATCTCCACGGCGGGGACGGTCTGCACGCCCTCGGGCAGCAGTCCCTCCTGCACAGCCGCGCGATAAGCCGCCGCCGTCAGCTCGGCGATCTGGTTCTTTGCGCTGCGGATCATATTCATAGCAATTTCTCCTCTATCCTTTGCGGTTTTGCCCAAACGGCGCGGCACATTCGCCCGAAATCGCCCCATGGGGATACTTTTTTGCAATTATACTATATTTAATGGCAGAAAACAAGGGAATCCGGTAAGAAATCTGCCGCAGCGCGCTTGCCGTTAAACGCAGGCGCGGCAAGGCCTTTCCCGCGATAAAAATCGCTGGTCCAGAAAGAGAATATTTTCGTGTCCAGTTGGGCGCGGCAGAGGCGTTTTGACGGCGCGGTGCGCCCGTCTTGCACGGCCACTGTGCCGCCTGTCAGCGTTTTATCGCAGACCAGTATGCATTTCTCTCCGTGTGCCAGTGAACACCGCAAAATCGCGCCTCTCTTGCTTTTTTAACCAAAAATAATATAATAACGATAGCATTATTTAGATGCTTTTGAGAGATTTTGAGAGTAAAACGATAAAAGGAGGACTATCCCATGCCCGTTAATCTGAAAGGCCGTTCTTTCCTGACGCTGAAAGACTTCACCCCCGACGAGATCCGCTATATGCTCAATCTCGCCGCTGACCTCAAGGCCAAAAAGCGCGCCGGCATCCGCGGCAACCTGCTCGCCGGCAAGAACATCGTGCTGCTGTTTGAAAAGACCTCTACCCGCACCCGCTGCGCGTTCGAAGTCGCCGCTTACGACGAGGGCGCGAACGTCACCTTCCTCGATTCCAAGTCCTCCCAGATGGGCAAGAAGGAAACGATGGTCGACACCGCCAAGGTCCTGGGCCGCTTCTACGACGGCATCGAGTACCGCGGCTATGACCAGAAGGTCGTCGAGGGTCTCGCCGCCAACGCGGGCGTGCCCGTGTGGAACGGCCTGACCACTGAGTGGCATCCCACCCAGATGCTCGCCGACATCCTGACCGTCCAGGAGAACTTCAACTACGACATCAAGGGCAAGACCCTCGTCTTCATGGGCGACTGCAAGAACAACGTTGCTCGTTCCCTCATGGTCGTCTGCTCCAAGCTCGGCATGAACTTCGTGGCCTGCGGCCCCGAGGAGTGCATGCCCGCCGATGACGTCATCGAGGCCTGCAAGCCCATCGCCGAGGCCAACGGCTGCACCATCAAGCTGACCACTGACGTCAAGGACGGCGTCGCCGGTGCCGACGTTCTCTACACCGACGTGTGGGTCTCCATGGGCGAGCCCGACGAGGTTTGGGCCGAGCGCATCGCTCAGCTCACTCCGTATCGTGTCACCTCTGAGGTCATGGCTATGGCCAACCCGGGTGCCATCTTCCTGCACTGCCTGCCCAGCTTCCACGACACCAACACCACCATTGGCGCCGAGAAGTGCGAGCAGTTCGGCATCACCGAGCAGGAGGTCACCGACGAGGTCTTCGAGAGCCCCGCTTCCAAGGTCTTCGACGAGGCCGAGAACCGCATGCACACCATCAAGGCTGTCATGTACGCTACGCTCAAGTAAGAGCTTCTAGCATCTCGCTCGGGGTGCATTGCTGCGCGCCCCGAGCGCTTTTGTCTGGTAAAAATCTCGCGCTGAGCGACATGCACGGCACGGAAGAGCCGCTTCGGGCGAGATCAGTAAATGATTTATGAAGGGGGGATGAGAACTATGACTGAGACCGCTAAGAAAAAGCGCGGTATGCCTTCATCGTTCACCATTCTTCTTGCTCTGCTGGCAATCGTCGCGGTTGTTACCGTTATCGTCTCCGGTACGTCCGGTGGCGAGGTTACCGCTGCCCGCCTGAGCGATTTCTGCACCGCCCCGGTCAAGGGCTTCGCCGACGCTCTGCCCGTCTGCCTCTTCGTTATGATCCTCGGCGGCTTCCTCGGCATGATGACCGAGACCGGCGCCCTGGACAACGGCATTGCCGTTCTGGTGCAGAAGCTTAAGGGCAATGAGATCATGCTCATTCCCGTGCTGATGCTCATCTTCTCCCTCGGTGGTACCACCTATGGTATGTGCGAGGAGACCGTTCCCTTCTACGCCCTGCTCGCCGCCACCATGATGGCTGCTGGCTTCGACCCCATGGTCGGCGCTGCTACCGTCCTGCTCGGCGCTGGCTGCGGCTGCCTCGGCTCCACGGTTAACCCGTTTGCCGTCGGTGCTGCCGTTGACGCTCTGACTGGCGTTGGCATTGAGGTCAACCAGTCCATCATCATCGGCCTCGGTGCCGTCCTGTGGATTGTTACCACTGCCATGTCCATCTTCTTCGTCATGAGCTATGCCAAGAAGGTCAAGGCTGACAAGGGTTCCACCATCCTTTCGATGCAGGAGCTCAAGGACGCCGAAGAGGCTCACGGCAAGGCTGCTTCCGAGGTTAACAAGGAGGTCAAGCTCACCGGTCGTCAGAAGGGTGTTCTGATCGCCTTTGCCTTCACCTTCGTCGTCATGATCGTCGGCTTCATCCCGCTGGCCGACCTCAACGAGGGCGTCGCCAACTTCTTCGATGCTGGCGCTGTCTATGACGCCGACGGTAACGCCATCGTTCAGGGCTGGTCTGCCCTGATCACCGGCCTGCCCATTGGCCAGTGGTACTTCGACGAGGCTTCCACCTGGTTCTTCCTCATGGCTGTCCTGATCGGTATCATCGGTGGCCTGTCCGAGAAGCAGATCGTCAACACCTTCATCACCGGCGCTGCCGACATGATGTCCGTTGTCCTCGTCATCGCTCTTGCCCGTGGTATCTCCGTCCTCATGGCTAGCACCGGCCTCGACGTCTACGTCCTCGACGCTGCCGCCAATGCTCTGGCTGGCCTGTCCGGCGTGATCTTCGCTCCCATGAGCTTCCTGGTCTACTTCGGCCTGTCCTTCCTGATCCCCTCGACCTCCGGTATGGCTACTGTCTCCATGCCCATCATGGGACCGCTGGCTGTTAAGCTCGGCTTCTCGCCCGAGGTCATGGTCATGATCTTCTCCGCCGCCATCGGTGTCGTGAACCTGTTCACCCCGACCTCTGGCGCCATCATGGGCGGTCTTGCCCTGGCCAAGATCGAGTGGACGACCTGGCTCAAGTTTGCCCTTAAGCTCATCGTCGCTCTCTCCGTCGTCTGCGCCATCATCCTGACCGTCGCTTGCGTGATGCTCTAAGTACCCAACGGGTACCCCACGGAAACCTTGACGATCCTGTAGAGGATCATCTGGTCATCGTCTGTCCGGTGGGGTCAACCCACCGGTAGACTCCTACCTTTAGCCCCCTCCCGTTCCGTGCGCGGGAGGGGGCGCTCTTGTGTTCCGGCGTTTTACCAAACGCCGGAACCACTCGACGCTGCAAGCCCGCCAGAGCGGCAATCTGACGTTCAATCGTCGGGCATGGCCAAAAGGCCTATGCCCTCCTCTTTCACGTCACCTTGCTCGCTCTGGCGGGCTTTCGCTGACTTATGCTCAACCTGCGGCGCTGCCATTGTTGGCGCAGGGGGCGGCTTGCTCGCTCTGGCGCCTGTTCGCTGTCCGTTCTCTGCCCGCGACGTTTCTGCTGTTGGTGCAAAGGGGTCAGGTTAATTTGCGCCAAAAGGGGAAGTTGCGGTGGAATAGTTCCCGTTTGGCCGTCTTGAGGGGTTAAACAGGAGCTATTTCACCGCAACTTATCGATGGCGTGTTTGGTTGGTGCCTGTTGATGGTCTGGTTATCGGGGAGGGCGGGCTCCGTTATAATCGCGTAGGAACTTAATTTACGAAACGGGACGGGAGCCATACATGCGCCAGGGTTTCGACAACGCGAAGTATATCGAGCTGCAGGCCGCTCATATTAAGGAGCGCATCTCGCAGTTTGGCGGCAAGCTGTATTTGGAGTTTGGCGGCAAGCTGTTTGACGACTATCACGCGAGTCGCGTGCTGCCGGGTTTTGAGCCGGACAGCAAGTTCCGCATGCTCAAGAGCATTGCCGATGACGTCGAGGTCATCATCGCCATTAACGCGAACCATATCGAGAAGAACAAGGCTCGCGGTGACCTGGGCATTACCTATGACGAGGACGTTTTGCGCCTGGTCGACCTGTTCCGCGGCAACGGTTTTGCTGTCGCGGCGGTGGTCATCACCCAGTACGCCGGGCAGCCGGCGGCGGACGCCTTCATCAAGCGGCTGACGGCTCTGGGCGTCCGGAGCTATCGCCACTATCCCATTGCCGGATACCCCTCGGACGTGGCCCACATCGTGTCCGACGACGGCCTGGGCAAAAACGACTATATCGAAACCACCCGCCCCATCGTGGTGGTGACGGCTCCCGGCCCCGGCAGCGGCAAAATGGCCACCTGCCTGAGCCAGCTGTACCATGAGAACAAGCGGGGCGTCCGGGCGGGCTACGCCAAGTATGAGACCTTCCCCATCTGGAACCTGCCTTTGAAGCACCCGGTGAACCTGGCCTATGAGGCGGCCACCGCCGATCTGGGGGATGTGAACATGATCGACCCCTTCCACCTGGCCGCCTACGGCGAAACTCTGTTTCGCTATCGGGCATGCTGAGGCGGGTCCTGATCGCCAACCGGGGCGAGATCGCCATGCGGATCTTCCGGGCCTGTCACGACCTGGGCCTCCAGACCATTGCCATCTACTCCAATGAGGACGTATACAGCCTCTTCCGCACCGCCGCGGACGAGTCCTATCTGATCGGAGAGAACGAGAGCCCCCTGGGTGCCTATCTGGACATCCCCCGGATCATCGAGCTGGCTAAGAAGCACGGCGCCGATGCCATTCACCCCGGTTACGGTTTCCTCAGTGAGAACGCGGATTTTGCCCGGGCCTGCGAGGCTGCGGGCATCAAGTTCATCGGACCCTCCTCCCAGGTTCTGGACCTGAT
>CAJLJQ010000109.1:0-6227 GCA_905207015.1 uncultured Collinsella sp. | reverse complement strand
CACCCTCCCTATCCTGTCGGGCGTGCTCGTTAAGGCCCAAGACGGCATCTTGGAATTCCAGACCTCTAACTACACCATCTCGATCCGTCATCGCATCGCGGCGCATGTCGAAGAAGAGGGCGAGATGGTTATTCCCTGTAAGATGCTCTCCAATATCACCAAGACCCTCCCCGATGCCCCGGTCACCTTTGAGCTGTCCGAGCGCCAGGTGCTGATTGGTTGCGAGAAGAGCTCTTTCCGCCTGAACACGCTCGATGCCAATGACTTCCCCGAGTTTCCGGCCTATGCCATCGAGAGTGCCGTGGAGCTGCCGACCGATGTCTTGTCCGAAATGGTCGGCCGCGTGTGGCGCGTCACCTCGACCGACAAGGCTCGCCCCATCCTGGGCGGCGTGCACATGAAGGTCGAGAACAACACCGTACGCCTGGTAGCGACCGATTCCTTTCGCTTGGCCGTGTGCGATACGCAGGTCGAGACCTCGACCCTCGAGGGCTCCTTTGAGCTCAACGTTCCGGCTGACGCCTTTAACGACGCGCTGAACATCATGGCCAGCCAGGCGACCATCATGATCGGGGCTACCGACACCCAGGTCGTCTTCGAGGCCGGCAACACCACCTACGTGTCGCGCCGTATCGAGGGCGTGTACCCCAACTACAAGCAGCTCATCCCCGATTCGTGCGTGACGAGCGTCAAGATCGACGTCGCCGCCTTTAACGCCGCCCTCAAACGCGTGGCCGTTATCGCGAGCGCCAACCCCGCCGTCAAGTTCGAGATCGATGTCGAGAACGGGCAGATGGGCCTGTCCTCCATTTCCAATGACCAGGACCTTGCGCAGGAGACGATCGATGTCGAGGCCGAGGGCGAGTCGGGTACCATCGCCTTCAACTACCATTACATCTTCGGCTGCCTCAATGCCCTGTCCAAGGAGAAGGAGATCACGCTGGAGCTCAAGAGCTACTCGCAGGCGGGCATCTTTAAGTCCTACGACAAGATCAACTACCTGTACCTGGTCATGCCGGTCCGCATCTAGCGCTGCGCCATGACCATGTTCGCCCGCGATCTTTCCGTCGCGCACTACCGCAGCTTCGATAGCTATCGCCTTGCCCTGGACGAGGGCGTGACGATACTTGCGGGACCCAACGCGGCGGGAAAGACCAATCTCATAGAGGCGATGCAGCTGCTGACGAGCGGCGCCTCGTTTAGGCATCCGACCGCAGCCGAGCTCGTCCATGACGGCGTGGGCTCGTGCAAGATCGAGCTGAGGCTCGAGGGCGACGGCCGCGTGCTTGATATGGGATTGAGCGCGGAGGACGGTAAGCGCTCGTTTAGCCGCAACGGCAAGAGATGCTCTGCCGCCGGTGTGCGCGGGGTTCTGCCGAGCGTGCTGTTTTGCCCCGACCATCTGGACATGGTTAAGCGAGGCGCCAGTGTGCGCCGCGCCGCCCTCGATGACTTCGGCATGCAACTGAGCGCACGCTATGCCGATCTTGCGAGCACCTATGGGCGCTGCGTGACCCAGCGCAACGCCTTGCTCAAGGAGGCCTGGTGCTGCCGCGAGATGCTCGGCGCGTGGAACGATTCGATTGCCCGTGCGGGCTCGGCCCTGCTCGTGCACCGGTTGGCCCTGCTCGACCGGCTGGCGGGCCATGTGCACGCTGCCTACGGGCAAGTGGCGTCCGGTGAGGTCGCCAACGTGACCTATGCGTCCACGCTGGGGGATTTGCCCAAGGTCGAGGATCGCGAAGAGCTGAAGGGCTGGGCGTACGAGCGCATGCTGGCCGCCCTTGATGAGCACGCCGACGAGGAAATTCGCCGCGGCGTGACGTTGGTGGGACCGCATCGCGACGAGATTGAGTTTACCGTGGCGGGTCGCTCCGCCCGTTCATTTGCCAGCCAAGGACAGCAGCGCACGCTGGTGCTGTCCTGGAAGGTGGCCGAGGTTGCCGTGGCTCGCGATGTCCTGGGCACCGCCCCACTGCTGCTTTTGGACGACGTGATGAGCGAGCTCGACGGCGAGCGTCGCGGCGCTTTCCTGCGGCTGATTGGCGATGATATCCAGACGGTCATAACTACGACCAACCTGGGGTACTTTACCGATGACCTGCTTGATCGAGCCAAGGTGGTGAGCATGGGTGAGACGTGCTAATTACGAGCGCGAGAGCGAGACAGTCGCCTTCAGCGGGTTTTTGAACGCAGAGCGCCAGCGCATCCTGGCGGCTGCGACCCCCGAGCGCCGTGCGCAGATGGAGGCCGCCGAGGAGTCGCGCACGGTCTATCGCGCATGGAACGCGGTGTGCTCGGGCACGCGCGAGGGGCGGCATGTGACGGGACTGCGCTACCTGCCCGAGTCCAATGAGCTGCTGGTGTATCTCGGCTCGCCCTCGTGGACGCAGGAAATGACGTTGTTGCGCGAGATCATCCGCGCGCGCATGGAGCGCGCCGGTGCGCATGTGGACGGCCTGGTGTTCAAAACCACCGCGCCCGGTCACACGCCGCCCGCCGCCAAGGAGCGCCTGCGCCCGGCGACGACCGAGCGCCCGCCGGCCCCGCACGCCGACCTAAGTGAGGCCGAGTGCACCGAGATCGAGCGCCAGGTGGCGCCCATCGAAGACCAAAAACTGCGCGAGGCCCTCGAGAATGCCATGAGAGCCAGTGCCGAGTGGGCCAAGGGCGTGCAAAGCAAAAAAGAGCCTTAAATCGCATCTGGTGGCCTTGTAGAGCCAAATACCCTCGGTCCCGAGGGTATTTTTTTACGATAAACTAGTAAGGCTGTACACATTTTCTTGACTGAAGGAGGACGTGTGGCAAACGAAAACGATTACGATGGCGGCGAGATTAAGATTCTCGAAGGTCTCGAGGCCGTTCGTAAGCGCCCGGGCATGTATATCGGCTCGACGAGCGCCAGCGGTCTGCATCACCTGGTGTGGGAGATCGTTGACAACTCCGTCGACGAGGCCATGGCCGGTTTCTGCACCGAGATCCAGGTGACGGTCCACGCCGACAACTCCATCACGGTCGTCGACAACGGGCGCGGCATCCCCGTCGACGAGCACCCTGTTAAAAAGATCCCGACGCTCGAGGTCGTTATGACGATCTTGCACGCCGGCGGTAAGTTCGATAACTCGGCCTATAAGGTCTCGGGCGGCCTGCACGGCGTAGGCATCTCCGTCGTCAACGCACTGTCCAAGCGCGTGGTCGTTCAGGTTCGTCGCGATGGCAACACCTACGAGATGGAGTTCTCGCGCGGCAAGACCGTCAAGAAGATGGAGGTCGTGGGCACCTCGGATTCGACGGGCACCACCGTCACCTTCTGGCCCGACGACGAGATCTTCGAGACCTGCATCTACGATTTCGATACGCTGCACAACCGTCTGCAGGAGACAGCGTTCCTCAATAAGAACCTCAAGATCGTGCTGACCGACGAGCGCGAGGCGACTCCCCACGTGGAGGAGTTTTGCTACGAGGGCGGCATCATCGACTTCGTCAAGTTCCTCAACGAGGGCAAGGACGTCCCCGAGGCCTTTAAGGAGCCCATCTACATCGAGGGCAAATCGGACCCGGACGCTCCCGTGGCCAAGATGGGCGAGGTCGAGGTTTCCCTGCAGTGGAATAGCGGCTACGGCGAGAACGTCATGTCGTTTGCCAACGACATCTACACTCCCGAGGGCGGCATGCACCTTGAGGGCTTCCGCACCGCGCTCACCCGCGTGATCAACGACTACGCGCGCAAACAGAACCTGCTCAAGGAAAAAGACGCCAACCTGACCGGCGACGATGTGCGCGAGGGCCTTTCGGCCGTTATCTCGGTCAAGCTGCCCGATCCGCAGTTTGAGGGGCAGACCAAGGCCAAGCTCGGTAGCTCCTATATGCGCGCGCTCACGCTCAAGATCGTGACCGACGGCCTCGCCGATTACTTGGAGGAGCATCCCAAGCCCGCCCGCGAGATCGTCAAGAAGGCGCAACAGGCCTGCAAGGCGCGCAACGCCGCCCGCAAGGCGCGCGAGGCGACCCGCCGCAAGAGCCTGCTCGAGACGGCGTCCCTGCCCGGTAAGCTCGCTGACTGCTCAGTGCGCGATGCCGAGCTGACCGAGCTCTTCATCGTAGAGGGCGACTCGGCAGGCGGTTCGGCCAAGGACGGCCGTCGCCGAGACATCCAGGCGATTCTGCCCCTGCGCGGTAAGATTTTGAACGTCGAGCGCGTGGGCGACCACCGCGCGTTCTCGAGTGACACCATCCAGTCGCTGATTACCGCGATCGGCTGCGGCGTCACGACGAGCGCCGGCGACGGCGGCGACTTTGATATCACCAAGGCCCGCTACCACAAGATCATCATCATGACCGATGCCGATGTCGACGGTGCGCATATCCGCATTCTGCTGCTGACGTTCTTCTACAAGTACATGCGCCCGCTGATTGACGCCGGCTACGTGTATGTCGCGTGCCCGCCCATCTTTGGCATTAAGGTGCGCAACAAGATCCACTACGTGTATCCCAACGGCCGCCAGCCCGAAGACGAGATCCTGCGCGACACCATCCAGAGTCTGGGCCTGAACCCCGACGATAACGACGAAGACGGCAAGGCCAAGGATGGCAAGATCACCAAGAAGCGCAAGGGCTATACCGTCCAGCGCTACAAGGGTCTGGGCGAGATGGACCCCAAGCAGCTCGCCTCGACGACGATGGATCCCAAGACCCGCATCCTGCAGCGCGTGTCGATCGAGGATGCCGTGGTGGCAGACCGCGCCGTGCGCGAGCTGATGGGTTCCGAGGTCGGCTATCGCCGCGAGTACATCGAGAAGCACGCGCATGACGCACGATTCCTTGACGCTTAAGAGGAGGTAACGTGGCAGACGATATCAACAATAACGAGGGCATGGGCGACGCCGGCGACGCCGGCATGCCCGATGATCTGAAGCGCCTGCTTGCCCGTGCTGAGCAGGGCGAGGACGGCGACCCGGACGCCTATAACCCCGATGCCGATGATGAGGAGGAAGAGGACGACGACGCCGAGCTCGAGGAAAGCTTTGGCGAAGTCGACCGTGGTGCCTCGGCCGGCGAGGATATCAATGGCGGCCAGCTCCAGATTTCGGAGTTCGGTCGCGAGATGAAGCAGTCGTTTATCGAGTATTCGATGTCGGTCATCACGGCGCGCGCCCTGCCGGACGTGCGCGATGGCTTAAAGCCGGTGCACCGTCGCATCCTGTACGCCATGAACGAGAGCGGCATCTACCCCAACCGCCCGCACAAGAAGTCCGCTTGGACGGTCGGCGAAGTTATCGGTAAGTACCATCCGCACGGTGACTCCGCGGTCTACCAGGCCATGGTCCGCCTGGCACAGTGGTTCTCCATGCGCACGCCGCTCATCGACGGTCACGGCAACTTTGGCAACATCGATGGCGACGGCGCCGCCGCCATGCGTTACACCGAGAGCCGCCTGGCAAAGCCCGCCATGGAGCTGCTGCGCGACCTGCAGAAGGATACCGTCGACTGGCAGCCCAACTACGATGAGTCGCTCGCCGAGCCCCAGGCGCTGCCCGCGCGCTTCCCCAACCTGCTGGTCAACGGCAGCCAGGGCATCGCCGTCGGCATGGCTACCAACATCGCCCCGCACAACCTTACCGAGGCGATCGAAGCCACGTGCTACCTGATCGACAACCCCGACGCCACCGTCGACGAGCTCATGCAGATCATGCCCGGTCCGGACTTCCCCACCGGTGCCATCATCATGGGCAGTGCCGGCATTAAGCAGAGCTACGAGACCGGCCGCGGCTCCATTACCGTGCGTGCCAAGGCGCACGTGGAGTCCACCAAGACCGGTCGCAGCCGCTTGGTCTTTACCGAGATTCCCTACATGGTCAACAAGGGCACCCTGCAGGAGAAGATCGCCCAGCTCGTCAACGATAAGCGCATCGAGGGCATCTCGGATATGCGCGATGAGTCCAACCAGAAGGGTATCCGTCTGGTCATCGAGCTCAAGAAGGGCGTCATTCCGCAGGTCGTGCTCAACAATCTGTATAAGTACACCTCGCTGCAGACGACCTTTGGCGCCAACAACCTAGCACTTGTCAACGGCGTTCCCAAATGCCTGAGCCTGCGCGAGATGCTGCAGCACTACATCGACCACCAGGTCGACGTCGTCACCCGCCGCACCCGCCACGAACTGGAACAGGCCGAGGCGCGCGCCCACATACTCGAAGGGCTGATCGTCGCCGTGGATAACCTCGACG
>CAJLJQ010000108.1:0-6239 GCA_905207015.1 uncultured Collinsella sp. | reverse complement strand
CACACCCATCATGCCCGCCATGAGCAGATAGACCGATTGCGTGGCAAAACAGCTCACGATGGCACCACCGAGCAGCGGGCCAGCGGTATAGGCGATATTGCTGTAAAACACCATGAGACCGTTCACGCGGGTACGGCCCTCGGTGGTCGACTCTAGGTATCCCGGAAACGCATGCGTGCAGGTGTTGATAAAACCGCCCGCAAGTCCCAAGACACACGCGGCAAACACAAGCCCGGGGACAGACAACGGCGCCAACCCCACGCCAAGCGATAGCACTGCCGTAATCACGCACGTCACAAACGACGTCCGGCGCGGTCCAAAGCGATCGATGACCGAGCCCGACACCATATTGCCCACCGACGTCATAAGATTGCGCACGAGCGTAATGGCGGCAACCAAAAAGGCCGTGCCAGCCAGATCATACGTGGCCGCACCGATAAGCCCCAAAAAGTAGACCGCGTTGTTGGCGCACCACTGCAGGGACTCAATAAGAATCAGCCTGACCTCTGCCGGCGTCAGGCGCATTGCTTCGCGATCCTTCGCGAACATACGAACTCCTTCTATACAAAAAGGGGATGGAGGGCATAGGCCTGCTCCATCCCCTTTCCAGGTTGCAACGAAAATCTATGCAGCCGGGCCCTTACGCCAGCACGCCGAAGAACGCGCCGATGATGCCCACGACCATGGTGGCCACGATCAGCACCATGGGGTTGATCTTCTTGGACAGCAGCCAGTAGTACAGCCAGAAGGCGAGCATGCCGAGCATGCCGGGCATGATGCCGTCCAGGATGTCCTGGAGGGTCTGGGCGTCCTCGCCCGAGCCGATGGCCACCGGGATGCTGGCCCAGAACATGTCCTTGCACATGGCGCCCACGACCATGACGCCCACGATGCCCACGCAGGTCATGATCTTCTGCATGAGGCCGGTCCTCTGGGCCTCGTCCAGGAAGCCCACGCCCAGCTCGTAGCCCTTGACGGCGCCCCAGATGCGCAGCGCGAAGCCGGGGACGTTGTAGATGAGCAGGAAGGCGATGGGGCCGAAGGGGTTGCCGGCCTGGCACAGGCTGATGCCCACCGCGGCGGCGACCACGCGCAGCGTCGACAGGAAGATGGAGTCGCCGATGCCGGACAGCGGGCCCATGAGGGCGGCCTTGACGTCGTTGACGCTCTCGGGCTCGATCTCGCCGCGGGCGACCTTCTCCTCCATGGCCATCGCGATGCCGCCGACGAACGGGGCGAACTGGACGGTGATGTTGAAGAACGCGCAGTGGCGATGCAGGGCCTCGGCGTAGTCGTCGGGGCGGCCGGCGTAGATCTTCTTGAGCATGTTGGCGACCATCAGGCAGAAGGCGATGTTCATCTGCTTGTAGTAGGTCCAGGAGAACTCCATGCCCAGGGCGCCGACGTTGACGGCGCTCTTGACGAGGTCGGAGCGCGTGATCTTGTTCTCGGGACTAGAAGTCATCGTCCTCATCCCCTTCCGCGGAAAGCTGGGGCTGGGCTCCGCCCAGGCCGAGCAGGTCGAACTTGTCGATGCCGATGATGATGGCGATCAGGGCGACGCCCAGGACGGGCACGTTGGCGTAGGAGCACAGCAGGAAGCCCAGGAAGTAGAAGGGCACGAGCTGCTTGGTGAGCACCAGGCGGCCGAGCATGGCGAAGCCCATGGCCGGCAGGATGTTGGCGGCAACGCCGCAACCGTCGATGATGAAGGGCGGGATGAAGTCGAGCAGGCCCTGGATGGCGTCGGAACCCAAATAGAAGGCGCCGCCGCACAGCAGGAAGTACTCGACGCAGCCCCAGATTCCAATTCCCCAATGAACGGCGTAGATGCCTTTGAGGTTTCCCTTGAGGGCGAACTTGTCTGCCATATCGACAAACACAGGGAACAAGGCATTGGTAATGTTGCCGATCGTCAGCGCAAGGACGGCGATGGGCATGGCGAGCGCGATGGCCGTCTCGGTACCCTGACCGAGCTGAATGGCAAACGCGCAGGCGAGCACGCCGCCGACGGTTTCGTTAGGCGGCACGTAGGCGCCGATGGAAATCGAGCCCATGAACAGCAACTCCAGGCTGGCGCCAACGGCAAGGCCAGTCTGCAGGTCCCCCAGCACCAGGCCCACGAGCGGGCACAGGACGATGGGGCGGAACGCGTAGAGGGTGCCGAGCTGGTAGTCGAGGCATCCAAACGCTCCGACTAAGCCGACGAGGATTGCTTGGACAAGCATAATTCCTCCCAATAAGGAATCTCGAACCGTCGTCACTCCCGTCGCGCGCGTTGTTGATATCAATTCCGGGAGTTCGATTCCACGGCTCGAAGCGTACCTGGTGTGCTGCTAACACCCATGCCAGGCACAAATGATTTGATACCAATTATAGGTATGCAGGTTCGCCTTATTTAATACCAGTCGCTCAGCGGGGTGTTTTTTACCGTAAACGGCAGGCGCATCCCATTAGGCACGCTCTTTGTTTCGATGGCGGACAAGCGCCACCAGAAAGCCGTCGGCAAAAGCATCGGATGCCAAGTTGGCCACAATCACCAAAACGATCATCGCTGCGCCCAAAAACTCGTTCCAGCGAAAGACCTCGCCAAAGAGGAGCGCCGACCAGCAGGGAGCGAGCACGACCTCACTCATGCAAACCAAGTTGGCCGCAAACGCGTTGGTGCGCGCAATCCCCTTGGCATACAGCACACTCGCAAGGCCGCTGCAAAAAAGGCCATGCACCAGCATAAGCCCCCACTCAAAGGGTTTCACGGAGCCTAGGTCGCCGGCAAAATAGACGATCGGAAGTATCGAGATGCCGCAGGAGATGAGCGAGGACACCATGGGCGACGCATCGGGGCGAGAGTTTAAAAAGAAACACAGCCCAAAGGTGGCGCCCGAAATGACGGCAAGCAGATTTCCGAGCATGCCCTCGGCGCTCAAATCACCTAAAAAGAAAAGTCCCATACCCGTAAAAGCAACCACCACGGAGGCAATCTTCGCAGGCGAGGGCAACGTGCGAGTTGCGAGCGATTGATACACGATAACGAAAATCATCGAGGTGTACTGCAGAACGATCGCGTTGCCGACCGTCGTGAGCTGGTTGGCAAAGTTAAACGTGGTGCCCGTCACGAAGTTGCAGACGGCCACAAGGACAATAAGACGGCTGACGCGAAGGACAGGCCTGCCGACGAGCAGGATAAAGAGCGCCATAAATATTGCCGTGACGGCACCGATCAAAAGAGCTGACTGCGAATTGGCGCGAACGAGGATGCCGATAAAACTCCACAAGAGCGCCGTGCCAAATAGATACATCGCCCCGCTCACGCCATTATCGGGTGGATTGTCAGATCGAATCACGAAGCACCTCCAACTAGCTTTCGGTAATAAAAAACGGCGACCGCAATGGGTCGCCGTTTCCCTTGGGGGCAAATAATAGGCCGGGTCCTTACGCCAGCACGCCGAAGAACGCGCCGATGATGCCCACGACCATGGTGGCCACGATCAGCACCATGGGGTTGATCTTCTTGGACAGCAGCCAGTAGTACAGCCAGAAGGCGAGCATGCCGAGCATGCCGGGCATGATGCCGTCCAGGATGTCCTGGAGGGTCTGGGCGTCCTCGCCCGAGCCGATGGCCACCGGGATGCTGGCCCAGAACATGTCCTTGCACATGGCGCCCACGACCATGACGCCCACGATGCCCACGCAGGTCATGATCTTCTGCATGAGGCCGGTCCTCTGGGCCTCGTCCAGGAAGCCCACGCCCAGCTCGTAGCCCTTGACGGCGCCCCAGATGCGCAGCGCGAAGCCGGGGACGTTGTAGATGAGCAGGAAGGCGATGGGGCCGAAGGGGTTGCCGGCCTGGCACAGGCTGATGCCCACCGCGGCGGCGACCACGCGCAGCGTCGACAGGAAGATGGAGTCGCCGATGCCGGACAGCGGGCCCATGAGGGCGGCCTTGACGTCGTTGACGCTCTCGGGCTCGATCTCGCCGCGGGCGACCTTCTCCTCCATGGCCATCGCGATGCCGCCGACGAACGGGGCGAACTGGACGGTGATGTTGAAGAACGCGCAGTGGCGATGCAGGGCCTCGGCGTAGTCGTCGGGGCGGCCGGCGTAGATCTTCTTGAGCATGTTGGCGACCATCAGGCAGAAGGCGATGTTCATCTGCTTGTAGTAGGTCCAGGAGAACTCCATGCCCAGGGCGCCGACGTTGACGGCGCTCTTGACGAGGTCGGAGCGCGTGATCTTGTTCTCGGGACTAGAAGTCATCGTCCTCATCCCCTTCCGCGGAAAGCTGGGGCTGGGCTCCGCCCAGGCCGAGCAGGTCGAACTTGTCGATGCCGATGATGATGGCGATCAGGGCGACGCCCAGGACGGGCACGTTGGCGTAGGAGCACAGCAGGAAGCCCAGGAAGTAGAAGGGCACGAGCTGCTTGGTGAGCACCAGGCGGCCGAGCATGGCGAAGCCCATGGCCGGCAGGATGTTGGCGGCAACGCCAAAGCCAGCAAGGACAAAGGGCGGGATGAAGTCGAGCATGCCCTGGATGGCGTCAGCACCCAGATAGAACGACAGCGAGCACAGCAGGAACGCCATGATGATACCGGTCAAACCGATCAGGAAGTGCATCGCATAGACACCCTTAAGGTTACCCTGGCCGGAGAAGACATCAGCGCGGTCAACCAGAATCGGCAGGGCGGCGTTGAGGATGTTCTTGATGGCAAGGCACAGCGTGGCGATGGGCATAGCGAGCGCGATGGCTGCCTCGGTGCTCTGGCCCAACTGGATAGCGAAGGCGCAGGCGAGCACGCCGCCGATCGTCTCATCAGGCGGCACGTAGGCGCCGATGGAGATCGAGCCCATGAACAGAAGCTCCAGGCTGGCGCCGATCGCGAGGCCGGACTGCAGGTCCCCCAGCACCAGGCCCACGAGCGGGCACAGGACGATGGGGCGGAACGCATAGAGCGTACCGAGCTGGAAGTCGAACTTACCAAATGCGGCGATAAGTCCGATGAGGATTGCTTGGGTAAGCATATATCCCCCTTTCCTAATAGGACACTACGAAGAGCTCAGACTCTTCGAAATTGAACGCCTAGAGCACGCTTGCGCAGTCAACCTTGGGGTCATCGGCCAGAGGACGGATCTCGACCTCGACGCCGTTGTTCAGCATCTCACGCACATCGGCCTCCTCGGCTGCAGTCAGGAAGATCTGACGAGAGACCTGACGAGCATCGGGGCGCTTCTCGTCCTTGGGCTTGGTGTTGCCCAGGTTGACCGACTTGATCTGCGGGCAGCCTTCAACAAGCTGCTTTGCCTCAGCGATGGTGGCGACACAGATAATCATCTTGTATTTGTCAGTCACACCCGAGTTAATGGCCTCGATGGCATTCGCCATATCCTTGATGACGAGCTTGCAGCCGGCAGGCTTGCCCATCTTGAGCGTCGTCTTCCACACCGGGTCGTTGGCGACCTTATCGCCCACGCAGAAAATGCAGTTGGAGCCAAGGCCCTGGACCCAAGAGACCGCGACCTGGCCATGAAGCAGGCGATGGTCGACGCGAAGTAGCTGAATCATAATGTGACCCCCCAAAGGTCTTGTGCCGTCTTACGGCGTGTCAGTAGGTGCTGCGGATTAGAACTCTTCTTCCTCTTCGTCATCGACCAAAAGATCGTTGACAAACTTCACGCGCGTATCGTCCGCAGCGACGATGGCGCGAATCGTCTCCTCAACCGGCGCCGACTCGTCAGAGAACAGCAGCTGGATAAGCAGAGGAAGGTTCATGTTGGTAACGAGGTACGTGCGGGGACGCGTCTGGACGATCTTGGTGAACTCGTTGTTGACGCTGCCGCCAAAGAGGTCGGTGCAGACAACGACATCATCGTCGGCAGCCATGCCTGCCAGCAGTTTTTGGGCCTCCTCGGCCACGTCCATGCGGTCATCGACGAACATCGAAAGATCGTGGACGTTGTCGCGAGCGCCCGAGAGCAGCTCGACACTCTCCTTGATGCCGGTAGCGAAGTGCGCATGGCTGGCGATGATGTACTGCCTCATTCTGTGTTCCTCTCAATAGCCCGGCGCGTTCCCGCACCCGTTTTCTTTAGTAGTCGAACTGGTGATAGTAGCGACGATACTTGAGGTTGTGCTTGGTGACCGTCTCGTAGTAGCGAGCCAGGCGGTCGGTAACGAGCACCGTCAGAATCCACGGAGACACGATGACGCGGAACTCGTCGTCAAGGCCGGGGATCGCGAACT
>CAJLJQ010000107.1:0-6309 GCA_905207015.1 uncultured Collinsella sp. | reverse complement strand
GATCGGTAAATCAGAGGCATGGGCGGACGGTTATTCGGGTTCGACGGTGAACAGGTCGCAAAAACCGGCCGGAACGGAAATTTCCCTGCCGCCCTCGATCTCCAGTCCGGAGAACAGGCCGTGCGCGCGGCCTTCGAAGCCGAGCGAAACGGGGCGGGCTTCCGCGCCGGGATTGCGTAGGGCGATGAAATTCAGACGATCCCGTTCGTATAGCGCATCGGCGCGAACGCCTCCCCGGGCGCCCAGCGTCGGCGCGGCATTTCCGGTGCGCAGCACTTCGCCGAGCAGCGCGTCGAAAGCCGCCTTGTTTTTGAAACTGCCTTCGCCGACGTTGGTTCCGCAGTAATACAGGGTTCCGTCGCCGATCTTTTTGCGGACGATGCAGGCCGTTCCGGGGCGGAAAGCCCCGAGCGTGTCGGCATCCGGAGCGTCCAGTTCGGCATAGCGCAGCGCGCCCAGCATGTAGTTGATGCTGCAGGCGTCGCAACGCAGCTGCGAGGCGGCCGCAGGAATATGCGCCACGCCCAGGATGTCTTCCATCACAGTGTCGCTAAACTGGCCCTGGAACGCCACGTTGTGGATCGAGAACACGGTCTTGACGCGGTCGTACAGCGGCAGGCCCTGGTAGAACTCGCGCAAGAACACGGGCGCCAGTGCCGTCTGCCAGTCATTGCAGTGCAGGATGTCACACTCAAAACCGGTCGGCAGGTGCTGCAGACTCTCGGTGATGGCCTTGGAGAAAAACGCGAAGCGCTCGCCGTCATCAAAGAAGCCGTACGGATAGTCGCGCGCAAAGTAGCGCTCGTTGTCGATGAACATATAGGTGACGCCGTCGTGCTCGAGCTTCTCGAGACCGCAGTACTCGTTGCGCCAGCCCAAGCTCACGTAAAAGTCGGAGAAGTGCTCCATCTGCGCCTTGTACTCGTCCTTGATGGTGGCGTACTTGGGCACCATCACGATAACTTCGGCGCCGGCGCGCACAAGCGCCGCGGGCAGCGAGCCCGCCACGTCGCCCAGGCCACCGGTCTTTACAAACGGTGCGCACTCGGCCGAGGCAAACACGATCTGCATCTTTTTGCTGGAATCTGCCATATTGTCTCCCATGTTGCAATTCGAGAATAGCCGCCTGGCGCTAACCGGGCGGCTATTCTACATGTCACGAGCGATGTTGCGGTGCCAACGTTAACGTACGATGGTGGTGTCGGAAGTTAACGGAGCCTTGCCCAGCACCAGGATGTTCTCGGGCGTGCCGCGAAGCTCGGTGTTGGTGGGGACCACGTTGTTCTTGTCCAGGATGGCGTTCTCAACGCGTGCGCCGCTCTTGATGATGCAGCTCTGGTTGATGATCGAGTTGGTCACCGAAGCTCCTTCCTCGACCACGACGCCGCGTGACAGGATTGAGTTGCGCACGGTGCCCTTGATGATGCAGCCGGCTGAGATGATCGAGTTGCACGCGTGGCTGCCGGTCGCATAGCGCGAAGGCGGCACGTCGTGAGCCTTGGTCAGGATCGGGCGCTCGGGATCGAAGAGCTGGTCGGCCACGGTCTGGTCGAGCAGGTCCATGCTGCGGCGATACAGCGACTTCTCGCTAAACACGCCCACGACCTCGCCCTTGTACTCGTAGCTGCACACGTCGATGTTGCCAAAGTCGCCCTGGAGTGCCTCGAGCAGGTCCAGATAGTCGGCGGCCTGGTAGTGGTCGATAATCTCGAGCAGCGTATCGCGGTTGACGATGCAGCAGTCCATAGAGGCGTTGTCGCCGTACACGACGCCGGCGCTCACGCCCGTCAGGCGGCCGTTCTCGTTAATCTCGAGCTTGGTCTCGTCATCGACGTTGCGCGTGGCCTTGCAGTACACCACGGTCATCTGGGCACCGGAGTTCTCGTGCGCCTCGATGATGGTGTTGAGGTCCATGTTAAAGATGATGTTGGTGCCCATCATCACAACATAGGGCATGTCCGAGCGCTGGAACAGCGTCTTGTTGGAGATGATGTCGCGCAACAGGAAGCGCATGCCGCCCTTGGTGGTGCCATACGCGTTGCCGGGCACCATGAACAGGCCGCCTTTCTTGCGGTCCAGGCCCCAGTCCTTGCCCGAGCCCACGTGGTCGATCAGCGAGCGGTAGTTGCCCGGCATGACGACGCCGACGGTCTTGATGCCGGCGTTCATCATGTTGGACAGCGGAAAGTCGATCAGGCGGTAGCGGCCCAAAAACGGAACGGATGCGATGGGACGGTCCTTGAGCAGCACGCTGCCGTAGGTCGAAGAGTAGTTAGCGGTGATATAACCGATGGCCTTGCGATTGATCATCGGATCATTCCCCCTTCCCGATAACGACGTCATTTCCAACGACGGCCGTATCCTTGGTGGTATCGACAGAGCCGAGCTTCACGCCCTCTTCGACCGTGGAGTTCTCGCCCAAAATAGCGCGGCAGATGTGCGCGCCGCTCTTAACGTGCGCACCCGGCAGCAGCACGGAGTCCTCGACCACGGCGCGCTCCTCGATGATGACATCGGTCGAAAGGATCGAGTGGCGAGCGGTGCCGTAGATCTTGCAGCCGTTGGAGACCAGGCAGTCGTCCAGGCGGCCGTCAGGGCCAATGTAGTGCGGCGGACGCGTGGTGATGTTGGACATGATGGGGAAGTTCTTGTCGAACAGATCGAACTCGGGGTTGTTACCCAGCAAGTCCATCGAGGTCTCATGGAAGCTGGCGATGGTGCCGACGTCCTTCCAGAAGCCGTGGAACTCGTAGCTGTACAGGCGCTTGTTCTCACCGAGCAGCTTGGGGATGATGTCCTTGCCAAAGTCGTGGCTCGAGCGCTGGTCCAGAGCGTCCTCCTCGAGCGCCTCGATCAGCACGTCGGCCGAGAAGATGTAGATGCCCATGGACGCGAGGTTCGAATCGGGCTTCTCGGGCTTCTCGGTGAACTTGGTGATGCGGCCGTCTTCGGGGTCGGTGGTCAGGATGCCAAAGCGGCTGGCTTCCTCCCACGGCACGGGCATAACGCTCACCGTGAGGTCGGCGTTGTTCTCAATGTGCGTCTTAAGCATCTTGCGGTAGTCCATGCGATACAGGTGATCGCCCGAAAGAATCAGGACGTACTTGGGGTCGTTGGCCTTGATGTAGTCGAGGTTCTGCGTAATGGCGTCGGCCGTGCCCGCATACCAGGCGCCGCCGGTCTGCGTCTCGTACGGCGGCAGGATCGACACGCCGCCGTCGCGGCTGTCCAGATCCCACGCCTCGCCGGAGCCCACGTAGGCATGCAGCAGGTAGGGACGGTACTGCGTCAGAACGCCCACCGTGTCGATGCCCGAGTTGGAGCAGTTGGACAGCGAAAAGTCGATAATGCGGAACTTGCCACCAAAGCTAACCGCCGGCTTGGCGATCTTTTGGGTGAGTGCCCCCAATCGGCTGCCCTGTCCTCCTGCGAGGAGCATCGCGATGCATTCTTTCTTACTCATCGATTTCTCCTTCTGTCATCGATGTTCCTAAACCCATTAGCGACGGACGCGGCGCTCGGTCGCGCCCGTCGAGTAATGCCGTGCGGCAAAGGGAGCTCGCGGCCTTTACGCGTGCCAGATCTCGTCGCGATACTCGCGAATGGTGCGGTCGGACGAGAACCAGCCACTCGAGGCGGTGTTGAGCAGGGCCTTGCGGTTCCAGGTCTCCTGGTCGCCGTAGCTGCCCGTGAGGTTCTCCCATGCATCCACGTAGCTACGGAAGTCAGCCATGACTAGGTCGGGGTCGTTGTTGTTCATGAGCTCGTTGTAGATGCTCTCGAAGTTGCCCGAAAGACCCGCAAACGTGTTGTCCTTGAGCTCGTCCATCACGCGGCCCAGACGCTCGCGGTCGCCGTTGAGGGTATCCCACGCAAAGTAGCTGTTGGATGCCCAAAGCTGCTCGACCTCGGGGGCGGTCAGGCCAAAGATGGCCTCGTTCTCGCGGCCGGCCAGATCGGCGATCTCGATGTTGGCGCCGTCAAGGGTACCCAGCGTAATGGCGCCGTTCATCATGAGCTTCATGTTGGACGTGCCCGAGGCCTCCTTGCCGGCCGTGGAGATCTGCTCCGAGATCTCGGCGGCGGGGTAGATGAGCTGGGCGTTGCTCACGCGGAAGTTGGGGATAAAGCAGACCTTCATGACCTCGTTGACGCGCGGGTCGTTGTTGATGACGTCAGCCACGGAGTTAATGAGGCGGATGGTCTCCTTGGCAAAGGTGTAGCTCGAGGCAGCCTTGCCGCTAAAGATGAAGGTCGTCGGCGTCACGTGGAAGTTAGGATCGGCGATGCGACGGTTGTAGATGTCCATCACCTTCATGATGTTCATGAGCTGGCGCTTGTAGGCGTGGAAGCGCTTAACCTGAACATCGAAGACGGTGTTGGGGTCAATAACCAGACCGGTCTCGGCCTTGACGTAGGCGGCCAGACGCTCCTTGTTGGCGCGCTTGGAGGCACCAACGGCCTTCAGGAACTCGGTGTCGTTCTGGAACTCTTTGAGCTTCTCCAGCTCAAAGGCGTCCTTGAGCCAGCCATCGCCAATGGCCTCGGTCACGAGCTTGGCGTAGGTGGGGTTGGCCTCGGCAAAGAAGCGACGGTGCGAGATGCCGTTGGTCTTGTTGTTGAACTTCTCGGGCGTCAGGGCATAGAAGTCCTTGAGCACGATGTTCTTGATGATGTCGGAATGGATCTTGGCCACGCCGTTGACGCTGTGGCTGCAAATCACAGACAGGTTGGCCATGCGAATCTCGCCGTCCCACAGGATGGCGGTCTGGCGCAGACGCTCCTGCCAGCCCTCCTGCGTTGTGTCGAACGACTCGTGCCAACGACGGCTGATCTCGTCGATGATCTGGTACACGCGGGGGAGGAGCTTGGAGAACGTGCCGATGGGCCACTTCTCCAGAGCCTCGGGCAGGATGGTGTGGTTGGTGTAGCTCACGACCTGCGTCACGATGTTCCAGGCGTCGTCCCACTCGAGCTTCTTCTCGTCGATGAGGATGCGCATGAGCTCGGGGCCGCACATGGCGGGGTGCGTGTCGTTGGTGTGGATGGCCACAAACTGCGGCAGCAGCTCCCAGTTCTCACCGTGCTCCTTCTCAAAGGTGTCGAGCAGGCTGTAGATGCCGGCCGAGACAAACAGGTACTCCTGCTTCAGGCGCAGCAGACGGCCGTGCTCGCCGGCGTCGTTGGGGTAGAGGATGGCGCTGATGGCCTCGGCCTCGGCGCGCTCGGCGTCGGCCAGGGCGTAGTCGCCGCGGTTGAAGGCCTCCAGATCGAAGTGCTCCTCGACCGGCTCGGCGGCCCAGACGCGCAGCTTGTTGACGGTCTCGCCGGCATAGCCCACGACGGGGATGTCATAAGGGACAGCCAGGATGTCCTGCGTGTCCACCGTGCGGTAGAACGTGCGGCCGTTCTCCTCAAAGCCCTCAACATGGCCACCAAACTTGATGGTCACGGCCTTGTCCTGACGACGGACCTCCCAGGGATAGCCGTGGGTGAGCCACTCGTCGGTGGCCTCGACCTGGCTGCCGTTGACAATCTCCTGCTTAAACAGGCCGTAGCGGTAGCGCATGCCGTTGCCGTAGCCGGCAATGCCCTCGGCTGCCATGGAATCCAGGAAGCACGCGGCCAGACGACCCAGGCCACCGTTGCCCAGGGCCGGATCGGGCTCCTGGTTCTCGATGACGGACAGGTCAAAGCCCATGTCGTCGAGCGCCTCGGCGACCATGTCGCGCACGCCAAAGTTGAGCAGGTAGTTGTCGAGCAGGCGGCCGATCAAAAACTCGATCGAGAAGTAGTACACGCGCTTTTTGCCCTCGGCGGTGACGCGGGCGTCACTCTTGGTGGCAACGGTGCGCGCCTTCTCGGCCACGAGCTTGGCCAGGGCGTTAAAGCGGTCGAGGTCGCTGGCGGCCTCGACGCTCTTACCGCTGATGCTCATGACGGCATCGCGATAGAGCTCGGTAAACTCCTGCTTGTTGTCGAAGATCTTATTCATACGTTCCTTTCCCCCGGGGATGTTTCTCCCGGAACGGTTATGACTTGTATCCTACGCCTCGTCGGGGCGGGTAATTACAGCTGTAACGGTTTTGTTACGCATCCTTGGCAGACGGCTTAACAGAAGCAGACTTGGCCTTGGTAGCGGCCTTTTTGGCAGCCGGTTTCTTGGCTGCGGCCTTAGCAGCGGGCTTTGCGGCAGCCTTGGCCTTGGCCTTGGTCGTCGTAGCCTTGGCCTTAGCCGGAGCCTTCTTAGCAGCCGCAGGCTTGGGCTTCACCGAAGACATGCGCTTTTTGGGCGCAGCCTTGGGCTCC
>CAJLJQ010000106.1:0-6444 GCA_905207015.1 uncultured Collinsella sp. | reverse complement strand
TCTAACGGGCAATCAAGCCTCTAGTTCTCTTTGAATTGAGCAAGCATCTGCCCGAAGAAGCTTAGTTCGGATGGCTCATAAATGATCGAACCGCCGTCCGCGGTCCTGTAGACCCCGCAGGGGAGGTAACGCCCGTCGGGGAGGACGTAAAGGTTTTCTTCCTCCCTCAGTCCCGTTGGGAGTATCGGGGTCTCGTTTTCGTCCATTTGGAACTCATCGATATTCGCGATCTTCCTATCCATGATGCCTCCTACCTTATTTCTTGAATGGCGCCCTAAAACAAGCAGTTCTCAATCAGCTCTTTTCCGCGTAGGGCGTCGACCCACTCCTGCGGAATTGCGCCGATACCGTAGGCCGTGCCGGCGAGGGCACCTGCGACGGCTGCGGTGGTGTCGGTGTCGTCGCCTAGGTTGACGGCGGCAAGCACGCAATCTTCGTAGCTGTTGGTGTTGACGAAGCACCAGGCGGCTGCCTTAAGGGTGTGGCGCACGAAGCCACCTGACTTGATCTCCTGCTCAGGCACGCCTTTCAGATGGAGTGCCCACGAGGGGAACGCGTCGTTCATCACATCCCTCATCAGCTCGACAAATATGATGCATGCATCGGTTGACGTTCTGTGGGCGTGCGTAATCGCGGAGACCTCGCTGATCTCTTCGTCTGTCGCATCGGTGAACGCCAGGGGCGCGATGCGCATGAGCGAGCCGTTGCCGTTGTCGCGCTCGCCGGAGCCTCATTTGCCGGTGCGCAGGGCGCGAGCGGTCGTACCGCTGTAATCGAAAACGCCGTCGACCGTATACTCGCCACGGGCAATCCAGCCTACGAACTTGTTGCGCATGTCCGCGGTGTCGATGTGCCCAAGCTTCCTAATCGAATCGCAAGTGGCAAGCGTCATGGATGTGTCGTCGCTCCAGGTGCCGGCGGGCTGCCCATGCGTGCCGTAGCCGATCATGTCCGCGCATTCGAACGTGCCGCGGGGCCTGAACTCGTAAGGAACGCCCAGTGCGTCGCCGACGGCGAGCCCATAGACGCAGTCGCGCAGTGTTGTTTTCGGTCCGTCTGTCATGGAGCGCTCCTCTTATGTCGGGGGATATGAAACGCCGTGGGGGGGGGTATCGGTCGCAACGTGCCGCTACCCTTGCGTTTCGCCATTAGTCGCTTCGTTGATGGCGCGGTACTCGGCACTCAGCTCGCGCGCCAGCTCTTCCTTGCTTGGAAGATACGGCAGGTATTTGGCGGCAAACACTTGGTCGTTGTCTTCGGGCAGCGTGTACTCGACAATCGAATCGCTTTTGTCCGCGCAGAGCACGATGCCTATGGGCGGATTGTCGCCTTCGTTCATGAGCTCGCGTGTGTAGTAGTTCACATACATTTGCATCTGGCCCAGGTCCTGATGCGTAAGGTCATCGGTCTTAAGGTCGATGAGCACGAAGCAGCGCATCAGATAGTTGTAAAACACAAGGTCAATATAGAAATGGCGCCCATCAAAGGTGATGCGCTTTTGGCGCGCCTCGAAAGCGAAGCCACGGCCAAGCTCCAGCAGGAACTTCTGAAGATGCGTTATGAGTGCCTGCTCTAGATCGCTCTCGCGAAACGCAGCATCGTCCGTGAAACCTAAAAACTCCAGTACGTATGGGTCGCGGATGATATCCTCGGGGCGACGAGCCGGGGCGCTCTTTTGGATTTCCTTGGTGACGGCCTCCTTGTCCTTGCTGGCAAGTAGGCGCTCTCGGAACATGGTGTTGATCTGGCGTTCGAGCTGACGCGTGCTCCAGCGAGAATCGGCGCATTCGTTCATGTACCATGTTCGAGTTTCGGGGTCAGGAATGCGTATTAACCTGCGGTAATGTGTCCAGCTCAATTCGGGACGCAGTGAGTCCCGAATTGGAAATGCAAGATGGAACTGACGCATTTTACGCAGCTCTCTTGCTTCAAAACCTTTACCAAAATCCTTGGTAAGTCTGATTGCGAGGGCCTTGAGCAGCGCCTCTCCATACTTGGCGCGTTCCTCTCCGCCCTGCTCATCAACAATGCTCTTGCCGATATCCCAATACGCCTCAACCATCGCATAGTTAACGGCGGTATAGGCCTTGTCGCGAGCGGCGTTGAGAATCGAGGAAACCTGCTTGTAAAAAACTTCTGGCACGATTGTCGATTCCCCGCGGTTTACCAGTTCGCCCATCACTGTCGCCCCACTTTCCTCTTGTGGAATGCATGTTTATCGCATTTAGTTTAAAGCCTCGCGCGGACACGAATTGCTGTGCTGTCTGACATCTTCGCATGGGGTCTTGCTGTGACTAAAATGTGGCCATAGAGACAGTTTTAACGAACCCCATGGGAGTGGCACGCATGGACAACAACACCTTGCTGTTTCAGGACAAGGGTTCGGGTGGGTTTAAAGACGTCAAGATCTACCCTAACCGTATTGAGGTGCTCAAGAAGGGCACGTTTGGTGGCAAGCACACCGAGATTGTCTATCTTAAGGACATCACGGGGGTCAACAGGATCAAGGGCCGCGACGTTTTCCTACGTAACAGGCTGTTGACTGCTTGCGTCTTTAGTCTGAGCAGCCGTGCGAAGGCCCAGGAGTTTGTTAACGCGCTGGACATGGTGATGTAGCCTATGGCGGCGTTCGGGCCAAGGTAAAAATCGGGGGCACAGAACGGTGTCCTGCGCCCCTCATTAAATCGATGTGTCCAAAAGGGCCGGCTGGCCTAATCGTCAACGTCTCCGTTGTCTTCGCGGTCATTTGCAAGCATTGCTGCGCCGGCGACCGTTGTCGCCACGGCGGCGGCAGCGAGCCCGGCGGCAATGCCGGAGCCGTCGCCCGTGTCGGCGAGTTTTCCGCCCGAGTTCTTGCCCTTGTTGCCCTTACCGTTCTTATCAGTGCTGCCTGCGTTGGAACCCGTGCCACCGTCGGTGCCGGCGCCGGTGCCGCCTGCACTGCCCGAGGCCGCTACGGTAAAGCTTGCGGCTCCATCGCTGGCGAGCGTGTAGTTCTGTGCCGCGTCGCCCAAAAGGCCTTTCGCGCGCACCCAGTACGTCCCTGCGGCAAATGTTTCGCCCTCGGCCATTGTCGTGCCCGGAGCGCCGTTCGCGTCGTGCACAAACTCGAGCTGGGCCGTGCAGGCATCGGTTTCGAGCTTGCCCTCGAGTGATGCCGCAATCTTGGCGCGCACGTCTTCGCCGGCCTTAAGGCCTTCGAGCCCCTCAAAATGGGGCGTCAACGCGCGCGGATCGATATCGATGGGCACATGACCCCGCAGCTCCGTAACGGTCTCGTTGCCCAAGGCGTCGACATCCACATATTCGATGGCAAACGCATGGCCCGAAGCCGCCACGTTGAGTACGTTGCTGCTGCCGACGAGGCGGAAATGGCCCTCGCCAACGGTCTTGCCATCCTGGAGCGAGGCATCGCTCAGCGAGTCGCCGTACGTCATGCGCATGCGGGTCGGGAGATAGCACGAAACGGTCTGTTTATGCTGCGCATCGTTGTAATTGCGTTGGTAGATGCTCCGGGCCAGTGACGCATCAACAAAGTCGGATACGATGATGCCAATGTGCTTGCGGCAGTCTGCCTTAGTGCTCTCAATTCCGGTGCTGTTTATATACGAGCTCTTGTACAGATGCTCGTTGACCACGCGCGCTGCGGTAAATGGGTTGTTTTGCGTGCAGCTCGTGTAGTTGATAAACCAGCAGCGCTCCGTTACCTGCACCTTTGTCCCGTCCTCGGCAGGGATATATACGAGGTTGCGCTCGAGTTCGGTCGCTGCCTTCAGGGCCATATCGACCCAGTCGATTTTACTGGACCCCGTGCAGCTGTAATGGTCTTGGGCATATACCGTTGTGCTATAGGGCTCTTTGTCGCCCGTATTGCCCGCAGCCTCAAAGCCTTGCTCGTATTTCACGAGGCACATGGACTTTCCGGAATGCGTCTTGATTTTGTCGTCCCATTCGGTGAGGTCGAGGCCCCATGTGTGGCCGTCTACGCTGTTGCCGGCGAGTTCAAATCGACGCAGCAGGACGATCTTTCCGCGCACCTCGCCCAGCGTGGGGACGTGGCTCGACGTGTAGAACAGATCGGGGTTATCGGCCATAACCTTGGCGAAGGCCGTCGTTATGCTTTCGTTGGTAGCCTCGTCGTTGCCGCGCGATGCGAGCATGATGAGCGCTTCTGACGGGTGTTCGTTCAAAAACGTTTTGAAGTACCCGATGACATCGGAGAGATGCAGAAAGTTCCCGTCTTTTTTGAGCAGGTAGAACATCCCATGGTCGATGCCAGGGTTGTCGCCCTTTCCGAGCCGGATATCAAAATAGCGGATTCCCTCGAGCAGCTGCGTTGGTATGTAGTCCTGCTGGCACTTTACAAGCGAGGTTTGGGGCTCGGTGTCGTTGTCCACACTGCAGGTGCTCGAATCGTGCGTGCCTGGGATGCTCAGCTCGTCGAGGTATTTCTTGCCATCGACGTAGCTCATCCAGCATGGTCCGTCGACGTAGCTGCTATACGTGGTCCAGTCGATACTTCTAACCGTGGTATTGATCTCGCCCATGTCGTAACCGACAAGTTCGAGCTCCCAAGGAATGCTCTTCCTCTTGTGGCAGATCTTATTGTTGTCTTGGTCTTTGCCGTCCTTTTCTATGGCCAGGTAATTAATGTCTTTTTTCTCGTTTGTGCGGTCTCGGATGATGTAGGTTCCGTTTAGCTGGCGGTCGAACGCAAAAGAGCGGCTGGCCTTGCCGTCATGCTCGCCACTCCATACGTGGATGACCTTTCCATCTTTGTCCGAGTCGCCATCGACCGACCAAATGCTGTTGCCCGTCTTCTTGTGCTCTTCGAAATTGAGCAGGGTGCGGATGGCGTACCAGTTTGTGCCGTCCGCATCGGTCAGTACATGCTCAAGGATGAGCTTGCTGGACGTGCCGTCATTAAACAGGTGGCAGACGTTGCCGATGACGTTGCCGTCTTCGTTGACGCTCGCGGTGCGAAAATAGCCCGCGGGGCGAAGGCGAATGACGAACTTGTCGAGGGTGGCCGCTGACTCGGCCGTGCCGTCCGCAAAGGCTGTCCGCGGACTAATGCCCAGCATGGCGGTTTCGGGCAGGCTTGCCAGAGGCGACAACGCTGCAAGTCCAAGGCCCAGCGTAAACGCTCGGCGACTGATGGCGTGGTGTTCGGTCATAACTCCTCCATTCGCAGGGTGCGGTTATGCACTCATTTTGGTCACTATACTGCCCGGATGTTTAAAGGCGTCGGCTTAAATTGTGTGCGCGGCGCTATAAATCGGCGGGTGGACGTGTTGGGGGGCTTGCCGTTTTCGTACCGTTGCCACATTTGGGGTGGTTTCGGCGTCCGGCATCCTGCGTTCGTCGGCTACCGGCATAAGAAAGGAAGGGTCGGTTTACCGGCCCTCCCTTAGTACGAAACGCTGGGGCACCGTCGCTTGTTTGCACTGCGCCCGTGTTTCCCGCTGCGCTCGCCAGTCGCTTAGCGCTTGATCTCGATATCGTCGAGCTTGACGTCCATGGCCTCGGTCTTTGCCTCGGCGATGTCGTCGGCAAATTCCAGAGACTTCATCATGGTCTCGACGGCGTCCTTGTGCTCTTCGACATTGTCGATGCGCACGTACACGCTGCCGCCGTCAACGTCGGTGAAGTACTCGGTCGTCACGCCGCCCGTGTGCGTAAAGTAGGCGCTGCGCCAGGTCTTGCCGTTGTACTTAACGGGATCGCTCTCGGTCCATCCGGAGTTGGCCTTCCACTTTGCCTCGTAGTCAAACAGCTCGTCGGCGTTCTTGTCAGTGTCGAAGACGGGGATGAAGCGGTCGCTGGCGTGCTCGCTCTCGGTGAACTTAAACTGGGCCCTGTCGGCGGTGTCGCCGGCGACGTCGGTGATCTCGACGCCCTCGGGGACCTCGACCTTAAACCAAATGAAGTCGGTCCTCATATCCACGGCTGGCTTTTCTGCTCCGCCGCCACCGCCACTGCCGGTAGCGCCGCCGCTGCCGCCGCAGCAGCAGCATACCTGCTTCACCAGGTCGCCGGCCTTGATGCCCCGGGCAATGGCGTCCTTGCCGCAGACGGCCAGGAAGGTAATCTTGCCCTCGTTGACCGTGGCAAGCACCGCCACAACGGAAGCGTCCTTATCCCGCAGCACGTCGCCCATCTGGCGGAGTCTGCCGGTGTCGGCGTTGGGAACGCTGGCAGTGATGACCTTCAGGCCGTCCACATTGTGGGAGCCGAAGAGAATCCGGTCGATCTCGCCCACGGTCTCCTTGGCCTTGTACGCCTCGATGGTGCGCCGCAGCTCCCGGTCGATGGCCGCCACCCGGGGCAGCTTAGTGTAAATCTCGGAGCGCAGGCGCTCCTGCGCCTCCTCCCGGGCCTTCCGCTGGGCCTCCAGCCGGGCGGTGGCCCGGCGCAGGACGCTCTGCTCGTATCCCATGGCTT
>CAJLJQ010000105.1:0-6637 GCA_905207015.1 uncultured Collinsella sp. | reverse complement strand
TCGTCGACGGGGCACTCAAAGTCCAGTTCGTCGTGTACCTGCAGGATCATGTGGGCGGCAAAGCCTTCTTCTTCCAAGCGACGGCTTACGCGGGCCATGGCGATCTTGATGATGTCGGCGGCGGTGCCCTGCATGGGGTGGTTCATGGCCGTGCGCTCACCAAAGCCGCGGAGCTGTGGGTTTTTGGCCTTGAGCTCGGGAATATGGCGTCTGCGGCCATACATGGTCTCGGCATAGCCCGTCTGCTTGGCTCGCGCCACCACATTGTCGAGGAACGTGCGCACGCCCGGGTAGGCCTCGTAGTAGCGATCGATCATATCGCGCGCCTCGGCCATCGAGATGTGCAGCGACTGCGACAGACCATAGGCCTGCTGACCGTACACGATGCCAAAGTTCACGGCCTTGGCGCGGCTACGCAGGTCGGGTGTCACCTCGGACACCGGCACGCCAAATACGCGCGCGGCCGTCTCGGCATGGAAGTCCTCGCCCTCGTTGAAGGCGCGCACCAGGTGCTCGTCACCCGAAAGATGCGCGAGCAGGCGCAGCTCGATCTGCGAGTAGTCCACCGCCAAAAAGACGCTGCCCTCGCCCGCCGAGAACGCCGTCTTGACGGTACGCCCCAGCTCCGAGCGCGTCGGAATGTTTTGCAGATTGGGGTCGCTCGAAGACAAACGCCCCGTCGCGGTGATGGTCTGGTTGTACGTGGTGTGCACACGCCCGTCACCACGGCGCAGCGGGCCCAGCGTGTCCAGATAGGTGGACTTGATCTTGGACTTCTCACGCCAGTCCAAGATCAGACGCACGATTTCGTGGTCACGGGCAAGGTCGCTCAGCACCTTGGCGTTGGTCGAATAATAGCCGCGCTTGGTCTTTTTGAGGCCCTTGGTCGGAAGGCCCATCACGTCAAAGAGCACGTGCGAGAGCTGCATGGGACTGCCGATGTTAAAGGTCTCGTCGCCGGCCAGATCGCGAATGCTCCGCTCGATCTCGGCAATCTGGGTCGCCAGACCCTCGGACAGACTATGCAGGCGGTCGGGGTCCACGAGCATGCCCGCGCGCTCCATCTTGGCAAGCACCGGCACGAGCGGCATCTCGATGCCATCGAACACGTTGGCGGCGTTCTCGCGGGCCATGCGGTCGCGCAGCGGCGCCACGAGCGCCAGCGTCAGGGCCGCAGTGCGGGCAGCAGGGGCAGGAGCGTCCTCGCCAGCACCCTCCGCGCCGCGCGCCGCAGGCAGCGTCATCTGCAGATAGGTATCGGCCAGATACGCCTCATCAAACTCGGAGCGGTCGGAATCCAACAGATAGGCGGCGACCACAGTATCGAAGATGCGCGTGGAATCGACGGCCAGCGGATCCATGAGCTCGGGCTCAGAGGAATCGATGGGCGAAAGCTCGTGCAGCAGCGCCTTCATGTCCGGGCTCGCCACGCGGCCCTCCATAAACAGGCGCGCGAGCACGCCGGCGACCACGCCGTGGGCAACGTTGAAGCCATCGACCACGGCAGACGCACCGCCGTCGCCCTCCTCGAGCGCAAGCAACCCCTTGGACGTCGCCAGCCACAGCGTGCGTGTCAGGCCAAAAAGCGCGCCCTCCTCCTTGTCATCGTCCACCACGGCGGCAACCCACTCGCCTGCCTTGATCGCACGCGAAACCTCTGCGGCAGCGGCAGCGAGCGCCTCGGCATCGCCGGCGGCAGCGCGCATAACGTGAGGAATCTCAAACGTGCTGGCAGCTGCCCCGCCCTCGCCGCCGATCAGCGCCAAGAAACGGTTCTGCATGGCGGTGATACCAAGCGTACCCAGCGCCGCGGAAACCTCATCGGCAGAAAACGCCGGGAAGGACGTCGCCTCAAAATCGAGCTCAACGGGCGCATCGGTGCGGATGGTCGCCACCTTACGGCTCAGCAGCGCGTCGTCGATGTGTGCGCGCAGGTTCTCGCCCATCTTGCCCTTGACCTCGTCGGCATGCGCGATGACCTCGTCCAGGCTGCCGTACTGCGCGATGAGCGCGCTCGCCTTTTTGGGGCCGATGCCCGGCACGCCGGGAATGTTGTCCGACGTATCGCCCTTCAGGCCGTAAAAATCGGGCACGAGCGCCGGCGTAATGCCGTGATACAGGTCGTCCACGCTCTCGGGCGTCATAATCGCCACGTCGGACAGGCCCTTGCGGGTCGAGACCACGTTGACGTGCTCGGTCACGAGCTGATACATGTCGCGGTCGCCGGTCACCAGCAGCATGTCGCAGCCGGCTTCCTCGCCCAGGCGTGCCATGGTGCCCAGGATATCGTCACCTTCCCAGCCCTCGGACTGCAAAATCGGCACGTTGAGCGCAGCGAGCAGCTCCTTAATCATGGGGAACTGCGCGTGCAGGTCGGGGTCCATGGGCGGGCGCTGCGCCTTATACTGCGGCAGCATCTCCATGCGCACGCGCGGCTTGCCCTTATCAAACGCCACGACCACACCATCGGGGTTAAAGGCGTCGATCATCTTGAGAAACATGTTTAAAAAGCCAAAGATCGCGTTGGTGGGGCGACCGTCCGGCGCGTTCATGGTGGGCGGCACGGCGTGGAAGGCGCGGTGCATGAGCGAGTTGCCGTCGATAACGGCAAAGGTACGGCGTTTGTCAGACATATTGAATACCTCGCTTTGGGCTGGGCACGATTTGCTCCCACCAGTTTACACGCTCCCCGCCTCGCGGCCACCGCACATCAGGCTCCTCCGCCACCGCGCGCCCGCGCGTGATACGATGGCTCACGGTACATTAACCAGCACGATCGATCCGAAAGGAGCCTGCGTCATGGAGCGTCCCTGCGCATGGAAAAAGTACACGCCACAGCAGATCGAGGAGCTCGAGGAGCTTTGCCGCGGCTATAAGCAGTTTTTGAGTGAGAACAAGACCGAGCGCCTGTGTGTCAAGACCGGCATCAAGATGGCCGAGGAGGCGGGCTACGTCGACCTGGAGACCGTGATCGCCGAAGGCCGCGAGCTCAAGGCAGGCGACAAGGTGTACGCCGCCAACCACGGCAAGGACCTTATGCTCGTCAACCTTGGAACCGCCCCGCTCGAGCAGGGCTTTAACATCCTGGGCGCCCACGTGGACTCACCTCGCCTGGACCTCAAGCAAAATCCCGCCTTCGAGGCCGGCGACATGGCCTACCTCGACACGCACTACTACGGCGGCGTCAAGAGCTACCACTGGGTGGCCTCCCCGCTCGCGCTTGTGGGCGTCATCTGCAAAAAGGACGGCACCACCGTCGACATCAACATCGGCGACAAGGCGGATGACCCTGTCTTTACCATCTCCGACCTGCTGATCCACCTCTCGAGCGAGCAGATGTCCAAGCCGGCCAAGGACGCCGTCGACGCCGAGATCCTCGACGTGATCGTGGGCGGCCGTCCCGTCAAGTTTGACGTGGACGACAAGGACGCCCCCAAGGAGCCCGTCAAGCAGATGTTCCTGGACATCCTCAAGGAACAGTACGACGTCGAGGAGGAGGACTTCCTCTCCGCCGAGATAGAGGTCGTGCCCGCCGGCCCCGCCCGCGACATGGGTCTCGACCGCTCCATGATTTTGGGCTATGGCCACGACGACCGCGTCTGCGCTTACCCCTCCATGCTCGCCCAGATCAACGTGGCAGACGTCGAACGTACGAGCATCACGCTCATCGTCGACAAGGAGGAGATCGGCTCCGTGGGCGCCACCGGCATGACGAGCCGTTTCTTCGAGAACACCGTCGCCGAGATCATGACGCTCGCCGGCGAGAGCAGCCCGCTGGCCCTGCGCCGCGCACTCGCCCGCAGCCGCATGCTCTCCTCTGACGTGTCCGCCGGCTTTGACCCGGGCTACGCCGGCAAGTTCGAGACCAAGAACGCCGCCTTCATGGGTCGCGGCCTGTGCTTCAACAAGTACACGGGCAGCCGCGGCAAGGGTGGCTCCAACGACGCCGACGCCGAGTACGTGGCCCTCGTCCGCGACATCATGGACGAGGCGGGCGTTGACTTCCAGACCTGCGAGCTCGGCCGCGTCAACGCGGGCGGCGGCGGCACCATCGCCTACATCATGGCCGAGTACGGCATGAACGTCATCGACTCCGGCGTTGCCGTCCTGTCCATGCACGCCCTGTGGGAGGTCGCTAACAAGGCCGATATCTACGAGGCCTATCGCGGCTACAAGGCCTTCCTCGAGCGCGCCTAACCGACCCTTCATCAGTTGCGGTGAAATACGGACTAAACTGGCCCATAAACGGCCAAGACAGACCGTATTCCACCGCAACTTCCTTCTTGGCAGAGGAGAGTCCATGCTGCAGGTCATCATTTCGCCCGCCAAGCAAATGCGCGCGGCCCAAGATGCTTTTGAAGTCCAGGGCATTCCACCCTCTGCGCACGAGACGGCTCGCCTCCACCGCGCATTGCTAGATATCGAGCGGAATGAAGGCAGCGGCGGCCTGCAGGCGCTGTGGAACGTGAGTGACAAACTGCTGGGACCTTGCCTCAACACCCTGCGTGAGTTCCGGCCCATCCTGAATAACGGCGATCTTGACAATCCCGCACTCGCCCGTCACCTCTCCCCTGCCGTCATGTCCTATCACGGCATTCAATACCAGAGCATGGCGCCCGAGGTCATGGATGCCGCACAGCTCGCATGGCTGCAAGACCATCTGTGGATCCTCTCGGGCCTTTACGGATGCGCACGCCCCTTTCATGCCGTTGAACCGTATCGACTGGAGATGGGCGCGAAGCTCGCCGTCGACGATGCCCGAAACCTCTACGCGTTTTGGAGCGACAAGCTCGCGCGGGCTATCGCCCCGGCAGGCTCAAACACCACGATCGTCAACCTCGCCAGCGTAGAGTATGCCAAAGCCGTTCTGCCCCACCTCGCGGGCGACGCCACGGTCGTCACATGCCTCTTTGGCGAAGGCATCCGCAACGGCAAGCCCATCCAGCGCTCGACCGCCAGCAAAAAGGCGCGCGGCGCCATGGTGCGGTGGATGGCAGAAAACAAGCTCGAGGATACAAGCGAACTTACCGCATTCAACATCGGCTATCGTCACATCCCCGAGCTTTCAGACAAAGACTCCCTGGTTTTCATGAACGCGCGGGCACAATAGGCCCACCGTTTCCAAACACCCCGTTACTCCGCCAAGCCATCGGCCTTTGCAATCTCGCTCGTCGAGCCATCTTGATAAGTAATCTTTACGTGCTCGACCTCGGACACCGTAACACCCGCAGGAGGCTCCAGACGCCATTCCGTCAGGGCGATATCCATGGTCGTGGGGACGTCTCCCCGGTCTTTGAGCTGCACCGTCAGCGTTTTAAGCGCCACGTCGTAAGTCACGCGTTCGATTTCTTCACCAGGAATCGACCCACCACTCAACTGCAGCTGCACAAACTCGTCGCGCGGATACCAATAGTCGCCTGGAACGGCGAGCGTATTGGCATTACCGCCAGTACTCCTCACCGTCATAATCGGTAGGCTATCATCAGCCTCGAACTCCCATGCAGCGCCGCCGCGACCGCCAAACGTCCAGATACAAAAGGCAATCACCAGCACGGCAAGCACCGCAAAACCAATCGCGACAAGGCCATGGTGCGCACGGCTTTCCTCGGCCGATACATCCCATTGCGTCTCTCGATATAGATGCTTGTCTTCCATGTTCGCCTCCCCACAGGCACACTCATTGCGTCAATCGTACCCATTCGAGCTATACTTGAGCCCATTACATAAACGGGGAGCTTGCAGGACAAGACGGCAGGCTGAGATTGGGCGCGCCCGCCCTGACCCGCAAACCTGATATGGGTAATGCCAACGAAGGGAGCCGTGCCAATGAGCACACAGACCGAGCCCAAGCTCGTCACGCAAATCGACTTCGCCCGCGCCGGACAGATCACGCCGCAGATGAAGGAGGTCGCCGAGCGTGAGCATCGCGACCCCGAGTACATCCGCGAGCGCGTGGCCGACGGCCGCATCGCCATTCCCGCCAACATCGTGCACATCAAAAAGGGCATGCGCGCCTTTGGCGTCGGTGAGGGCCTGTCCACCAAGGTCAACGTGAACCTGGGTATCTCGGGCGACAAGGCCGATGCCGCCGAGGAATGGAAGAAGGTCAAGATCGCCGAGGACTTTGGCGCTGACGCCATCATGGACCTCTCCAACTCGGGCAAGACGCGCCAGTTCCGCCAGCAGCTCATCGACGAGACGCCGCTCATGGTAGGCACCGTCCCCATGTACGACGCCATCGGCTACATGGAAAAGCCGCTGGTCAAGCTCACCAAGGACGACCTGTTCGAAGTCGTGCGCGCGCATGCCGAGGACGGCGTGGACTTTATGACCATTCACTGCGGCATCAACAAGTCGGTCACCAAGACCTTTAGGGAGACCGGCCGCTTGATGAACATCGTGAGCCGCGGCGGCTCGCTGCTGTTTGGCTGGATGGAGGTCACCGGCAACGAAAACCCCTTCTACGAGTACTTTGACGAGCTGCTCGAGATCTGCCACGAGTACGACGTGACGATTTCGCTCGGCGACTCCTGCCGCCCGGGCTGCCTCTACGACTCCAACGACGCCACCGAGACCGCTGAGATGATCGAGCTGGGCAAGCTGTGCAAGCGCGCTTGGGCTGCCGGCGTCCAGGTCA
>CAJLJQ010000104.1:0-6645 GCA_905207015.1 uncultured Collinsella sp. | reverse complement strand
GGTTAGAGCGCACGCCTGATAAGCGTGAGGTCGCTGGTTCAAATCCAGTCAACCCGACCAGAGCATGAGGAGGGACCGCTTCTTGCGGTCCCTTTTTTTAGCTATTGTTGTGATACCGCGATACCCGCGGTATACTCATTCGAGCTTGTCTCGCTGTATTGTGGAGGTCTACATGTTTGGACTGAGGGCTCCTGAGCTCATCATTATTCTCGTCGTTGTCCTGATTATCTTCGGGCCCAAGAACCTGCCGAAGCTCGGCAAGTCCCTCGGCTCTACCGTCAAGAATATCCGCGAGGGTATGGAGGGCGACGATAAGGCCGAGACCAAGCAGGCCGAGGACGTTGTGATCGAGGAGTCCGAGGACGACAAGGAGATCGCAGAGCTCGAGGCCAAGCTCGCCGCTGCCAAGAAAAAGAAGGCAGAGGACGGCGACGCGGACGCAGAGTAGTCCCATCCCTTTGGGGTGAGCACCTGACCGGCTTGCCCGCAGGCTAGCCGGTCTTTTTCGTTTTGTTGACAGTTGATTGTTTGATCAGAGTTGGGGAGATATCCGTATGGACGCAAGCCAGATCGTACTGACCGCTGAGGGCCGCCAGAAGCTCGTCGAGGAGCTCGCTTGGCGTGAGGGCGATTACGCCAAGGAGATCGTCGAGGACATCAAGGAAGCCCGCGCGTTCGGCGACCTTTCGGAGAACTCCGAGTACGACGCCGCTAAGGACAAGCAGGCCCAGAACGCCGCTCGTATTGCCGAGATCCAGGCCATCCTTGCCAACGCTCAGGTTGCTGCCACCACAGGTGATCTGACCGTCTCCATCGGTTCCACCGTTTCTCTGATTGATCCCAACGGTGAGGTCATGGAAGTCACGCTCGTCGGTACCACCGAGACCAACTCGCTCGAGCACAAGATTTCCAACGAGTCTCCGGTCGGTCACGCCATCATCGGTCACGGCGAGGGCGACTCCGTCGAGGTCGTTACGCCTTCCGGCAAGACTCGCGTCTACACCATCGCCAAGATTGCACGCTAGACCACGGTCCCGCGTAAAGGTATGTTTTCGCTCCCTGGGACCGAATCCTGGGGAGCGTTTTAGTTTGAGGAGTTAACTTATGGCAGAGAACCAGAACGCCGCAGATCAGGCATCGACGCTCAACGACGAGCGCGCCACCCGCCTGGCCAAGCGCGCCGCCCTGTTCGAGGCGGGCCAGAACCCCTATCCCGAGCACTCTGAGCTTGAGGACTACGTTGCCGATATCGAGGCTAAGTACGCCGAGCTTGCCGATGGCGAGGACACCGAGGACGTCGTGAAGATCGCCGGCCGTGTGGTCGCCAAGCGCGGTCAGGGCAAGATCATGTTCATCGTCGTACGCGATGCGACTGCCGAGATTCAGCTGTTCTGCCGCATCAACGACATGGACGAGGCTGCCTGGAATACGCTCAAGTCCCTCGACCTGGGCGACATCCTGGGCGTGACCGGCGTGGTTGTGCGCACCCAGCGCGGCCAGCTTTCCGTTGCCCCTAAGAGCGCGACCCTGCTTGCCAAGGCCGTTCGTCCGCTGCCCGAGAAGTTCCACGGTCTTTCCGACAAGGAGACCCGCTATCGCCAGCGCTATGTTGACCTGATCGCCAACGACGACGTTCGCGAGACGTTCCGTAAGCGTTCGCAGATTCTCTCCACCTTCCGTCGCTTTATGGAGTCCGACGGCTACATGGAGGTCGAGACCCCCATCCTGCAGACCATCCAGGGCGGCGCTACTGCCAAGCCGTTCATCACGCACTTCAACGCGCTCGATCAGGAGTGCTACCTGCGCATTGCTACCGAGCTGCACCTCAAGCGCTGCATCGTCGGCGGTTTTGAGCGCGTGTTCGAGATCGGCCGTATCTTCCGTAACGAGGGCATGGACCTTACCCACAACCCCGAGTTCACCACGATGGAGGCCTATCGTGCCTTCTCCGACCTCGAGGGCATGAAGGCGCTCGCCCAGGGTGTCATTAAGGCGGCTAACAAGGCCATCGGCAACCCCGAGGTCATCGAGTACCAGGGCCAGACCATCGACCTTTCTGGTGAGTGGGCCAGCCGTCCCATGACCGACATCGTTTCCGACGTGCTCGGCAAGCAGGTCACCATCGACACGCCGGTCGAGGAGCTTGCTGCCGCCGCGCGCGAGAAGGGCCTGGAGATTAAGCCCGAGTGGACCGCCGGCAAGATTATCGCCGAGATCTATGACGAGCTGGGCGAGGACACCATCGTCAACCCCACCTTCGTGTGCGATTACCCCATCGAGGTTAGCCCGCTTGCCAAGCGCTTTGAGCATGATCCGCGCCTGACCCATCGCTTTGAGCTGGTCATCGCCGGTCACGAGTACGCGAACGCGTTCTCCGAGCTCAACGACCCGGTCGACCAGGCCGAGCGCTTCGCTGCCCAGATGGCCGAGAAGGCCGGCGGCGACGATGAGGCCATGGAGTACGATGAGGATTACGTGCGTGCCCTCGAGTACGGTATGCCTCCCGCGGGCGGCATCGGCATCGGTATCGACCGCGTGGTCATGCTGCTCACCAACCAGGCTTCCATCCGCGACGTGCTGCTGTTCCCGCACATGAAGCCCGAGAAGGGTTTCCAGTCCGGTGCCGCTGCTGCCAAGGCCGCCGAGGCCGGCAACGCCGCGAGCCCCTTCGTCAAGCCGCTTAAGCCCACGGTTGATTATTCCAAGATTGCCGTTGAGCCGCTGTTTGAGGAGTTCGTCGACTTTGATACCTTCTCCAAGAGCGACTTCCGCGCCGTGAAGGTCAAGGCATGCGAGGCCGTCAAGAAGTCCAAGAAGCTGCTGAACTTTACGCTCGATGACGGCACCGGCACCGACCGCACCATCCTCTCCGGCATTCACGATTATTACGAGCCCGAGGACCTGGTCGGCAAGACCCTGCTCGCCATCACCAACCTGCCTCCGCGCAAGATGATGGGCATCCCCAGCTGTGGCATGCTCATCAGCGCCATCCACGAGGAGGAGGGCGAGGAGCGCCTCAACCTGATTCAGCTCGACGCTTCCATCCCTGCCGGCGCAAAGATGTACTAACTAGTTACGCGGTTCTACGAACCGCGTAACGGCTCGACGCTGCGCGGGCCGCATTTGGGCAATCTGACGTTCAACTTCAAGGGCGCGACCAGAAGGTCAGCGCCCTTTCGTTTCACGCCACCTTGCCTCAAATGCGACCCGCTCGCTGACTTATGCTCAACCTGCGGCGCCATTTTGCTTGAAGGCACCTTGCTCGCTCTGGCGGGCTTTCGCTGTCCGTCCTCTACCTGCGGCGTTGCCCTGGTTGGCACTTAGGGACGTTCCTCTTGTGCCGGCACTTGGGGACGGTCCTAGCCGCCTGGGGTCTACCGGTGCATTGGGGGTTTACGCCTTCCGTGCATGACAGTCGTCTCTTTTATGTTTCCTTTAGCCGTCGCTGCCTAGGATGGGGGTTAGTCGGTAGGAAGGGAGCGTCTGTATGGACGACGCGAGCGATCGTGCAATCGAAGAGGACATGCTCAATCAGTTCAACTATTTTGATGATGAGGACGAGGAGCCGATCGACCGTCGCGAGCCGGCATCGCTTGACTCATTTGACCTAGTGGGTGAAGGGGCTGATGAGGTTGAGAATGAATCGACGGAACCCCCACAGCCTTCGCGCCCCGACCCGCTGCTTTCGAGAATCTCTTTGCACCACGGTGTCCGTGCCGGCGCCCTCCATATGAAAACCGACTGGCGCCAGATCGTGACGGCGGGCGATGAGCTTGCCGTCGATGCGCCGCTCACCGATAAGTCATCCATCATCTGCCGCACCGGTATGCTTATGCTCGCGAGCGGAACGGGTGCCTGGCGTGTACGCGATACCATGAATCGCGTTGCCGCCGTACTCGGTGTCACCGTCCACGTTGACTTAAGTCTTCTGTCGTTTGAGTGCACCTGCATCGAAGATGGCCACTGCTTTAACGAGGTTGTCAGCCTGCCCACAACGGGAGTCAATACCCATCGCATTTGGATGATGGAGAGCTTCCTAAAGGAAATCGAGACGTATGGGCGCCGGTTTACCGTGCACGAATACCACGAGATGCTCAAGACCGTTGAGAGTTCAAAACCCGATTACTCTCCCTGGCAACAGGGCCTTGCGGCAGCTTGTGCTTGCGGCGCCTTCGTCTTTTTGCTCGGCGGCGGCCCTATCGAGATGGCCTGCGCATTCGTAGGCGCTGGTGTTGGCAACTTTGCTCGCTCTCATATTCTCAAGCAGGGTCTTGGCCAGTTTAGCGCGCTGACGATTGGCGTTGCGCTCGCTTGCGTTTCGTATCTGCTGGCATTGCTCGGCCTTGGCCAGGTCGTACCGGGGGCAATGTCGCACCAAGAAGGCTATATCGGCGCCATGCTCTTTGTGATTCCCGGCTTTCCCCTCATTACGGCAGGCCTCGACATCGCTAAGCTCGACATGCGAAGCGGCATTGAGCGTCTTTCGTATGCTGTGTCGATTATTGTGATGGCGACGCTCGTAGGTTGGATGGTTGCCGAGTGTGTTGGCCTGGCGCCGGACGACTTTGCGCCGCTCGGCCTTTCGCCGCTTGCCCTTACGCTCTTGCGCGTGGTAATGAGCTTCGTTGGCGTATTCGGCTTCTCAGTGATGTTCAACAGCCCGGTAAAGATGGCCACGGCAGCTGGGCTGATCGGCGCCGTGTCCAATACCCTTCGTCTGACCCTTGTCGATGGGCCGACGATGCTTCCCTTCCTGGGCCTCAGCGCGGGAATGCCTCCCGAGGCGGCTGCATTTATCGGGGCGCTCGTATCGGGTTTGCTGGCAAGCCTGGCAGAAATCAGGCTCACCTACCCACGTATCGCCCTCACGGTGCCATCGATTGTCATTATGGTGCCGGGCTTGTATCTGTATCGCTCGATGTATTACATGTGCACCTTCGACACGGTCAATATGCTCGGCTGGTTTGTGCGTGCAGTGCTCATCGTGGCGTTTCTGCCCGTTGGCCTGGGCGTGGCGCGTACACTCACCGACCCTCGCTGGCGCCACACCAGCTAATTGGCGCAAGTGAAACTGATCCGCATAACATGAACGTGGATAATCTCCCGTTTTTGGCCTGTTTACGGGCTCAAAACGGGAGATTATCCACGTTCATGGAATGGGTGTCCGAAAATCCACGCTCGTTGGGCCGATGCAGAAGCACCTGGCGATTCCTTTTTTGTAGACGTTGTCGCGCGGCTACGGGCAGGAAAGGTCCCAACGGTTAACATATACTCCATATGGGTAAAGAGACCAAAGCGCTGCCGCGGGGCGGCGCTTTGCGTTTGAAAAAACTAGCTCGTCTAAGAGGAACTAGCATGTTAGACCGTTTTACCGATCGCGCGCGCAAGGTCATGTCCATGGCCAAGCAAGAGGCGCTCGATCTGCACTCAAATAAGGTGGGCACCGAGCACCTGCTGCTCGCGCTCGCTAAGGAGGACGAGGGTATTGCCGCCGAGGCGCTGCGCTCGCTCGATATCTCCTACGATGACATCATGGATACCCTCAAAGAGGTCCAGACCACGGTTCCCGAGCCCAGTGAGGAGACCGAGGCGGCCAAGCTCGCCTTTACGCCGCTCGTCATCAGCGTGATGGAGCGCTCCTTCCGCGTGGCACGCGAGAACAATCAGACCTACGTGTCGACCGAGCACTTGCTCATCGGCATCGTCGAAGAGGGCAACGGCATGGCCATGGACATCCTCATGCGCCTGGGTGTGTCGTCCGCCTCCATCAAAAAGGCTATCGAGAAACTCACCGCCAAGGACCAGGACAAGAAGCGTCCGCTCGCCGGTGCCGGTGCTGGTCGTCCCGGTGCGGGCCTGCCGTTCTTTAGCGGCTCGGATGCCTCTCAGCAAAAGGGGAGTGGCACCGATACGCTTAAGCAGTTCGCGACCAACCTCACGCAGAAGGCGCGCGACGGCGAGCTCGACCCTGTAATTGGTCGCGAAAAGGAAGTCCAGCGTATGATGGAAATTCTTTCGCGCCGCACCAAGAACAACCCGCTTATCCTGGGCGACCCCGGCGTGGGCAAGACGGCCATCGTCGAGGGCCTGGCACAGCAGATTGCAGCCGGCAACGTGCCCGAGAACCTTATGAACCAGAATATTTGGACGCTCGACCTGCCGGGCCTCGTTGCGGGCGCCAAGTATCGCGGTGAGTTTGAGGAGCGCCTCAAGAACGTGATCCAGGAGGCAACCGAAGCCGACGACGTCATCCTGTTTATCGACGAGATGCACACCATCATCGGTGCCGGTTCCGCCGAGGGCTCCATCGACGCGAGCTCTATGCTCAAGCCCGTGCTTGCGCGCGGTGCCTTCCAGATTATTGGCGCCACCACGGCCGAGGAGTTCCGCAAGTACCTCACCAAGGACCCGGCCTTCGAGCGTCGCTTCCAGACCATTGATGTCGAGGAGCCGAGCGTCGAGGACACGGTCAAGATCCTGACCGCGCTCAAGCCGCGCTACGAGGAGCACCACCATGTGCGCTATACGCAGGGTGCTATCGAGGCCGCCGCGAACCTTTCCAACCGCTACATCCAGGATCGCTTCCTGCCCGATAAGGCCATCGACCTCATCGACGAGGCCGGTGCCCGCGCTCGCATCGCCGCG
>CAJLJQ010000103.1:0-6939 GCA_905207015.1 uncultured Collinsella sp. | reverse complement strand
CGACGTCGAACGGCGAGATTTCTCCTCGGTCGAATTTACGGCGGGCAACCTCTGCGATCATGGCGGCGTTGTCGGTGCACGCCGAAAGCGGTGGCACCGTTACGCGGATCCCCTGACGCCCAAGCTTCTTGATCATCATCTCGCGCAGATGCGGATTAGCCGAGACGCCGCCGCCGATGCAGTATTCCTTGCATCCGGTGGCATGCAGGGCGTTTTTGGCCTTCTTGTACTGAACGTCAAAGACGGCTGCCTCAAACGAAGCCGCCAGATCGGGCAGGTGAATCGTGCGCCCGGCCTTGGTCTCCTGCTCGATGTAGAGCGTCACGGCCGTTTTAAGACCCGAAAGCGAGAAACGATAGTCTCCCCTGCTGTTAAGCGCGCGAGGAAAATCGATCGCGCGGGGGTTGCCCGTCTCGGCCAGCTTGGAGATGATGGGGCCACCGGGATAGCCCAGACCCAACGCCTTGGCTACCTTGTCGAAGGCCTCGCCCACAGCATCGTCGAGTGTCTCACCAAGTACCTCGTAGTCGCCCCATGCCTTCACGTGCACGAGCATGGTATGACCGCCCGAGACGAGCGTGAAGATAAACGGCGGCCTGAGATCGGGCTGCGCCAGCAGGTTGGCGAACAGATGGCCCTCCAGATGGTTGACGCACACGAGCGGCTTGCCGGCGGCATAGGCAAAGCCCTTGGCGAAGGCGACGCCCACTACCAGAGCACCCACCAGGCCCGGACCCTGCGTCACGCCAACAGCGGCGAGTTCGCTCGGCGCGATGGCTCCACCCTCAAGACCAAGCGATGCTGCGGCATCCTCGAGCGCCGCATCCACGACACTCACAATCACCTCAACGTGTTTGCGCGAGGCGATCTCGGGCACCACGCCGCCAAAGCGGGCGTGAAAATCAATCTGTGTCGACACCTGGTTGGCCAGCATATTGCCATCCGCATCGATAATCGCCACGGCCGTCTCGTCGCAGGAGCTCTCGATAGCGAGCACTAGGCGGCGGCGCTCAATTTCGGCACGCTCCCCCTCGGAGCGCCCAGGCGCAGGCAGCGGCCATACGCGCTGCTCTGCCGCCGTCGGCTCGGGCGAAGCATTATCGACCGGAAGCACCAGGGGCAGCGGAGCCGTCATGACGATGGCGTCCTTGCCGGCACCATAGTAGCCGCGGCGACGGCCAGCCTCGGTAAAGCCCAGAGCGTTATAAAGCGCGGTCGCTCCCTCGTTACCGTCCTCGACCTCGAGCGAAGCCGTAGTGCAGCCGAGCATCTGGGCATCATAGCTCACATGCGACAGCAGCTTGCGGGCAATGCCCTCACGGCGATGTGCCGGGTCGACGGCGACATCCAGAATCTGCACATCACCGTCCACGACCATACCGCCGGCAAGGCCCAGCAGCTTGCCGTCGTCGTGTGCCACCCACCAACTACGCGGCGCAGCGACGTCCTCGCCCAGTTCGGACAGGAACATGCCCGGCGTCCATGCCTCGTGTCCGGCACCTTCAAAGCAGGCAGCCTCCAGCGCGCTCGCGCCCTCGGCATCCGCCGCGCCCATGGGACGGAACTGCAGATGACGACCGGCGAGCTCATCGGCAACACCCGTAATTTCGCTCTGCGCACTCTCGGCAAGACCAAGACGCTTGCGCTCGTTTTCCTCGGCATCCGAAAGGCGCGTGTAAATCGGCAGGACGCGGGCCGGATCGCCGTCACCCGCAGCGTGCGCGAGCAGCAAGCCCTCGCCCGAAGGCCACCACAGGTCGCGCTCCACGCAGCGGGCGGCCTCGTCCTCACCCAGCAGCTTGCCATAGCGCACGAGACCGTCACCGGTCAGCTGAACCTGGCCCCAGTCCGCTGCTTGGCGCCACTCATCGAGCGCCACGGCGGCCTTGACCACGTGTTCGCGCTCAAATTGACGCTCGGGACCCTCATCGACCAGCATATACAGCGCCGGATATACCTCACCGCGCATAGCATCGGCCAAGATACCAAGCTTGCCGCGCACGCCAGCCTTCCACGCCGTCCAAGCGCAAGCGTCGAGCGTCGACACGCCCAGCAGCGGAACATTGGCACCACGCGCGAGGCCCTTGGCAGTGGAGATGCCGATGCGCACACCCGTAAAGGACCCCGGGCCGCGGCCGACCACATAGCAACCAACATCGCTGCGATCCAGACCGGCTTGAGCCAGCACGCCATCAACGGTATTCACGAGCTCAACGTTGGCGTGACGGCGACACATGTGGTCGCCACTCACGAGCTTCGTCTCACCCGTCTGCCCATCAATCCAGCTTGCCGCGCAGGCAAGCATGTCGGTCGAGGTATCGAGCGCCACCACCAGCGCGTTGTCGTTATGCAAGCTCATCTTGTACAGCCTTATCAATCAAATGGGAAAGCTCCATTGCGCGGTCACCGTGCGCCTCAAGCGTTATCGTTCGCACATCGCTGTCGCCCTCATCACGCCTGAGCGTCACCGAAAGATACTCATCCGTCAGCTCGTCCTGGAATTGTTCGCCCCATTCCAGCAGGCAAGCACCCTCATAGCCCAGCACATCGAAAATGCCCGTATCCTCGAGCTCGTAGGCATGCTCCAGGCGGTATAGATCAAAGTGAAACAGCGGAATACGACCTTGATCGTGAACGGCCATGAGGGCGAACGTAGGGCTCGTAACCATATGCCCATCGCCCAGCCCGCGCGAGACGCCCTTGGTAAAGTGAGTTTTGCCCACTCCCAGGCCACCGGTCAGGATGAGCACATCGCCATCCTCAAGGCACGGTGCAATTAGCTCGCCAAAGTACTCCGTATCGGCAGCGCAAGTCGTTTTGTAAGTACCTACCCCCAGGCGCTCCAGGGACATATATGCTCCTTATTATTCCGAGGCGTCCTCTGGCGCGGGATGTCGCTCCAGATAGTCGCCCAGCATCTTAAAGTCTTCCTCCAGCAGCTCCTGCCACGCCGGATTGCGCAGCGCTGCTGCCGGATGGAACGTGGGCATTACCACAAAATGCCCCATCTGGTGGAACCTGCCGCGCAGCTTAGTAATGCCAATCTCGGTCTTTAGCACAAAGTGCGTCGCGGGGTTGCCGAGCGTCACAATAATATCGGGCCAGATGCTTCGAATCTGCTCACGCAAAAATGGCGAGCAAGCCAGCACTTCCTCGGGACGCGGATTGCGGTTTCCCGGCGGGCGGCACTTAAGCACGTTGGCAATGTAGACGTCTTCGCGTTTGAGCCCCGCCAGCGACAAAATGCCGTTGAGGTCCTCGCCTGCCGCCCCCACAAAGGGCTCGCCCTGCAAATCCTCATTGCGGCCCGGCGCCTCGCCAATAAACATCACGCGAGCGTGGGGGTTTCCCACGCCAAACACGATGTTATGGCGCGACTGGTAAAGCTGGCAAAGGTGACAATCGCCCAGAACGGCCTCGATCTCCTCGAGTGCGACCTCACGCGGCGCCTGATGGCTATGGCCGGGGATGTGCATGACGCCCATAGCGACTCCTACACGTAGACCTTGTCGAGACGCATACCAAAGCCGCAAGCGACCTCGTAGTTAATCGTGCCGCGTAGGCGCGCCATCTCGTCCATGGTAATCTCGGCATCTCCATCGCGGCCGACAATGATCATCTCGTCACCATACTCGGCCTCGGGAATCTCATGTGCTGGGTTGGACTGAATGGCGACCATAAACTGGTCCATGCAGATATTGCCCACCTGACGCACACGCTCGCCGCGATACAGCACGTCCATACGATTGGAAAGCGTACGCGAAAGGCCATCGGCATAACCGATCGGAAGGGTGCAGATCTGAACGCGCGTGCGCGGTACGCGGTAGGTAAAGCCGTAGCCCACGCCCTCGCCCATCGCAGGATGCGCCACGCGCGTCACACGCGCGTGGACGCTCATGACGGGATCAAGCTGCATCACGCGACCACTCAGCTCACATGGCTGCAGACCATACAAACCGATGCCGGCACGAATCATGTCAAAGTGCATTGAAGAATCGAGCATCGAGGACGGCGTATTGGCACAATGCACGATACCGCATTCAAAACCTGCGTCCTTAATGGCCTGAACGGCCTCGGTAAAACGCTGGCACTGCAGCTTGTAGTCCCAACCCGAAGGTTCATCGGCCGTGGCAAAGTGCGTAAATACGCCGTCGCACTGGATGCCGCGATGGAAACTGATGCCGCGTACAAAGTCGAGCACCTGTGTGTAGTGAACACCGATACGATTCATGCCCGTCTCGATGGCAAGATGGTACTTGCCCACCTTGCCCGCCGCGACGGCGCATTCGCCATACGCAAGAGCAAAATCGGACGTATAGACCGAGGGCATGATATCGAATTCGAGCAATGCAGGAATAGCCTTGATAGGCGGCTCACTTAGAATCAGGACGGGCTTAGTAATCCCGCCCTGACGGAGCCCAACGCCCTCGTTAACCGTCGCCACGGCAAACATGTCGGCACCAGCCGAATACATGATCTTGGCACACTCAACAGCTCCATGACCATAAGCATCAGCCTTGACCACGCAGCACAGGCGCTGACGCGGATTCAACAAGTTCTTATAGGCCCTCGTGTTGCGACGGAGCGCCCCGCGGTCGATCTCGACCCAGGACCAGCGCGTCAAATCGGCTTTATTCATGATTAGTCATCCGACCCTTCGTCCATGATTCCCAGATCTTCGAGCGCATCCTTTGCCGCCAGCTCCATGGCAGGACCGATCAAGTCGATAAGATCGGTCGCGATAACGCTCTTCTCACCATACTCCGTCGCCGCAGCAAAACCGGCGTAGCTGTGAAGTGCAACGGCGTACGAATACAGCAACTCCCAACGATCCATCTCGTCGCGCATGGTGGCAAGCGTGCCGGCCAAAATACCCGCGAGAACATCACCCGAACCGGCAGTTGCCAGAGAAGCCGGACCCGAGAGCGGCAGCAGCACGCGCTCAACGCCACAGATAGCCGTCGTCGGCCCCTTGGCAATGACCACCAGATTGTCGGAGCCTGCAGCCCAGACAACCTTCTGCGCGGCCGCAATCGCGGTACCAAGGTCGTTCACCTCGTCACCGGCAACCAGGCGCGAAAGCTCACGATAGTGCGGCGTCATAACCAACGGCTGCTCGCGGCGATACATCTCGGGGTTACTATCAATACCGTCAATGGCAATCTTAGCAAGGCAGTTGAGTGCATCGGCGTCCAAAATTAGCGGTACATCAAGCTCGAGCAAGCCCGAAACCACCTGCATAGCGCCGGCAGACGTCGTCATACCGGGACCGCACAGCACGCAGCTGTACTTCTTTGCGATCTCGCACACCGTCATGCGCGCAGCGGCGCCAAAGGAGCCGCGGGAATCAGACGGAATAGCAAAGACCGGAATCGAAGGAAGTGCCATGCGAATGAGATTGGCGCAGGCGTCAGGAGCCGCGACTGCCACGTAACCAGCACCCGCGCGAGCTGCAGACTTGGCCGCCATAATGGCAGCACCAGGATATTGCGCAGATCCGGCGACAATAAGCACGGAGCCACGGGAATACTTATCGATATTCGATGGTAGCGGAGCAAAGTAATCAACTAAGTCACCGGGCTCGACAATCTCGGCGGCGTGGTCGACATCATCGATGACCTCGTCAAGACGGTCGTAAAGATTGCCGCAGATCAAATCGCCAGCATACTCAGGACCATCAGCGCTATACAGACCAATCTTGGGCGCAATCATCGTCACCGTGCGCTCGGCACGAATGCAGTCGTCATCAACAACGCCCGTCTCTGCATTCAGGCCCGAGGGGACATCAATGGATACGACACAATCGGCGCATTCATTGACCGTAGGAATCCAAATGGAGAACGGCGCACGCAGATTCCCGTGGAAACCGGTACCAAAAATGGCATCGACAACAACATCGGCCTTATCGATCAAAACCTCGAGTTCATCACGCGAGGGGCCGACGCAAACGTGCACATCGCGGCCGGCAGTACGACGAGCAACATGACGTGCCAGAGCAGCAGGAATCTCATCCGGTTCAACCGGAGAAACGATATCCACGTCCACACCCTTATGGCTCAGGATATCGGCGGCAACCCAACCGTCGCCGCCATTATTACCAAAACCGACCAAAACGAGAACCCGATCGGGATTGAGCTTCAAGACCTCGTTAGCGGCAAACTCACCCGCTAGCTCCATAAGCTCGGCCTTCGAAGTCCCTTCGCGTTCGATGATATCCTCGAGACGAACGACTTCTTCGGTACTCAAAACCGGTTTCATCTATGCTCCTAGCGTATCTTGCGAAGCATCGCCCAGGTGCTCCGTCAATGCTGAATTCTGCAGCTGCTCGAGCTCATCTAATACAGAGCGAGCCTCTTTAAATGTCTGCGCAACGCGTTTCTTGGTGCTCACCTTTTCATCTTTTGGCTTAGGCCGAGCATCTTCGGTAATCGCGATGGCATTCGCAACGGCCAAGTCTCCCGTAAGCGTAATGGAAAGAGCGACCTCAACAACGCCCAGTTCTTGAGCGATCTCGAGAGCACGGCCCGAAAGCAGCGCCTTCGGCTTGCCGAGTTTATCACGCGTTACCGAAACATCCTTGCGACCCACGCCTTGACTAAAACCCGTGCCGAGAGCTTTAAGCACCGCCTCGCGCGAAGCAAAGCGGCTCGCATAGTGAGCAGCGGGACGCGATGATGCATCGCAATACGCACGCTCTTCTTCGGTAAACACACGCCGAGCAAACGACGGCGTCTTTTCAAGAATTGATTTCATGCGGGAAATCTCGACGATATCAACGCCGATACCAGCTTCAGCCATGTTCACCTCCATATCGCACAGACTAAGTTATTGTAGCCCGTTCGCAGAAGATGCGACAAACGAGGGTTATAAAACACAGCTACTATGTGAGACAAATTGCCCGAGATACAAAAAAGGGGGAGGCCGCGAGGCCTCCCCCTT
>CAJLJQ010000102.1:0-7070 GCA_905207015.1 uncultured Collinsella sp. | reverse complement strand
CGCCCCGCACAGGCTAAAGCCTTTAAATGAAGCCCGGAGCTCCCCTACGGGGAGCTCCGGGGCGCCCTTCCTAGGGTGCTGTGGCCAAAAAATGGCAAATATGAGTACTGCCACCAATTTAGTAACAGGCAATTTTGGCCTCTCGGACAGATTTTGCGCTCAGTGTCGCCAACCTGATGCTTAGTTATTCTACATTTGTTTATTATTTTCTTACTTTACACCGCCTCCAAGTCCTAAATTCCTTGATTTTGCTGTTACTGATTTAGTGACAGTACTCATATTTGCCATATTTTGGCCAGGGCATATGATTAACCCCCTATTTTCGACACGATATTAGACCGGCTTAAGCCCAAAACACACCCGCAGCGTGTTAAGCAACGCCTCTTGCTTCTTTCTGCGGGCATCGACGCGATTCCGGTACCGCTTTCGCATACGCTGGTGGATGCGCCATGCGAGCGCTTCCATCGCTTCCATGTCGCAAAGCATTTCGTTGTTGACCGTTGCGACCTCGATTCCCATAGTAATCAAGCCCGTGTTGCGTTTTTCATCATGGATACGTCCCCTCCGAGAGGAATGGCCCAGCTCACCGTTGTATTCCAGGTCAAACCGGGCCGCTTCTTGATACGCATCGCAAACTGCATGAGGCATCCCCGAGATTGCCTGCGCACGGTCATCGAACTCGATCTTGTAGTCGGTCTTAAAAGGTCCGCAGGCAAACCCGCCATAGGAAAACGGAAGCGAAAACAGAGCGAGCATGATGCACTCCATGGGCGAGAGCAGGTTTTCTGACAAGTAGGGACACAGACGCTGCAATTGTTTGGCCGTGCTTCCCTTGCATGTCGTAAGGTAATCTGCCAGGCGATCGGGCGTCAGCACCGGTTCGACTTCAAAGTAGCCCACGTCTGCTGGCTGGTCCTTGTCCTTTGCAAGTTTATTCGTAACAGGCGAGGTGTAGGGAGGCAGATACTTCCCGCGGTCGCTCAGTGAAATCTTAGAGCACAGCTCCTGGGCCAGGGCAAACGCCTGGATGCAGCCGACCTCGCGCGCAACGGCAACACAAAGGGCCTCGGGAGATAGGCTGTACACCCCCGGTTCCACCTCTAGAATCGAGCCGGCGGGCAACCCGGAACACACGGACCAGCCTACGCCAGGCATGCGGCGGCGCTGCGCCGCAGATCCCACCAGCAAGCACAGATCTTCTTGCACCTCGCCACTTTTGGCTCCAATTCGCACCAAGTCAGGAAGATAGATATCCTCGGTCGAGGGCGACGACGTGCGCAGCACACGGCGCTCTTCATCGGGATTAAGGTCCTTCCAGCTGATATAGCCCATCTGCCGGCGCTCGGCGCGCATCATGCGCAGCGCTGAAGCGCCTGTTAGGATTACGGAAGCCGCTAGCTGTTCGCCTGTCGGCTCGTTGCGCCGCTCAATCTTCACTGCCACAAAACCACCCCTACCAAACACGTGCGATAGCAAGGCCATCGACTGCCGCAGCGCCGGCACGCTTGAGCTCCGCCGAGGCTGCTGCCATGGTCGCGCCCGTGGTGATAACGTCATCGATAAGCAGTAGGCGGCGGCCGCGCACGTCCTCAACCGTCTCGTACATGCCTTGGGCACGCTCGCGACGCTCCTCACGACCGAGTTCGCGCTGGTCGCCATGCCCGTACTTGACGAGGGCATCGAGCAGGGGAACACCCGACAGCTCGCAAAATGGGCGCGCAATGGCCTCCATATGATCGAAACCACGCCGCCGAAACGCTGCCGCCGTCGCAGGCACAAACACCACCGCATCCGCACCGGACAGCACACCTCCTAAGCGATCGGGCGCTACGACCTGGGCATGCAGGGCGGTGTCGTAGAGCAGCTCCGCCAGATACGGAGCCAGACGTCGCTCGCCCGCATCCTTGTACGCTTTAATGATGCGCGGCAGCGGATGCGCATAGACGGCGCACGCCAGGCAGCGATCGAGCGCCTCCGCCATTGCCGAGGACGTGCCCTCGACCGAACACTCAGTGCACAGCAAATCCCCAAACGGGGCGCCGCATCGGGTGCAGCTATGACGTGGGTCGATGAGCGTGAGCGCAGCCAGGCAGTCTTGGCAAATAAGCGTACCGGCGCGCTCGCAGCCGGCACATCGTGTTGGCGACAATGCCTCGAGCGCCTCGCGTGCCACCCGCTCGGCAAACGGTAGTAATTCGTCCGCAAACGGTAGGGCACCGGCACCCTGCAGACAGCTCAATATGTTCAGATGGCTCTTCACGACACAACCCTCCCTACGTTCGATCGCAGGGAGGGTTGTTGATTCAGCGCTATGGTACCCCGACGCGATTGGGGCAAGGCTGGTTAAATCCGCTCGCGGGCGTTATTCGCCGGCAGGCGGTTGTGGTGCAGACGAAGACGGGGCCGAGCCCTCGCCACCATCCTGGCGCGGCTTGCGGGAACGGCGACGGCGACGGCGCTTTTGACCCTGGTCGGCCGAGCCCTCGCCACCGCGATCCTCGCGCGGCTCGCGCTCGTCGCGAGCGGCGCCACGCGAAGCCTTGGCAGCCGCTCCCCCGCCATCTCCGGGACGACGGCGCGTGACCTTGACCTCGCCATCCGAGACCTGATCGGCAACGGAGGGCACTGAGGGCTTCTGCTGCGCGCCCGAGGAATGGCGACGACGCGGACGCGGTGCGCGCTCCTCCTCGCCACGTGACTTGCCGCCCTTGTCGGCAGGCGCGTCGGAGGCCGAGGCGCCCTTGGAAGCGGCACCAGCCTCGCGAGCAACTGCGGCGCGGAAGGCGTCCTCGCGCTCCTCGCTCGACAGATGACGGCGACGACGGCGCGTGGGGTTCATGCCACCGCCGCGGTTTTGCTGCTGGGGCTGTTGAACCTCGCGCTCGCGAGCTCCGTTCTTGCCGGCGGCTGCGGCCTCGCCGGCATCGGCAGAGCCCGCACGCTTGCGGCGGCGACGGCCACCGGCGGTATCCTCGACCTCAGGCGCCTCGGCCTTGCTGCGGCCCTTTCCGCGGCCACGGCCCTCGCCCTGCCCCTGACCGGCGCGAGCATCGGATTCAGCATCGCGACGACGGCGCTTGGGCATCGACGTACCGGCCAGACGGTCGGCGCTCGACAGGCCATCGCCCACGTCGACGCCGTTCTCGCGGTCGAGCTCCATAAGCGCCAGACGCATCTCGGGCGACTCGATGCGCTCGAGCACGTCGCGCGTCACGCAGTCGGGGCGGCAGTTGCAGCCCTGCTCGGCGGCCTTCTTTTTGCAGCCCTCAGAGCAGGTCATATCGGCCAGGTTGACCTTAAAGACCTTGCCGTTCTCCAGGCGCAGCACCAGCTGCTCGCGCGGCGTGTCATATTCTTGGATACGTGCCTTGCCAAGCGGCGTATCGATAAGCGTCTTCTTTTTGGGTGCGCGGCTCTTAAAGTCCTTATACGCCTCGAACTCGTAGCGCAGGCAGCACATTAGACGGCCGCATACACCGCTGATCTTGGACGAGTTAAGCGGTAAATCCTGCTCTTTTGCCATGCGAATCGAGACGGGCTCAAACTGTCCGCCAAAGCGCGTGCAGCAGAGCTCCTGGCCGCACTGGGCATAGCCGCCCACCAGGCGGGTCTCGTCGCGCACGCCGATCTGGCGCATGTCAACGCGAATGTGCAGCGTCGAGGACAGGTCCTTGACGAGCTGACGAAAATCGACGCGCTCCTCGGCCGCAAAGTAGAACACGGCCTTCTCGCCGCCAAACAAGTACTCGACGCCGACCGGCTTCATCTCGAGGTCGAGCTCCTTGACCAGGCGACGGAAATCGACCATGGCCTCGTCGCCCTGGATGGCCAGATCATCGGCAAGCTGCAGGTCGATGTCGCTCGCCACGCGCAGCACGGGCTTGAGTGGCTGGCCGATTTCGTCGAGCGGCACCTCGAAGGGATCGGCCGTGACCAGGCCGATCTCGGTTCCGCGCTCGGTGGAGCAGATGGCATAATCGGCCTCGAGGATATCCAGATCCTGTGGGTCGAACCACAGGTCGCGCGAGGCGTAGGTAAACTTAACGGGTACGACTAACGGCATTTCAGTGCCTTCCTGATATCGAACAGCATGACCTCGATGGCCAGCTGGGGAGTAACGTTTCTGGCGATGTTGTGCTCGGCGGTTGCGACCGCCTCGAGCGCCTGGGTGGCACCCGCAACATTGGTCGCGGCGGCAAGCCGACCGATCGTGTCGCGCACATCCTCGTTCACCACGTCGGCTGCCTCGTCCTGAAGTGTCAGCAGCACGTCGCGCATGAGCGTCCGCGCGCTCGCCAGCGCTTCCATGATACCCGAACGCTCGCGCGCGTTGAGTTCGCGCTTGTTGCGGTCCTCAAGCTGCTTCAATGCTCCACGCGACAGGTAGTCGGCGTTTTGCTCGAGCACCTTTTCCTGCGTGGACTTGACCTCGGCGAGCGGCGCCTTAACGGCGACGATGAGTGACTTGGCGCGACTGAGCACATCGGCCTCATCGGCAGCGATGAGTGAATCGATGGCGCGAACCATCTGACGACGGGCGTCCTGGCGCTCGGCGCTCTTGAGGAACTCGATGCCACGCGTGGGGCTTCCCGCCACGGCAACGGCCATACGGCAACGCGCGAGGTCCTGGCCGGTGGCACGGCTCACGGCCTGCGCGGCCACAGCGGGCGACACCAGCCGAAACGGCACGCACTGGCAGCGGCTCACGATAGTGGGCAACATCACGTCTGCCGAGGTGCCCAGCAAGATAAACATAACGCCCTCGGGCGGCTCCTCGAGCGTTTTGAGCAGTGCGTTGGCGGTGTTGGCACGCAGCTGCTCGGCACGGTCGATGATGTAGACCTTGGCCTTGGCGCGGATGGGCGCCAGCGGCACGTCGTCGAGCAGCTCGCGGGTCTGGGCAATGAGGTAGCCCGTGGCGCTCTCGGGCGTGTAATAGTGCACGTCGGGATGCGTATGGCGCGCGACGCGCACGCAGCTGTCGCATGCGCCGCAGCCATCCTGCTCGCACAGGAAGGCTTGGGCGAGCGCCCACGCGGCGTCGAGCTTGCCCGCGCCGGGCGCTCCCAAGAACAGATAGGCGTGCGATGCGCGGCCGCTTGCGATGGCGTTGGTCAAAAAGTCGCGCACGCGCTCTTGGGTGTCGAGCTTGGCCAGCAGGCTTGCCTGAGCGGGGGCCATGTTACTCAGCCTCCTGGGCAAGCGCGGCGGCGACGGCATCTTGGGGAACATCGAGGCCATACGCGCGAACCTGCTCGACCGTCTGCGCGAAGACGTCTGCAATCGACGCGGCGGCGTCGATGAGCTTTACGCGGTCTGGCTCCTCGGCAGCAATGGCACAAAATCCCTGGTAGACGCGCTCCTGGAAGGCCATGCCCTTGGCCTCCATGCGATCGGCCGCACCGCGGGCCGCCATGCGCAGCGCCGCCTGCTCGGGCGTGACGTGATAGACGAGCGTGAGCGCCGGATGCGTACCGGCGACAGCCAGGTTGTTGGCATCGCGTACCATCTGACGGTCGAGGCCATCGGCAAACGCCTGATAGCAGGTCGTGGAATCGTAGAAACGGTCGCACAGGACCACCTTGCCGGCAGCGAGGGCGGGCGTAATGACCTCGTGCACCAGCTGAGCGCGTGCGGCCTCGTAGAGCAGCAGCTCGCAGGTGTCGCCCATCGCCGTATTGGCGGGGTCGAGCAGCAGGGCGCGAATCTTTTCGCTGATGGCGGTGCCGCCCGGCTCGCGCAGAGTTACGACCTGATAGCCAGCGAGGTCGAGCGCGCGGGCCAGCAAACGCGCCTGCGTGGACTTGCCGGCGCCGTCGACGCCCTCGAGCGTGATAAAGCTATGTTGAGCGGGCTCAAAAGCCATGGGCGCAGCCCCTTCCTACAAGGCGCGAAAATGCAAGTTATAGCAACCAAGCCATGATACCCCAGCGTCCGGCGCACCCCAAATCGGACCTAGTCATTGGGTCATTGGGGACATTCTTAAAGTGCCGGCCGAAAAGGAACGTCCCTAACTGCCGGCTTTTTTGTGCGCTGGGTATAATCGTCGTATTGATTTGAAATGTGGCGAAAGGAGTGGCAATGTCTCGGTATTGCGCCTCGTGCGGCAAGCTTCTTGCAGATGATGCCAAGTTCTGCACCTCGTGCGGTGCACCCGTTGAGCAAACAGCCGCGAGCGATAGCCAGCCCGCTTTTGAGCAGACCGACTCCCTTGATACGCCGCAAGCCAAGGCGGACGACCCCCTCGCCTATAGCCCCGACCCCGCCGCAAGGACCGAGGCCGTCGAGACCACGCAGCGCATACCCGTCGCGAGCGGCTCGCCCCAACAGCAGCCGGCTCCCGCATACGCGCCCGTTTCGCCACAGACCCCCACTCCCAAAAAGAGCGGCACCGGGCCGCTTATCGCCGTTATCGTTGTGCTGGTGGCGATCATCATCGCCCTGGTCATCTTCTTTGCAATCAGACCGTTCGACAACGCCGCCACGCAAACGACTGCCGAGGTAGCTAAGCTGCACCATGACGTCGACGACGATGACCTAAAGTCTCTCGGCGATCCCAACAGCCTGTACGACGGTGATGACGATGACGACGAGGATGGCGGCGAAGCAACGCTCTCTGAGCAGAACCTCTACCGCCGACTGAGCGAATACTACGACCTGCTCGAAGATCTCGACAGCCAGGTCCGTGGCTGCGCGCAGAACTTCAACGGCAACTATCTGGAAGAGGATCGAACCACCCGTCAAAATCTCGCCGACGTCGCCGAGCGCACGGAGGACACCATCGAGCAGTATTACGACATCGTCGAGGACCTGGACGTCCCTGCGAGCTCCAAGAACTACAGCTCCTGGAAGGACATCGTTGCCCTGTACGACGACCTAGATCACCGCATCGACGCAATCTGTGATGCCTGGGAGATCAGCCTGAAATACGCCAATCCTGCGGACCACAAGAATGAGATCGTGGCGCCGCTGTCGCGCGACAACGTGGCGGGCACCAATGACAATAAGTACCGCCTGTTAGCGCTACTGTAAAAACAACCATTTTGACCAACGCTCAATAACCAATCATG
>CAJLJQ010000101.1:0-7077 GCA_905207015.1 uncultured Collinsella sp. | reverse complement strand
CACAAAGTGCGCAGCGAGCCTTTTTGCATGTCCGAGGACGCGTTGGAAAGTAAACCCTTGCCGAGCCCGAACCTTATAGAGCCGTCCTTCGACTAGAACATGCCCAAGAAACCGTGCACAAACAGCGCGGCGACAATAGCACCGACAAACGGCGCGATGCCAGGAACAAGCAGACCATACTTCCAGTTGTTGTCGGCCTTGTTCTTGATCGGCAGCACCTGATAGGCCATGCGAGGACCAAGGTCACGAGCCTGGTTCATGGCGAAGCCGGTGATGCCGCCCATGCCCATGCCGACAGCCCAAACGATCAGGCCGACGCAGATTGCGAGCATCAGAACGTTCTCGCCGGCGCGGCTAGCGGCAGCAAGGATGGCGCTGATGAACACGAAGGTGCAGATAGCCTCGCAGAAGAAGTTACGAGCATAGTTCGTGCCCTCGGTGGTGGGGTTGGTCGAGAAGATGTTGCGCTGGGCAATGGGGTCGACGACGTCCTCGGAAGCCTTGAACTCATCGGCATACATAAACCAAGCGATCACGGCACCCACAAAGCCGCCGAGCATATCGGCAAGCATGAAGGGGATGCAGTTGCCCCACGGCACCAGGCCGACGATGCACTGGGCAAGCACCATGGCGGGGTTCATGCACACAGCGCCACCAAAGACAAACAGGCAGACCGAGATGCCAAAGGACCAGGTGGTGATGGCAAACATATGGCCGGAGCCCTGATACTTGGTGCCCTTGAGCACGGTATCGCAGTGCACGCCCACGCCAAAGACGATCATGAGGGCCGTCGCGCCGAATTCGCAGAGGAGTTTGGTAAGCATAAAACCTTATCTTTCTTATCGGTTACAAACGATTCGTTTAAGCCGCGCACTAGTGCTGTGCGACGACAACACCCAGGCCATCGGGGATGACGGCGACCTTGGCGTCGGCACCCTTCATCTCAAAGGCGAGCTTGAGCGCCTCCTCGAGGGTGTTGACCGGCGTCATGTGCATATCCTTGAGCATCTGGTGATCGCACAGGTCGGTAACCATGATCACGGGGTGATGTGCCAGGATGCGAGCGAAAATCTGGCTCGTCCACTGGTCGGGCAGGGTCTCGTCCTTGGGACGATCGATGCAGGCGCGCTCAAACTCCGCCGGATCGTTGTCGGCGATGTTGTGATAGAAGCCCTCGCCGCCGTGACCGTCGGCACAACCAGCGACATCGATAATCACGCCACCCTCGGGAAGCGTGGCCTCGGCAGCGCACATGCCCTTCACGGCCTGGTAGATATTCTGGTCGAGCGGGTAGCCGCCGTTGGTGGTGATGGCGATCTCGCACTCGACGGGCTCAACGCCGGCAAGGCTCTTCACGAACTCGCAGCCAGCCTCGTGCGCCTTGTGGATGTCGCCGGCAAAGGAGCCAATGACCTCGTGCTTGCCGTTGAGCACCACGTTGAGCACAAAGGCAAGGTGGGCCATCTCAGCGGCGGCAAACATGTCCTCGCTCACGTGGTTGTGGCACAGGTTGCCGGCGCGCGAATGGGAATCGTTCACAAACTGGCCGTTGTGGTTGTACATGATGGTCTTGTAGCTGGCGATGCCAGGCAGGACGGACTTGCGGCTGCCAGAGAAACCGGCAAAGAAGTGCGGCTCAATGAAGCCCTCGGCAAGCAGCAGATCGCAATCGGCAGCAATCTTGTTGATGATGCACTCGCCACCAGAAGGCAGGGTGCCGATCTTTTTCATCATGCTGTCGTCAGTCGCGACGTGCATAACGATTTCTTCGTTGGCAACGATCTCCTCGCCATACTTATTGACGAGCTCCTCGTGCGTCGACGGACGGTGCATACCCGTAGCAACCAAAATACGCACGCGAGCCTCGGGCGCAGCGGCATGAATGTGATGCAGCAGAATAGGCATCGTCACACGCGAGGGAACGGGGCGCGTGTGGTCGGAACTAATGATGACGATGTCCTTTTTGCCAGCACAAAGCTCCTCGAGCGAAGGCGAGCCATAAGGGTTGGCAAGCGACTCCTCTACCAGCTCTTCCTGCGATTTCGTAGTCTTAAACTCGTTTTGATGACCTTCCATCACACCCGCGAAGTTCTTATCCTCGAGTTCCAGATGCAACGTCTTGTGGTCAAACGGCAGTTCACATTCAAACAATGACGAGCGCCCTCTTCCTTTCAACTGACACACTAGATAAACCGTTGGAAGGATACGCCGCTCACCGAAAAACACCACCGTCTACCGACTCATTAACACAACGTTCATATTTGACCCACAACAAAACGGCCGCGATCCCAAACGAGACCGCGGCCGCTACAGTCGTAAGGCGAGAAGCGCCACATGCATCTCAATCCCGATCGATAAGACGCGTGGCGCGAAGCCCCATCAAAGTGCGCGAAGCGCGCCATCTTTTCCCCAGCCAGTAATCCGCCGAAGACCGGACATCGCAGGGCCCGCCATCAGCTTACTTTTAGGCACACTCCGCAGGACGCAAGAAGCCCTCGCCGCACAAAGTGCGCAGCGAGGGCTTCTTGCATGTCCGAGGACGTGCCTAAAAGTAAGCTAATGGCGGGCCCGGACGACTACAGGGCTATCGATTACCCCGTGTTTTGCAATCCTGCCGAGACGCCGGTCACAGTCGAAAGAATCAGGCTCATGTACTCGGCCTTCTTCTCCTCCGCCATCTCGTCCTGGTTCATACGCACCTCGCGAAGGGCGCGAACCTGGGCGATGGACAGGGCGTCGACGTAGGGGTTGCGCACGCGGACAGCGCAGCCAAGCACGCGGCGGCGCTGTAGCGGCCACTCGTCACCGACGATGGCAAGGACCCACTTACGGGTGAGCTGCATCTCGGTGAAGACCTTCTCGGACAGATCCTGGCGATCGCCCAGGTGCAGGTACATCTTGGCGATGCGCTGATCGGTCTTAGCGATCGACATCTCGATGTTGTCGATAAAGGTGCGGAAGAACGGCCACTCCTGGTAGGCAGCCTTGAGCTGGTCAAGATCGCCCAGCTGCTCGCAGGCGGTACCCAGGCCGTACCAAGCGGCCAGGTTAATGCGTGCCTGGCTCCAGCTAAAGATCCACGGAATGGTACGCAGGTCGTCGAGCGACTTGGCACCCAGACCGCGCTTGGCCGGGCGCGACCCGATCGGCAGCAGACCGACCTCGGTCAGCGGCGTCACGGTCGAGAACCACGGTGTAAAGTCCTCGGTGTTCAGCAGGTCCAGATAGCGCTCATGGCTTGCGGCGTTAAGCTTCTCGGCCATATCCCAGAACTTCTGCGTGGTCTCGGTGTTGGTCTTCTCGACACTCGGGGCCGACTGCAAAAGCGTTGCGGCGGCAACGGACTCAACATGGCGCTGTGCCAGCGTGCGGTTGCCGTAACGGGCAAAGATGACCTCGCCCTGCTCGGTGAGCTTAAAGAAGCAGTTGACCGAACCCTTGGGCTGCGCCAGCACGGCCTTGTTGGCCGGGCCGCCACCACGGCCCACGGCACCGCCGCGACCGTGCATGAGCACCAAGTCGATATCGTTCTTCTCGGCCCACTTGGCGATGCGCTCCTGCGCGGAGTGCAGCGCGAGCATGGCCGTGGTAGGACCGGCGTCCTTGGAGGAGTCGGAATAGCCCAGCATGACCTCCATGCGGCGGTTGGTCTGGGCAAGGCGCTTTTGCACCACGGGCAGCGTAAGCATCTGGTCGAGCACGTCGACGCAGCCCTCAAGGTCCTCGAGCTGCTCGAACAGCGGGATCACGTCGAGCTCGGGGACATCCTCCTCGTGTGCAAAGGACAGGTGGGCAAGCTCAAAGACGTCGGCCACATGCTGGGCGCTCTTGGTAAACGAGATGATGTAGCGATGCGCCATCTTCTTGCCGTAGCGCTTCTGGATGGAGCCGATGGCGCGGAAGGTATCGATGACCTCGCGCGTCATGGGCCGCAGGTCGCCATGGATACCGTTCTCGTGGATATCCTTGAGGGCGCGGGCGTGCACCACGGAGTGCTGACGGAACTCCATCTCAACCATATGGAAGCCGAAGGACTCGACCTGCCAGATGATGGTCTGGACCGGGCCGTAGGCAGCACGGACGGCACCGCAGGCGGCCAGCGAGCGCTGGACGACGCGCAGGTCCTCCAGGAACTCATCGGCGCTGTGGTACATGGTGTCGGTGATGCGACGGACGGTGGCGTTGAGTCGGTCTGCCATGACGAGCATGACGGCGCGATGCGGCTCGTGCTCGGAGATCAGCTCGGCGCGTGCCGTGTACTGGGTGCTCATCTCGACCTGATGGTTCCACAGGTTGATGAGCTCGGCAGACGGCTTGCTGTAGGTGGCCTCGAGCGTGAGGTTGCGGCCGATGCGGCGGCACTTGTCCTCGAGCTTGAGCACCATATGGGTGAAATACTTGGCGGCGACCTCACGGCTCACCTTGGCGGTGACGTTGGGGTTACCGTCGCGGTCGGAACCGATCCAGCTGCCGGGATGGAAGAACGCCGGGCACAGCGGCGGCACGGTACCGGCCTTGTCGCCCAGCACCCAGTCGTCAAAACGACGATAGATGACGGGGATAACGTCGAACAGCGTGTTATCGAAGATGTCGATGATGGTATCGGCTTCCTCGACCGGCGTGGGCTTCTTGAGCGCGATGGGGCTCGTACGCACCAGGGCGTCGATCTCCTGCAGCATATGGCGCTCGTTCTCCACCAGGTCGGAGCCGCCCAGACGCGGACGCTCCTCCAGCAGGTTGGAGATACGGCGAATCTTGCCCTCGACGGCCTTGCGACGGGCTTCGGTGGGATGTGCTGTAAAGACAGGGTGGAACTCAAGCTTGCCGAGCAGCTCGTTGGCGCCCTCGACACCCATCTCGTTTACCAACTGGTGATAGGCGACGGTGAGTTCGTTGGCGGGATCGACCTCGGTATCGGTCGACGCACCGGCCTCGCGCTCGCGCAGCTGCGCCACACGGTAATTCTCCTCCGACAGGTTTGCCAGATGGAAGAAGCTCGTAAAGGCGCGGACGATAACCTGCTGTTTATCGAGCGGCAGGCTGTCGATCAAATCGACGACTTCGCGAAACGCCACGGCGGTGGGCTCGTCGGCAGTGGGCACGCCCTGCTCGTCGACGGACTCGTCGGCAGCACGGGTGCCGGGGTTTCCGGCATTGGCCACAATCTCGGCTGTCAAAATCTTGTCGAACAGGTCCGCGATCTCGGGATCATACTCGCTAAGCACACGGCGCTCCAGGCGCAAGAACAGCGCCAGATTGTCGCGCAGCTCCTCGGGGATCTCGATCTCGGCGAGACGCTCCTTGGACTCGGCATTCGAGCCGATTCGGTTAACGAGGCGGTTGACCACGGCAGCGACGCGCGCCGCGGCTTCGGGTACAGACTGGTTGCTTAGGTTCTCAGCCACGTTTCCTCCCATTCCTCCTTCTATGCACGTAACATGCGGTATCCATTATAGGCACTCGGCAAAAACTTTCGGAGCTGATTGCGCTTTACCACACAAAAGTATTTTCTGCATTGCAAGGGTTTTTGCCCCAAATGGTCGTATTTCTCGGTGGACGGCATATGCAAACGGGGGCATTCCGCATAAAAGCGAAACACCCCCGTAACAATCGCTCTCCATGAGCAGGGCACGTTAGCAGGCCCGCAGCTCAAAAAACATGCGCTACAGGCGCTCGCGAACCGCCTCGACCACGTTGGCCAAATCGACGAGAACCTCGTCGTGACTCTGCATGTCGCGCACCTTGACCTTGCCGGCGGCAAGCTCGTCGCCACCCAGGACCAGGATGAGCTTGGCGCCCACCTTGTCGGCCTGCTTAAACTGGGCCTTGAGCGAACGACCCTGGTAGTCGGCCTCGGTCACGATGCCTGCGGAGCGAAGCTCCTGCGTGATGGCAAAGACGTTCTGACGCAGATCCTTGCCGGCGTTGGCAACGTAGACGCACGGGGTCTCATCGGCGCCCAGGTCGCTGCCAAAGGCCTGCAGGGCCAGCAGGGCGCGCTCAAAACCGACGGCGAAGCCGACGCCGGCCGTGGGCTTACCGCCCTCGAGCTCGACCAAGCCGTCATAGCGACCGCCGCCACCGATGGAGCCGACACCGGCACCGGGAGCCTCGACCTCAAAGACGGTACGAGTGTAGTAGTCCAGGCCGCGCACCAGGGTGGGATCCTCGACATACTCGATACCCGCCGCATCCAGATAGCGCTTGACCTGCTCGTAGTGCTCGCGGCACTCGTCGCACAGGTTGTCGCCCATCAGCGGGGCGTCGGCCATGATCTCGCGGCAGTGGTCGTTCTTGCAGTCGAAGGCGCGCAACGGGTTGAGCTCGGCGCGCTCGCGGCACTCGTCGCACATCTCGTCGGCGTGGTCGAGGATAAACTGCTTGACCTGCTCGCGGTATGCCGGACGGCACTGCGCATCGCCCATCGAGTTAATAAGCAGACGGAGCTTGGAAAGGTCGAAGCCCAGGCGCTTGTAGAACTCCATGAGCATAATGATGCACTCGGCGTCGGCAGCCGGATCGGGAGCGCCGAGCCACTCGATGCCCACCTGGTGGAACTGGCGCAGGCGACCCTTCTGGGGACGCTCGCCACGGAACATGGCCTCGGCGTAATAGGCCTTAAACGGCGTGGAGCCCTGAGGCACCAGGTTGTTCTCCACGACGGAACGCACCACACCGGCCGTGCCCTCGGGGCGAAGCGCCAGGCGCTGCTTGGGCTTGAGTTTGGTGTCGGTGCCCTCGGTAAAGACGCGCTCCAGGTTGGCACCGCTGAACACGCGGAACATTTCCTTGCGAACGACGTCGGTCGACTGGCCGATGCCGTGGACAAAAACGTCCACCTGCTCGATCGCGGGCGTCTCGATGGGCTTAAAGCCAAACGGCTCGAACACGCCGGCCGCAATCTGCTGCATCTTTTGCCAGGCGCGCATCTCGGCGCCGATAAGGTCGCGGGTTCCCTCCGCCTTCTGTGCCTGCATGGGCAAACACCTTTCTTTTGTATCGCGTCATAGGTAGTGGACATTATACGGCACAAAGCAGCAACGCGGCGGCGCGTCTGACCGAACGAGGGTATGGGGG
>CAJLJQ010000100.1:0-7190 GCA_905207015.1 uncultured Collinsella sp. | reverse complement strand
TAACGACCGGATCGCCCAGGGCCTTGAGGATATCGGGCATGTCGAGGTATGCGCTGCGGTCGCCGCCCTTGGCAAGACCGGCATGGTGCGCCTCATCGATAACGACAAAGCCGATGCGCCCTGAACGCGCAAAGCGGTCGCGGTGAATAGACAGGAACTCAGGCGTCGTGAGTACGATGCCGGTGCGGCCCGAAGCCAGGCCGGCAAACACATCATCACGCGCCGCCTCCACGGTCTCGCCAGTCAACACGCCCACGCCAATGCCGAGCGCAGCCATCGTCGATGAAAGATGATAGGCCTGGTCGGCAACGAGCGCACGCAGCGGATAGACAAAGATGCTCGCACGCCCACGAAGGACCGCCTCGCGCGCGGCGTGCACATGGAAGATAAGAGACTTGCCGCGCCCCGTTCCCATAACGGCCAGAACACTTTGGTGATCGGCCAGGGCATCGAGTGCCTCGACCTGCGCGCGATGTGGCTGGTTCGAGCCGATAAAGCTATGGATAAGCGAGCGCGTGAGCTCGGTATAAGAAAGCTGGGCGAGCGTTTGGCGCTTGCGGGACTCCAGACGAAGACCGGCGTCCGCAGGCTCCACGCCGCGACGAAGCTCACATGCCGGATCGTCGATATTGCGCGCCGCGGTATCGCGCACCAAGACATCTTTGATCATGAGCTTGGGCTTTACGCGACCTTGCCAATGCTCGGCCACGGCCTCGAACACCAAATCGACAGCGCTATCGCAATTGATGAGCTTATCGATCTGCGGCACGCGGAACATAATGGCCGGCACACTCGCGGCGCCATCGGTCGCCACGAAGCGCATGTGCTCGCCGGTTTTGCCCACCACGGCGCGATCGCACATTGTCACGCCCTCGGCCGCCAACAGCGGCACCTTGTTGCCCTGGCCAAACGGCTCAAGACGGGAGATCTGCTCGATGGTCTCGATATTCAGCTCGGAAAGGTCGACGGTGGCGGCGACCTCGTCGGTGTCTTCAAAGTCCTCGGCGGGAAGCTCCGATAGCACGGCGGAAAGGCGGCGGCGGAACTCATCGAGCTTGGATGCCTCGATGGTCACACCCACCGCACCGGCATGTCCGCCGCGACGAATCAGCAGGTCGGAACAGCGCTCGACGGCGTCAAACAGGTTAACTTTGCCCACCGAGCGACCAGAGCCGCGCGCGATACCGTCCTCGATCGAGAACAGCAGCGCCGGCACGTGATAGCGGTTGGTCAGACGGCTTGCCACGATGCCCTTGACGCCCTCGTGCCAGCCCTCGCCACCCACGACGATTGCGCGTCCGCCGTCATAGGTCTCCTCGACCTTTGCCATGGCATCGCGCGTGAGCTCCGCCTCGATCTCACGGCGCTGGCGGTTGATCTCCTCGAGCTCGGCCGCCAGTGCGCTTGCTTCGATGGGATCGCGGGCAAGCAGCAGGTCGAGCGCCAGCTTGGGATCGGCCATGCGACCGGCAGCGTTTAAGCGGGGAATGAGCGAGAACGATAGGCCATCCGCCGTAATGCTCGAAAGGTCCGCCTTGGCGAGCGCTGCCAGCGCGATGTAGCCGGGACGAGCCGTCACGCGCATCTGCTGGATGCCCTCGGCGACCAACGCGCGGTTCTCGGGCGTGAGCGGCATCATGTCGGACACGGTGCCCAGCGCCGCGACCTCTATCAGCGAACGCCAATACGACGGCTTGCCCAAACGCTCGCCCAGAACCTGCACCAGCTTGAGTGCCACGCCGGCACCGGCAAGCTCACGCGAGGGACCCTCGTCCTCGAGCTTGGGGTCGGTCAAGGGCACGCCCTGCGGCACCTGGTCGGAGGGCTCGTGATGGTCCGTGACCACCAAATCGATCCCCAGGCTCTCCAGATAGGAAACCTCTTCCTTGGCGGCAATACCGTTATCGACGGTCACAATCAGGTTGGGTTGGGCGAGCTCGTTGACGCGGTCGAGCGCCGCACGCGACAGGCCGTAGCCCTCGTCAAAGCGATGCGGGATAAACGGCGTGACGTTGGCGCCAAACGAACGTAGCGCCTCGGTCAACAGACAAGTCGACGTAATGCCGTCGACGTCAAAATCGCCAAAGACGGCGATGCGCTCGTGGCTGCAAATAGCACGCTCAACGCGGTCGGCGACGACCGCCATGCCCGGAATAACGAGCGGGTCCGCCCAGTCGCGATCGAGCGAAGGCGTCAAAAACAGCTGGCCTTCTTCGATGGATGTAATGCCGTGCGCAACCATAATGCGCGCCACCAACCCGGGTATGCCCAGGCCAGCCGAAAGCTCCTTTTCGAGCTCGGGGTTTTGCTGAGCGACCGCCCAGCGATGCGTCGTCTTAAGCGATGACATAGGCACCCACCCCCGATAGGGGCAGGTCGCCGCGATACCTCTCACGGTTCATAGCGATGAGTCCTCTGTGTATGCCCGCTTCGGCAGGCAGATCTGTTGAACGGATTTATTATACCGTGCAGCGCGGACGCAAATCGCCGCAGCACGCCGCGGTTTCGGTAAACGATGCCGGTAATACCCTCGAAATAATCGAGCGTTTCTGACGCACGGACGCACGCGAGCGTCTAGCATATCCATTCAAAACGGATTCACGAGCAAAGGGAGTCACAAGAGCATATGAAGCAATGGGTTGGACTGGGCAAGTTTCTCGCGGGGCACATGCAGGTCATCGTTCCGATTTGCGTGACGCTCGGCGTGCTCTTTCCCCAGCAGATCGGCGTGCTCAAGCCCATCGTTCCCGCTCTGTTTGCCTTTATGACGTTCCAAGGTGCGCTCAGCAACACCTTTCACCAGGTGGTCGAGGTGTTCCGCCGTCCGTTGCACCTGGTCTTGGCGCTGCTCGTCTCGGCGGCGCTCATCCCCATCGCGGCGTATGCCATGAGCTCACTGTTCTTTGGTTCCAACCCAAACCTTGTCTGCGGCATCGTGCTCGAGTACAGCGTACCCGTGGCCGTCACCGCCTTTATGTGGATCAGCATGTTCGGCGGCAACGGCCCGCTCGCACTCACCATCATCCTGACGTCTTCGGTTATATCGCCCGTGACGATTCCGCTCACGCTCAAGCTCCTGCTGGGCGCCACCGTCGCAATCGATGTGCCGAGCATGATGCAGAACATGGCCTTTATGATCGCCATCCCCGCCGTGCTCGGCATCGTGATCAACGAGCTCACGCGCGGATGGGGACACGAGAAACTCTCCCCCGCGCTTTCGCCCGCCTGCAAGTTCATGATGATGGGTGTCATCGCGTCCAACTCCACCGCCATGAGCGAGTACGTGCTGCACATGAATGTTGAGCGCTTGGAAGTCGCCCTCTTTATTCTGGTGTTCGCCATCAGCGGCTTTGTCGTCGGCATTCTGGTCGCCCGCGCGTTGCACCTGCCGTATAGCGAGACGACCACCATGTGCTTTACCTGCGGCATGCGCAATATCTCTTCGGGCGCCGTCATCGCCACGCAGTACTTTCCGGGCGAAGTCGTGTTTCCCGTCATGTGCGGCACGCTGTTTCAGCAGGTATTGGCCTCAATTATCGGGCACCTCTTTGAGCGCCTGACCGGCGAGGAGCGCGCTAAACAGCGCAAGCGGGTCGAAGCCGGCCGCGACGCGATGGCACGCTAGGCAGCACACTTTTCGCAGGCGCTCGCCTTGCTACACGAGCGTTTCCAGATGCGCGCGTAGGCGCTCAGCATCGATATCGAGCGTTGTCTCGGCATTGACCTGGGCCAAACGATAGCCGACAAAGTAGGGCGAAACCACCCAACGCGGCAGTGCCTTGGCAATGGTCCGACCACCCAGGTGATAGAAGAACAAGTTGTACGACTCTGCGCGACCACCGTGATGCTCGTTCAGGATATAGCGCAGGGCCACCTGAATCGCATCGGCAAACAGGTCCGCTTCGGCTTGGTCGTGGGCGTTGTCGCTGGCGGCGATTCCCTGTGGAGCCGAGACGTTGAGCTCAAAGAATCCCATGATGGGCTCGGTTGAGATGTTGACCGAGATTCTCCCCTGCTGCCAGACATTGATGCCTTCAAAGTTAGCTGAGGTCAGCGCCGCATAGCCGTCCTCCTGTTCCAAGCCCACAATCTGTATGTGTGGATGGACGAGGCTGCCGCCCGAAAGCGGGCCTTTGTTCTTGTACATGAGCACGCTGCGGTACTGTTGGGAATCGATCATCTGCTGCCAACAGCCCAGGGCAAACCGCATCACATGATGCAGCTCATCCGGTTCATAGGTCGCCAGGTCGGCGTCGTGATTGGCCGACTCGATCAATACGGTCTGACGGGTGGCGCGCAAGGTTTTGAACTTATTCTCGAGCCAGATGCAGTCCCATCGCGCTGGATGATGTTGGCGAGCCCCTCCGTGTCGCAAAAAGGGCACGCGGTGCCAGGGCGACGATTATCGTCGGGCTTGCCGCTCGCCTGCTGAACGTCAAATACCAGCGCCACGGGTTATACCTCCAGTGGCACGATCTTGGTGCCATGGAGCTCGGAGACGCCTAGTGCCGCCGCGACCGCGTCGCGATTTGCCGTAGTGATGCCGCCGCCGGGAAGGATGGTCAAACGATCGCCCGCATACTCGATTAAACGAGCCAGGTTTTCGAAGTTGTCCTCGATCGGCGTACTGGCAGCGCCACCGTGCGTCAGAATGCGCGTGACGCCGCAGTCGGCGAGCGTGTCAACGGCGTCCAGCTGAGCTTCGGGCGAGAGCTGGTCAAATGCCATGTGGAAGGTGATGTCAAGGGACTCGCGCTTGCACTCCTCGGTCGCGCAGCCCGTAGCCATAACGAGGGCGCCGAGGGTGAGCTCGTCGAGCGCCCAGCCGCCGGCACAGGGCTTGCAGCAGCCAAAGACCAGGCCGTCAACGCCAGCGCTCACAGCAAGGCCCAGGTCCATCTCCATCATGCGCAGCTCGTCCTGGTTGTAATGAAAATCGCCACCACGCGGACGAATCATGCACATCACTCGCGCGTCATGCTCGTGAGCGTAGCTGACTGTAGCGCTAATAACGCCGGCGGAAGGCGTGGTGCCACCGACGGCGAGGTTGTCACACAGCTCGATGCGCCCCGCACTGGCCTCGATGGCCGCCGGCACTCGCTCAAAGTTCTCGGCACAAAACTCGTACAGCATAGATAGGCCCCCAAAGACAGCAGATGTTTTCCGACGGGCATTGTCACACATCCCCATGAAGTTGCGGTGGAATAGGGACTGTTTTGGCGTCTAGAGCCCCCATTTAGTCCCTATTTCACCGCAACTTAAAGGGGTGCCGACCGAAATGGTCAGCACCCCTTTTTGCTGTATAGAAGTAGTCGTTGGGGACGTTCTTAAACGACTAGTCATTCAAGAACGTCCCCAACGACTACGACAACTGTTGACATCATATACTATGTGTCATATAGTAGGTGTTACACAGTATACTACGAAAGGAGGTGTGCGGATGGAGGCACAGATGAAGCGCGGCTTCCTCGAGGCCTGCGTACTCGCGGCCGTCTCGGGCGAGGAATCCTACGGCTATCAGATCGTGAAGGACGTGCCCGCGAGCATGGGGCTCACGGAGTCCACGCTCTATCCGTTGCTCAAGCGCCTGGAGAAGGCGGGGTGCATCACGGCGCGCTCCGCCGAGCACAACGGGCGGCTGCGAAGGTACTACCGCATCACGGACACCGGGCATGAGCGTATCGCCGAGTTCCTCGCCGAATGGCCATCCGTGCAGGAGATCTACCGTTACGTGAAGGGAGCGCACCATGACGCGCGATGAGTTCTTGAACCGGCTGGGCGAGCTTCTGGCCTGCCTGCCGGCAGATCAGGTAAAGGAAACGCAGGAGTTCTACGCGGAGGTCATCGCCGACCGTATGGAGGACGGCATGACGGAGGCCGAGGCTGTGGCCGCCATGGGCACGCTCGGTGAGGTCGCCGAGGCAACGCTCGACGAACTGCCCGCCGTGCCGCGCGCAATTGCGAGGACCAAGCGCAAGAGCACGGCGCTTCTATGGGCGCTCGCCATCGTGGGCTCTCCGGTATGGATTCCGCTGCTGCTCGCGTTCGTCGCCGTTGCCGCTACGGTCTACATCTGCATTTGGGTTCTTGCGCTCTGCGTGTGGATCGTGGCCGCGGCATTCGGGGGCGCGGGCGTGGTGGGGCTCCTGTTCGCCGTGGACGGCATCATTATCGTGCATGTTCCGTACGTTTTAACCTCGATGGGAATGGGATTCGCTTCCATCGGTGTGGCGCTTCTCGCGGGAGCCGGCGCCTGGACGGCGTCCAAGCAAATCGCGCGCCTCTCTGCCCTTTGGGCGAAGAAAGCCGTTTCGCCCTTCTGGAAAGATCGAGGCAATAAGAGCCGCAGGGTCGCTGAAGCGGCGCCGCTCACGGCATAGGAAGGAGTGCAAACATGTCCAGCGTAAAAAAGATTTACCTTGCCGTAGCGGGTGGGCTTGTTGCCACGGGGCTCGTCCTGGCTGCTATCGGATTTGTAGCCTCCGGCTTTAACCTCGCTGTGTTCAACACACAGATCGACCTGCGCGATGACACCATCATTCTGGGTGGTGTTGAAATAGACGACCCGACAGGACTTCCACTCATCGAGCAGCTTGCCGAGGTTGGCGAGATCCATATTGGATCTGCAACGACTGGTTCGTCTTCTCCTCGCACATGATCGAGCTCGTAGCAGCCATCCCCCTTCGGGCGCACCACGACGGGCGTGAGCACGCCGCGCTCGGAGCCTTTTTGCGAGACCTTCCGTCACGCTCTTCCTGCGTGGTGAACCGGTCATCGACCGACGGGAAGCTGATGGAAATCTCTCGACTTCGGGCCAATCCCGAAAGGCTGAGGAGATGTCGAGCATGACCTCATGACGGGGATGGCCCGGCGGCAATGCCGGGCCGCCCTCGGCAGCCGAGACTCCCCGCCCCGGCCCCGGGCAAGGGGCCGTCCCTTGCATCTCCATCCCGGTTGCGAAAGAGCCGAGAAGTGGCTGCGCCTACGAGGGGATCTCCCTCGGGATGAACCGCGACGCGACCAGGCCGGCGACGGCCGCCACGCACACCGCGCCGAACACCCCAGCCGTACCCGCGGCGGTCGCGGCGGGGGCAAGCATGCCGCACGCCGCAGTCGAGACGGTGCCGCCGAAGCCCCTGAAGAACATGGCCATGGAGGTGGCGCGCCCGGCGTCCGCCGGATCGGCGCCC
>CAJLJQ010000099.1:0-7218 GCA_905207015.1 uncultured Collinsella sp. | reverse complement strand
ACCGCGTCATTGATGGGCTCACCCAGATCGACGATGCGGTCCTCACCCAGGAGCTCGTAGCCGTCCACGTAGGCCTCGGGATCCTCGGGCTCCTCGAAGAGGTAGAACTCCTCGATCTCGCCGGCGATATCAAACGAGGCAGGCTCCAGGCAACGGTCGCACTCGCCGGTGGCGTGCGCGCGGACCATGCCCGTGAGCAAGACACCGGTACCGGCATTGGTAAAGACAACGTCGTAGTCGATGCCGTCCTGTAGCTGGTACTCCTTCTCACCCACTGTGTAGGTGGCAACATCGACCTTGCCGGTCAGCGGATACGAATCACCAGGAAACTCGAGCTGCTCAGAAAGATCGACGGTAACGCTCGGGAACTCAGCCATTACCACTGACCATTCTGTTGGGCGGCACCCTCGTTGAGCTGCTGACGGCAACGGGTAACGGTGCCGGTCAGGCTCTTGAGGTTCTCCTCCAGGTGCGTAAAGACCTGCTCTGCGTAGTCCTCGGCAGCATAACGCGTCTCGCGCTCGTACTGCTGGGCACGATCGCGGATGTCGTCGGCCTGCTGCTGTGCCAAGCGGACGATCTCCTGCTCACCGGCAATGGTGAGGGCCTGCTGCTGAGCGTCGGCGATGATGGAATCGGCCTGAGCGGCGGCGGAAGCCATAAGCTCCTCGCGCTCCTTAAGGATACGGCGGGACTTCTGCCACTCCTCGGGATAGCTCATGCGGATCTCGTCAAGGATGTTGAAGAACACGTCGGCGTCGATGACCTTGAACTGAGCGTTCTTGCCGAAAGGCGGCTTGGCTTCCTCGATCAGCCCTTCGAGCTCATCGACCAAGCTGACGATCCTATCGCCAGGAAAATTCTCGCCCGGCATCCGGTCTCCTTTCATAGGTAACATATCATCGTGCTAGTGTACCACATGCCACCAGGCAATAAAAAACGTCACGAAAAGCGGTGTCTGAGTGCTTCGACCACGTTGGGCGGGACAAACGTCGATACATCGCTGCCGAGCGAGGCGATCTGGCGAACGACCGAACTCGAGATATAGCCGTACTGCGGCGCACTCATGACAAAGATGGACTCCAGCTCGTTATCCAAGCGATAGTTGAGGTCTGCCTGCTGCAGCTCGTACTCAAAGTCGGTCATGGCGCGCAGGCCCTTGACCACGGCCCCCGCCCCCTGCTCGCGAGCGAAGTCGACCAAGAGGCCGGTAAAGGGCAGGACCTCGACGCCGTCGATATCACCGAGCGCCTCACGAGCCAGCGCTACGCGCTCATCCAGCATAAACGTGGTGCCCACACCGTTTTTACCCTGCGACTCGGCAACAGCGACGATCACACTGGGAAAGATGCGGCGGGCGCGGCGGATGACGTCGATATGGCCAAACGTGATGGGATCGAAGGTGCCCGGGACGATCACGCGGTTGATGGTGTCATTCATGGTCGTCCTCCTGAAACGTCGTGGCATCTTTGTTGTGAGCATCGGTGCCAGCGCAATCTTCCTCACCATCGTCATCGCCGACCCAACGAAGCAGGTCGACCGAGGTAATGCCGTAGCGCTTCTCGCGCACGATCTCAAAGCCTGCCGGATGCGCGCCCGCATCGGCGGCGGCATGCTCAAACAGGGCATAAGCGCCAGGTGCAAGCAGACCCTGCTGAGCCAGCTTCTGCAGCAGCTCCTCGACCGGCTCGGCACCAAAAGCATAGGGCGGGGCGAGCAGGACCAGATCAAAGGGGCCGCCCGGCACACGACCGCGCGAGGCACTCGCCAGCATGTCGCCCGCTATCACGCGCCAACGCGCACGGTCACGGCAGAGCGACTCGATATTCTTGGTAATGAGCCGCGCGGCATTCCGATCGATCTCGAACGTCGTGAGCGAGCGGGCACCACGTGAGAGCATCTCTAACCCTAAGGCACCGGAGCCGCCAAAGGCGTCCAGCACGCGGACCTCGTCCAGATCGAAGTCGAATGCCGACATGACCATAGATGCGCATGCCTCGCGCACGCGATCGGTCGTGGGGCGGGTGACATCGCGACCACGGGGCTCCTCGATCTTACGACCGCGCCATTCGCCGCCGATGATTCTCATCCTCCGCTGACCTCCTTAAAAATGTGTCGATATCGCATGGCGACCGCATCGCGCAGGGGGCGCGTCGCCACGGAGTCAAGGTTGCAAGCATACCGCAAGAGCTCAACCGCGTCCAAATGGGCCCACTCGATCAGCTCCTCGTCGGCATCCAGGTCGACAAAGCGCAGGGTCACTCCGCCATGCTGGCGGTACCCCAGGATTTCGCCCTCGTGGCGCAGACGCAGGTCCATCTGGGCGAGCGTAAAGCCATCCGAGGTTTTTTCGAGCGATTGCAGGCGATCTTGCGCTGCCGAAGCGCCGCCGTTGCCCTTGGAGTGCGTCATGACCAGGCACGTGCCCGACACGCTGCCACGGCCCACGCGACCGCGCAGCTGGTGCAGCGCCGCCAAACCAAAGCGCTCGCCGTTCTCGATGACCATGACGGTGGCGTTAGGCACGTCGACGCCCACCTCGACCACCGTAGTCGAGACGAGCACGTCAATCTCGCCACGCTTAAAGGCATCGATAACCTGGTCCTTCTCCCCCGCTGGCATGCGGCCGTGAAGGCGCTCGATGGCAAGACCCGGCAACGCCAGACGCAGGCGATCGAGCTCGGTCGCCGTATCGTGCAGCGGCACGGGGACCGTCACGCGGCCCTCGTCGTCGCGGACGATACCGGGCACGTCCTCCAGATCATCGGCCGAGTCACTCGGCTCCACGAGCGGGCAAATCACGTAGGCCTGCTGACCCTTTTCATGCGCCTCGCGGATGGCGCCATAGGCAAGGTCGCGACTCGACTCGGTAAGCACGCGTGTCGTCACGCCAGCGCCAGGGACGGGCCGATGGCGGATGATACTCGTGTCCAGATCGCCGTAGACCGAAAGCGCCAGCGTACGCGGGATGGGCGTTGCCGTCATAACGAGCAGATCGGCACCGGGGCCCTTCGCGCGCAAGGCATTGCGTTGGCCGACGCCAAACCGGTGCTGCTCATCGATGACTACGAGCGACAGATACTTAAACGCCACGTTATCCGAAAGGACCGCATGGGTTCCAAAGAGGACGTCGAGCTCTCCGGATTCCAGCTGTGCATGGATGCGCTCGCGCTCTGCGGCCGGCGTGGCACCCGTCAGAAGCGCCCAAGACATGCCGGCCTGCGAGAGCAGAGGGCCGGTCTTATCGGCATATTGACGCGCCAGCACGCCCGTGGGCGCCATAACGCAGGCCTGTGTGCCGCTATCGGCGGCCACAGCCAGCGCGCAGGCGGCAACGGCGGTCTTACCGGTACCGACATCGCCCAGCAGCAGGCGGTTCATCACGCGCCCGCCATCGCACATATCGCGCAGGATGTCTTGGAACGCGGCCTTCTGCTCGTCGCTCAGCGAAAACGGCAGGGCCTGCTTGAGCGCGGCCAGGTGCTCGCCCGCGGCGTGGGCGTAGGGAGCGACTTCGACCAAGCCACCGTCGTTGCGCAGGCGCAGCGCCAGCTGCAGGTAGAGGCACTCCTCGTAGGCAAGCCGTGCGCGCGCGATATCGCGCTCAGCCATGCTCGAGGGAAAGTGGATCGATCGAAGGGCACGGGCATGGCTCATCAGGCGACGTTTAACGCGTAAGCGTGCCGGAATGGGATCAAAGGGATTGCCGACGACCTCGAGCGCGCCACTTACGATACGGCGCATCCATGCCTGACTCACGCCGTCACTCACGTAATGGACCGGCAGGATAGTGCCCGCGGCGCGCCCTTCCTCAAGCTTTTCAAAGTGCGGCGAGGCCATCTGCTTAAAGCCGTAGGCAAACTCGACCTTACCCATTACGGCCAGGCGGTCGCCCTGCTTAAGCTGCTGGGCAATCCAGGGCTGGCGGAAAAAGGCGACCTGCAGCACGCCCGTCTCGTCAACGAGTGAGACCTCGGTCACCTGCATGTGCGGACGAGGCTGCTTTTGGACGATACGGTCGACCGTGGCGATGATGGTACACACGGTACCGATGGGCGCCATCTCGATGGACCAGGAGCGCGTAAAGTCCAGGTATCGATGAGGGATATGGAGAAGGAGGTCCCCCACCGTCCGAATTCCCAGACGGCGAAGGGCCTCCTCACGTTTACCCGAAACATATTTGAGTCGCGCGATATCCTCGTCGAGCGCATTGCTCTGGGCAAAGCGCTCCGAGACGCGCGGCACGGAGCACAGTTCGGACATGGGCAGTTGCCTACTCGATCGAGAAGATCACGGGATAGAGCGGCTGCTCGCCACGATGGGCGTCAATCTCCAGATCGGGCTGAGCCTCCTCAATGGCGTCGACAATCTCCTGGAAGGCCTCATCGGACAGTTCCTCGCCTGCCAGAATCGTCAGCGCGTCACCCTCCTCTTCCTCCTGCATGCGGTTGATGCAGTCGAGCGTGACCTGCTTCACGTCGGAGCCGACCACATCGATGGAGCCGGCGATGATGCCCATGACGTCACCGGAGTGAATCGGCGAGCCGTCGGAGGCACTGGAATCGCGCACGGCACGGGTGACCTCGCCATCACGAACCTCACTGATGGCGTCGACCATAGCGGCGACGGCATCCTCGAGCTCGGAATCGGGCAGGACCGCGAACAGCGCGGAGAAGGCCTGCGGAACGGTCTTGGTGGGAACGACGGCGACCTTCTTGTCGGTGCAGGCAGAGGCAGCGGCCTCGGCGGCCATGCGGATGTTGCCGTTGTTGGGCAGAATGATGACCGAGGTCGCGTTGACCTGGTCGACGGCGCCCAGCAGGTCTGCAGTCGAGGGATTCATGGTCTGGCCACCGGACACGATCACGTCAACGCCGAGGGACTTGAGGATGTCTGCCTCGCCGGAACCGGCGGCAACGGCGACAAAGCCCAGGGCCTTCGCGGGCTCGGCGGCCTTCTCCTGGTCCTCGTGGATCTTGGCGGTACGGTCGTGGGCCTCCATCTCCATGTTGTGGATAAAGACCTCGTAGATCTGACCAAGCTGAAGCATGTGCTCGAGCACCAGGTTGGGGGTGTTGGAGTGCACGTGGATCTTGTAATCGGGGTAGGCGCCCACGAGTAGCTCACAGTCGCCCATGGAACCCAGGAACTTAAGGCACTCATCCTCGTCAAACGGGGCGTCGGCCTTAAAGAGGAACTCGTTGCAGTAGCGGAACTCCGAGCCCTCCCAATCGTCGTTGGCCTCGATCTCAACGCGGCCAAGAGCGGCATCGCGTGCAGAGCCAGCGGAATCGAACGTAGCGGAGAAATCCTCGACAACGGTGCTGCGACCAAGTGCTGCAGCCACAAAGTTCTCCAGGAAGATGGCAAAGCCGAAGGCGCCGGAGTCGACCACGCCGTTCTCTTTGAGGACGGGCAGCAGGTCGGGCGTGCGTGCGACGGACTGGTAGGCCTCGACGACGATAGCGTCGAGCGCATCCTCGGCCGAGAACTTCTTCTTTTCGCACTCGTCGGCCTTGGTCGAGACATCGCGCAGCACCGTGAGGATCGTGCCCTCGATGGGCTTGCGGACGGCCTGGAAGGCCACCTTGACGGCACGACGGAAGGCGAAGGCGATGTTGGCGGACGTAATGGGCTCGTCGGCGGAGACAAGGCCCTCGGCCACGCCGCGCAGGATCTGCGAGGTAATGACGCCGGAGTTACCGCGGGCGCCCATCAGGGAGCCGTGGGTGATGGCGCCGGCAATGGCCTCCATGTCGGCATCGGCGGGAAGGGCGGAGAGCTCCTTGGTCACCGAGGCGAGCGTGAGCGACATGTTGGTGCCGGTGTCGCCGTCGGGCACGGGGAAGACGTTGAGCTTGTTGATCTCCTCGGCCTTGTCGGAAACGGCAGCCGCAGCGATCGGAAAACAGGTGCGAATGGTCTTTGCAATCATGGGTATTTGAATCTCCGTTTTCGGATGCTAGTTCAGACGGCTCTTGAGCGCGTCGATATGGATGCCGATCTTAAGGCTGGCGGGATCGATCTGGGCGATCTCCTGCAGGGTGAAGGCAACGGAGCTCGAAAGATTGTGGCAGACGGACTTCATGTTGACGCCGTTCTCGAGCACGACGTGAAGATCGACCGTAAGGCCGTTCTCGTCGGCGGAGACAAGCACGCCCTTGCGGAGGCGCTGGCCGGCAAGCAGGCGCACGCTCTCGGCGCCCTGGAGCTGCTCAGCCATTCCGACAACGCCGTAGCACGTCATCGCGGCATAACCGGCAATATCGGCAATAACGTCGTTCGAGACGCTCAGGCTGCCGTTAATGGTCTCAGACACAAGAATCTCCTTATCTGGTGCTCACGGCACCATGTCGTGGGAGCAATCATTGCAATATTCTACAACGACCGCGCCATGTTGAGGTGATGGGTCGCGGGATTACATCCTCGACACGAAATGTTGATATGGCAACGTTCGAGTCAAGTGGTCGCGGCATGAAAAAACCCGCCGCATAAGCGACGGGTTCTACAACCTGGCTCCCCGGGTAGGACTCGAACCTACAACAGCGCGGTTAACAGCCGCGTGCTCTACCATTGAGCTACCGAGGAATAGGTGCGTGCTCTCAAGCAACGAAATTTATTATACGGACGAATCAGCGCAGGGCAAGAACTTTTTTGAGATTTTTTCCGACCTAGTCATTGGGGACGTTCTTAAACGACTAGTCATTCAAGAACGTCCCCAATGACTACATGAAAGCGCCCCCAAGCGAATGTGCTTGAGGGCGCCTCTTGCTTGACTAGCTTTCGATATAGTCCTTTAGCTTGCTCGAACGGCTCGGGTGGCGGAGCTTGGCCAAGGTCTTGGACTCGATCTGGCGGATACGCTCGCGCGTGACGCCAAACTCGCGGCCGACTTCCTCGAGCGTGCGGGGATGCCCGTCGACAAGGCCAAAGCGCAGCTCGATAACCTTGCGCTCACGATCGGCAAGCGAGTCGAGCACCTGGGTGAGCTGCTCCTGCAGCATGGAGAAGCTGGCGGCATCGGGCGGAACGATAGCCTGGGAGTCCTCGATGAAGTCGCCCAGCTGGGAATCCTCTTCCTCGCCGATGGGGGTCTCGAGCGACACGGGCTCCTGCGAAATCTTCTGGATCTCGCGGACTCGGTCGGCGCTCATGTCCATCTCGGCACCGATCTCCTCAGGGGTCGGGTCGCGACCCAGGTCCTGAAGGAGCTGGCGC
>CAJLJQ010000098.1:0-7295 GCA_905207015.1 uncultured Collinsella sp. | reverse complement strand
ATCGTTGGGGCCAGGCCCGATTTTGCCTCTTGACAATGTCCTGCTCATATTAAAAAGGCCGCAACCCGCACGGGCCACGGCCTTGGAACATGACAAAGAAATTGCCCTTTGTCGCACGGGTTTATGCGCTTGCTTCGGCCACGCTCTTCGAGGTTTCGGGTGAATCAGCTCCGTCCCCCGTCGTCTGCCCCTTCGCCGGCACCACGCCAAAGCAGTAGCTCAGCGCCGCAGACACCGCAAATGCCACACTGCCGGCAACGCAGCACCACAGCAGGTTCGAGATGCCGCCCGTGGCAAAGCCAATGACCATGAGGACATTCGTCATGCCGATGGTATAGGCCGTAACGTGGCCCACGGCCGCAACAAGGCCTCCGACGGCACCGCCAATGGCCATGCACGTCAGGCACCTGCCATATTTAAAGCCGCAACCGTACAGCGCCGGCTCGCTTACGCCGCCAAGAACACCCGAGATTGAATAGCCCAGCATGAGCGCCTTCTCGTCCTTATCCGCAACGCGAAGCGACGCGCCAAAAGGCATGCCCCAAACGGCGAACGTCGCCATCGTCGCGGCAATCAGGATGCACGAATCCGTTCCCACACTCATAAACTGCGCGTACGCAAGCGATAGGACAACGTTGCTGATACCCGCGATCTTAAGAAACTCCCAACCCGCGGCAAGCCCCATGAGCAGCGACACGATGCCACCGGAATTGCCAAGCATAAACATAAGCTGGCCCAACAGCATGCCCAGATAGCTGCCCGCCGGTGCTGTAATACACAGCGAAACCGGAACCATGACGAGCATGGTTGCAAACGGAACGAACGAAAATGCCACGGCCTTAGGGATAACTCGATGAAAGAAACACTCCACTCGCCATAGCACGGGCACCGAGATGAGGACCGGAATAACAGTCGTCGTGTAATCGTTGACCGGCGCGGGAAGCAGACCATACACGGAAGTCATCGATGCCCCCGCCGTCGATGCGGCATCGACGAGCTTAAGCAGATCGGGCGCAATCAATACGCCGCCCAGCATCATGCCCAGTTGTTCCGAGCAACCGAGCTGGCGGGCAGCCGCCCAACCAAGATAGATGGGCAAAAAGTAGTAACCGGCGTTATAGAGCCAACTGTAGAACAGGCGATAGATTTCGGAATCGGCAGGCCACAGGCCCAGCATGCCTTCGCCCATAATGACGGCGACGGTGCGGAACAACGCCGCGCAGACAATAAAGGGCAGCGCCGACATCATGCTTTTGGACAGATAGTCCACCACGGCCATGGCGTTTGATGAAACCGTCGTTGTAAACGAGGTGTTAGAAACTTGTGACATGGAACGCCTTTCCCAATGTGACATGCGGGCTGTCCCTTTGTCACATCGTGCGGTACTGACCGATTGCGCGGTACTTTTCGTAGCGGAGGTTTGTGAGGGTCGCGTCGTCGAGCTGCCCAAGCGTATCGAAGGCATCAAATGCCGAGGACATGACGGCACCGGCGATCTCCTCATGCGACAGGCCCCTATCGTCAACAATGCCGTCGATGATGCCGAGCGCCAACAGATCGGGGGCCGTGAGCTTAAGCGCCTCGGCGGCCTCATTCGCGCGCTCGGTATCCTTCCACAGGATCGACGCACAGGCCTCGGGGCTCACGACCGAATAGGCCGAGCTCGAGAGCATCAGGATGCGGTCGGCCACGGACAGCGCCAGCGCGCCACCAGAGCCACCCTCGCCTGTCACCACCGAGACAATCGGCGTCTTAAGGCCGCTCATCTCCATGAGATTCTGGGCAATCGCCTCGCCCTGGCCGCGCTCCTCGGCACCGATGCCGCAAAACGCGCCCGAAGTATCGACCAGGCACAGAACCGGTCGACCAAACTTTTCGGCCTGGCGCATAAGGCGACGCGCTTTGCGGTAGCCCTCGGGATGCGCCATGCCAAAGTTGCGGCGCATGCGCTCTTTGGTCGTGGTGCCGCGCTCGATAGCGATAACCGTCACGGGACGTCCGTCTTTCCAGCCAATGCCACCCACCACGGCGGCGTCGTCACCAAAGTAACGGTCGCCGTGCAGCTCCACAAATCCATCCAGGCCCAGCGAGATCATCTCGCCTGCCGTGGCGCGATCTGCCGAGCGGGTCTGCTTGACAATCTCGAGCGCGGTTTTTGGTGCCGCCGAGCGCTTAAACAAGTGTCCCAGCTTTTTGCCGCGGCGACCTGTATGCACGATCTCGTGCGGAGCCCCCAGACCAGGCGCGCGCCCTTCGTGCAGCGCCAGCAGCTCGCCTACCGTGAGCGCAATCTCGCCACGCGGAACAACGGCATCGCAAAAGCCGTGCTCCAGCAAAAACTCGGAGCGCTGGAATCCCTTGGGCAGGCGCTTGTGCATGTTCTGCTCGATCACGCGCGGGCCGGCAAATGCCGTCAGGGCATCGGGCTCGGCCAGGATAATGTCGCCCTCCATGGCAAAGCTCGCGGTTACACCTCCGGTCGTGGGATCGGTGAGCACCGTGATATACAGGCCGCCCGCCTCGCTGTGGCGCCTAACCGCCGCAGAAATCTTGGCCATCTGCATGAGCGAGGTCACGCCCTCCTGCATGCGGGCGCCGCCCGATACGGTAAAGCCAACGACCGGCAGCCCCAACTCGGCCGCGCGCTCAAAGACACGACAGATCTTCTCGCCCACCACGGAGCCCATTGAGCCCATCATAAAGTTGGCATCCATAAAGAAGAGCGCGGTATCGCAGCCGCAGATTTTGCCCCTGCCGCACACAACGGCATCGCGCTCGCCCGAACGCTCGCTCACGCTCTTAAGCTTGTCGGCATAACCGGGAAACGAGAGGAAGTCCTTCGACGCCAGATTGGCATCCCATTCCTCAAAGGTACCCGCGTCGACCGTCATGCGCATGCGCGCGCGACCGCTCACGCGAAAGTGCTTGCCGCAACGAGGGCAGACCTCGAGGTTGTCGTGCAGGCGCGCCTCATCGATCACACGGCGGCACTCCGGGCATTTGACAAACACGTGGCGCGCGGGGAACTCGGCGCACGACTCGGTTATCGGCCCCTCAAGGACATTGACCGTCTTCGCTTTTCTATTCATCAGCATAGAGATGCCCCATCAGATCGGTGTGATACATGCCCGACAAGAACTCGTCGTTTGCCAGCACGTCGAGCTGAAGCTCGCTGTTTTCGCTCACGCCCTCAATCACGAGCTCGCCTAGGGCCGAGCGCATCTTGCGAATGGCGCCGTCACGCGTGGGCGCACACACGATGAGCTTGCCGAGCATGGAGTCGTAGTACGGCGGAACTTTCGCACCGGTAAACATGGCGGAATCCCAGCGCACGCGCGGGCCACCCGGCACACGCAACGCGGTGACCGTTCCGCACGACGGCAGAAAGTCCGGCGTTTCGGCATTGATGCGGCACTCCATGGCGTGGTTGCGCACCGGCATGTCCTCCTGCTCAAAGGGCAGAGGCTGGCCGGCAGCCACGCGCAGCTGCCACTTAACCAGGTCGGTATCGGTCACAAACTCCGTAACCGGATGCTCCACCTGCAAGCGCGTGTTCATTTCCATAAAGTAGAAATTGCCGTCATCTGAGTACAAAAACTCGATGGTGCCAGCGCCCTCATAGCCAACGGCACGAGCCAGGTCGCGCGCGGCCTTGTGCATGCGCGCGCGAATATCATCGCGTCCGTCGAGGCACGGCGCGGGGCTCTCCTCGATCAGCTTTTGGTTGCGGCGCTGCACCGAGCACTCGCGCTCGCCGAGCGAAAACACATGGCCCTGCTTATCGGCCATAATCTGTACCTCAACGTGATGCGCCGGCGCAACGAACTTCTCCATGTAGCACTCGCCGTCGCCAAAAACGGCCTCACCCTCGGCACGCGCCTCGATGAACGCCTTTGCCGCATCTTCCACGCGCTCGACCTTGCGAATACCGCGACCGCCGCCGCCCGCGCGCGCCTTAATAAGCACGGGGCAGCCGATGCGCTCGGCCTCGGCCGTTGCTTCCTCGGGGCTTTTGAGCAAATCGCAGCCCGGCACGATGGGCACGCCCGCAGCAGCGGCCGTTCGGCGTGCGGCGTCCTTGTCGCCCATGCTGTCGATCACCTCGGCCGAAGGACCGACAAACGCCAGACCGAACTTGTCGCAGTCGCGCACGAAGCTCGCCTTCTCGGAAAAGAAGCCATAGCCGGGATGAATTGCCTTAGCTCCCGACTTTACGGCACAGGTGAGCACGGCATCGTCGTTGAGGTAGCTCTCGGCAAGACGCGGGCCGCCGATGCAATACGCCTCGTCGGCAAGCTGCACGTGTAGCGCGTCCGCATCGGCCGTGGAATAAACGGCGACGGTCTTGATGCCCATATCGCGGCACGCGCGGATAACACGGACCGCGACTTCGCCGCGGTTGGCGATGAGCACTTTGTCGAACATGGAGCCTTCCTTAACTTTCGTGCATGAGTGCAAAAGACATATCGGCGCGGCAGCAAACCTCACCGTTGACGCTCGCAGTACCCGTCGCAAAGCGGAACGGCCCGCGCGCACGCGTGATGGAGCACACTAGATCCACCGTGTCGCCCGGGCGCACCGGACGCTTAAAGCGCACCTTGTCCAGACTCGTGTAGAACGGCGTCGCGCCGCGCGCCTCCTCATCGCCCATCAGCAGCACGCAGCAGTTCTGGGCGAGCATCTCGCACTGAATCACGCCGGGAACGACCGGGTTTCCCGGAAAATGTCCCTGCAAAAAGTACTCGTCGCCTGTAATCGTGATCTTGCCGTGGGCCTCGTCGCCCACCAGCTCGGCTTCGTCGAGCAAAAGCATCGGCTCGCGATGCGGTAACAGCTTCTTGAGCTCTTCTTTGTTCATGGATATCACCTATCCGATCCTCATGAGGCAGCTGCCAAACTCCACGAGGTCGCCGTCGGCCACGCAGATCTCGAACACCTCACCGTCTGCCTCGGCCGTCACCTCGTTGAGAACCTTCATGGCCTCGATGATGCAGAGGGTCTCGCCGGCCTTGACCTTGGAGCCCACGCGCACAAACGGCTCGTCGCCCGGCGCAGGGGCAGCATAGAAGACGCCCACCATGGGAGCAGTCACCTCGGTGCCCTTGGGCTCCGGCGCGGCGGCAGGTGTCTGCGTGGCGGGTTCCGGTGCGGCAGGCGCGACTGTGGGAGCTGCAACTTGAGCGGCCACGGCACCCGGCATAGGCATGGGCACGGCAACCGGCTGCGCGGCACTCGCGCGCTCGAGTTCGACCGCGGTGCCATCGGGCTCCTCAACACGTACGCGCGTAAGGCCGCGGTCCTCCATCACATCGGCTATCTCGGCAAGTCTTTTGGAATCCATGCTCTAGCTCCTCGTATATCTACGCAGCGCGATGGCGGCGTTGTGCCCGCCAAAGCCCAGGTTGGTCGAAAGCGCCCAGGTAAGGTCGGCGCGAGCCGCTCGATTAGGCGTGTAATCAAGATCGCAGGCGGGATCGGGCGTGTGGTAGTTAATGGTCGGGGGCACCACGCCCTGCTCGAGTGCCATGGCGCAGGCCATGACCTCGATAGCCCCCGTGGCACCGATCATGTGCCCCGTCATCGACTTGGTCGACGAGACATGTGCGGCGCGCGCCGCGTCCTCGCCGAGCGCTCGCTTAATGCCCGCCGTCTCGGACGAATCATTAAGCTTGGTCGAGGTGCCGTGGGCATTGATGTAGAGGCCCTCGGAAGGCTTGACGTCGCCCTCGGCCACCGCCAGCGATATCGCGCGGGCAATGCCGGCAGCCTCGGGATCGGGACTCGTGATGTGATAAGCATCATCGGTGTTGCCGTAGCCCACGACCTCGGCATAAATGTGCGCACCGCGCGCCTGCGCATGTTCCATGCTCTCGAGTACCAGCACGCAAGCGCCCTCGCCCATCACAAAGCCGTCGCGGTCTGCATCGAACGGGCGGCAAGCCGTCGCAGGATCGGGGTTGGTGGTCAATGCGCGGCAGGACGTAAAGCCTGCAACGGCATCGGGGATAATGGCCGCCTCGGCGCCGCCCGCGAGGATCGCGTCGGCATAGCCGTGCTTGATGGCGCGGAACGCCTCGCCCACCGTATGGGCCGAGGTCGCGCAAGCAGTCACGACTGGCAGGGTCGGTCCCTTTGCCTTGTGGCGGATCGCGATATTGCCCGAAGCCATGTTGGGGATCATCATCGCAATCATATAGGGCGATGCGCGGCGAGGTCCACGATCGGCGATCGTGTGGACGTTGTCGACGAGCGTCGTCATGCCGCCCACGCCCGAGCCCACGTAGACGCCCAGGCGCTCACGATCGATGGCGCCTTCGACATCAAAGCCCGCATCGTGCATTGCCTCGTCCGAAGCCGCCATCGCAAACTGAACGCAGGGGTCCAGATGCTTGGCGTCACGCTTGCCAAAGTACTCGTTGCCGTCAAAGCCCTTGACTTCGGCCGCCACCTTGACGGTAAACGCATCGGTATCGAAGTGCGTGATCGGGCCGATGCCACAGGTCCCGGCGCACATGGCCGCCCAGGTGGCAAGCGCGGTGTTGCCGAGCGGCGATACGGCACCGATGCCGGTGATTGCAACTCTCTGTTCCATCATGGTCTCCTCATCCAAGCCGTTCTTCGGCCCTGGTTTCTACATCGCCATTCCGCCGTCGACGCGCACGACCTCGCCCGTAATGTAAGCAGCCGCATCGCTCGCTAAAAAGCGCACCACGCCGGCCACTTCCTCGGGACGTGCCATGCGCTTAAGGGGAATCTGTTCCTCGGTTGCCGTACGCACCTTCTCCGAGAGCTTTGCCGTCATATCTGTCTCGACAAACCCGGGAGCGACCGCGTTCGCTCGTACGCCACGAGGCGCAAGCTCGCGCGCCACCGCCTTGGTAAGCCCTATCACGCCCGCCTTGGAAGCAGCATAGTTGGCTTGCCCGGCATTGCCCATCAGGCCCACGACCGAGCTCATGTTGACGACGCAACCGCCGCGCTGGCGCATAAAGGTCTTGGTGAGCGCGCGCGTCATATTGAATGTTCCCTTGAGATTGACATCGAGCACGCGATCGAATGCGTCATCGCCCATGCGCATGAGCAGGCCATCGCGGGTGATGCCGGCGTTGTTGACGAGCGCCCAAATGGAACCAAAGTCGTTGAGGACCGCTTCCACGCACGCGTTGACAGCAGCGGGATCGGCCACGTCGCATTGATATGCGCGTGCCGTGGCGCCAACCGCCTCACAGGCTTCGCACGTCTTGCGCGCCGCATCGACGCTGCCGGCATAGACGACGGCGATATCAAAGCCGTCC
>CAJLJQ010000097.1:0-7390 GCA_905207015.1 uncultured Collinsella sp. | reverse complement strand
ACATGAATGGGAGCGCCCTCGCCGTCAAACTTGACCTTGATGGTACCCTTCGACGTCTCGATTACGGCGCACTCGTCGCCGACAAGCTGATACCCGGGCGTGTAGAGCTCTTTCTTAAAACCAAACATGTGGTTCCTTCCTCGTGCGTTTAAAGCATATTTGTACGAATTGTAGCAATAAGCACGGGCTTACATCAATTGCGCACGTAGGTTATGCCGACTATGGCGAACTATTTTTAGGAACGCTGCTGCGGCTTCCAGGAACCCACATTGGCGTCGTACTGGTTCAGCGCGCTGTTGCCACCCTGCGCGATGGGCGCCAGGATCTCGCTTTGGTGGGAACTCATCGACTCGCCATCGGGAATGGCCAGCGAGATATCCCAGCTCTGGCAGATCACGTCAACGCGCTCATACATCCACTCGGCAAGCTGCTTTAAGTGGGCGATGTCGTCCGCATAGACCGTATCGTCCTGATACTTAAGATTGTTGAGCTCATCTTGCGTCTTTTTAATCTGGTCACGCAGGGCGTAGGCACTCTGCGACAGCTCCTGACGGGTGGACAGCGGCGTTCGGAGATAGCCGTTGTTAAAGGAATCGATGACCTCGCCGATCTGGTCCTCGTCAGCGTAGGACACGATGGTCTGATACAGACCGTCGAGCCTGGTATAGAGCTGATCATCGGTGAGCACGGTTTCTTCCTGAACCACCTCGGCAGAATCGCCCTGCTTGGTATCGCCCTCAGTCGCCTCGCCCTTTTGACGCGTGGGGAAGGTGGTTTGTGCAGCTTGGCCAAACTGGTCGTAGAAGCCAGGCATAACACCCATGGGATCGGTCGTCACGAACCAATAGGCACCACCGCACACGACGGCAAGGACCGCGATGATAATGAGCGGCTTGGGAATATGACGCTTATGCTTGTGATAGGCGTCCTCGTCGGGGTGCACCTTGCGCTTGGGTTTTTGAGCATCGTCATGCAGGGAAACGGGCGTGGGAATATCGACCTTGGGGATACCGAAATCCTTATCGAAAGCTGGCAGCACGCAGGTCTCATTGGGGTCGGCGGCGTCCGAAAGCACCGCAGCGGCAGAGGCCGGCGCATGCGGCACCTCGGTATCGATCTGCTCTTGCGTTAGGCGCGGAAAGCCCGCCGTGCGGCCCGCTGCCAGGTCGGATGCTGCCGCATCCTCGGAGAGGATACCCGGAGCGGGGCGTCCGCATTTGGGGCACGTACGATCATGCGGAGAAAGACGGGCACCGCAGCCCTCACAGAACACGAACTCGGTGTGCTCGGGACCATCGCCCGGACCCACATAGGCGTTGCAGTAGGGGCAGAACGAGGCGCCGTCCTCGATAGTCTTAAGGCAATGCGGGCAGATCACGGCATCCTCTTTTCGAAGCAATTCAAATAATCGAGGTTAGAGCATAACATCGCCACGGCCCCACAGGAGCAAGGCACCAATTCAACATCGCCAGGGCGCGTAGTTACTTCTTCTTTTTGCTCGGCATCGAGACTTTGATGCCTTGGGCGGACTTGGTTACGCGAGAGCGCTTGGCTCCGCTACCCTTCTTTTTCTTGGGCTGGGCCTGGGCCACGCCCTCGAGTGCGCGGGCCTCGGCCTCGCGAGCGGTGCGATCTTCGCGGCGCTGCGCCATGTCGGCGGCGACGCGCTTGGCAAAACGCTCGGCCGTCGAACCCGTCGAGCTCACCTTGCCGCCACCGCGACCCAGGTGGACGCGCACACCGCGGCCAAAACCAGTTGCGGCATGACGACGACGCGGCTTGAGCGAATCCATCATCGTGGCGAGCTTAAAGAACACCGAGCAGGTAAAGACCACGATGACAGCCAAGATTACCATCTGGCCCATCGACAGGTTGGCAATAGACAGCAGCTCCGGGAATCCGATAACGCCCACCAGGATGCCGGCGACAACAAACACGAAGAGCACCACACGTAAGGGCGTGAGAGGCTGCGAGATGCGCCAGATCAGGCTGACGCTCGCCGCGCACGACGTAAGCAGGCACATCGTAGACAGCGTGAGCTGGCTAAAGCCAAACACGCGCGCCACAAAGATATCGAGCGCCGCGGCCAAAATGACCGCAATCGACGCCGGCAGTGCCCGCTTGAGCACGTTCGTCAGGAACGACCCCTTCACGCGAGCATTGTTGGGCTCCAGGCCCAACACAAAGCCCGGCGCGCCGATGCAGAAGAAGTTGATGAGCGTCATCTGAATCGGCTCGAAAGGGTACGGCGGCAGCGCGATGCACAGCGCCGCCAGGCCCATCGAGAACAGCGTCTTAGTCAGGAACAGCGAAGCCGAACGCTGCAGGTTGTTGATGGAGCGACGGCCCTCGGCCACCACGGCGGGCATCGAGGCAAAGTCGTTGTCGACGAGCACGATCTCGGCCACGTTACGCGCGGCATCGGAGCCGGCCGCCATGGCGACGGAGCAGTCGGCCTCCTTGAGCGCCAGCACGTCGTTGACGCCGTCGCCCGTCATGGCCACGGTGTGCTCGCGGCGCTTGAGTGCCTGCACGAGCTCGCGCTTCTGCTGCGGGGTCACGCGACCAAAAACATGGTAGCGGTCCACTGCGGCATCGAGCTTGGCCGGCGTATCGAGCGTCGTGGCGTCCACATAAGCGTCCGCCCCCGGCACGCCCACCACGCGCGCGATCGACGACACCGTACGCGGGTCGTCGCCACTGATCACGTTAAGGGTCACGCCCTGCTCGTTAAAGTAGCCGATGGTCTCGGCCGCCGAGGTACGAATCTCGTCGCGGATGGTCACAAAGCCCACGGGCTCGGCCTCGCCCACCATATCGCCATCGGGCGTAAAGCCGTCCACGCGCGCCACCACGAGCACGCGGCAGGTATCGGCAAGCTCGGCGACACGGTTCTCGACCTGGGCAAACGCACGATCAGAGAGCACAAACTGCGCCGCACCCATCACATAGGAGCCCTGCGCAAACGAGGCACCACTCCACTTTTTGGAGGACGAGAACGGAATGACCGACAGCGGCTCAGACACCTCGACCGGGCGATCGGCGTAATAGTTGAGCAGCGCCTGGCAGGTCTCGTTGGCATCGGCCGAGGTCGCACGCGCCACGTTAGCCAGCGCAAAATCGAGCACCGTGGTATCGACGGGAACGGCGGCGTCGCTCTCCCCCACACCCATACCCTCGACCGGTAGCGGATAGGTACCCTCGACCTCCATGCGACCCGACGTGATGGTGCCCGTCTTGTCCAGGCACAGCACGTCGACGCGAGCGAGCGTCTCGATGCAGTAGAGCTGCTGCGCCAGCACCTTGCGGCGGGCCAGGCGCACCGTGGCGATGGCGAGCACCGACGAGGTCAGCAGCACCAGGCCTTGCGGGATCATGCCCAGCAGGGCGCCCACCGTGGACAGCAGCGCCGACGAAGGCACATGACCAGCCAACAGCTCGGAGAAGCACCATGAAAGCGCGCTATTGCCCGGGGTTCCCGCGGCATCCCACAGCTCGCTCACGCTCGAGGCAACCAACGCCAAACCGAGCGGGATCATGATGATGCTCGCAAAGCGCACGATGGCGTTAAGCGCGTTCATGATCTCGGAATTGACCTTTTTGACGTACTTGGCCTCGTTATTAATTTTGGCCACGTAGTTGTCGGCGCCGACATGGATCACGCGGGCGCGCAGCAGACCCGAGTCGATAAAGCTGCCGCTCATGAGCTCGGAACCGGGCTGTTTCTTAATAAGATCGCTCTCGCCCGTCAGCAGGCTCTCGTTCACGAGCGCCTCGCCCGAAACCACCACTGCGTCAGCGGGGATCTGGTCGCCGCGCCCCAGGCGGATGATGTCGTCGAGCACGATCTGGTCCAGGTCGAGCTCCACCTCGGAGCCGTCGCGCACCGCGATGGCCTTCTTGGAGGTCAGCAGCGTGAGCTTATCGACCATCTTCTTGGAACGCATGGACTGAATGACGCCAATAGCGGTATTGAGGAACACCACGAACAGGAACGTCAGATTCTTAAACGAACCGGTCAAAATGACCAGGAACGCCAAGATCACGTTGATCAAATTGAACAGCGTGCAGAGGTTCTCGATGATGAGCTCTTTGACCGACTTGGTCTTGAGCTCCATGTTGCGGTTGATCTTACCGGCGGCGATGCGCTCCTCGACCTCGGCGGTCGAGAGTCCGCGCTCGATATCCGTTGCTGCCATACCACGTCCCATCACGTCGCGTCGGTATAAGAAAAACCGCCCGGACCATGCGAGGTTCGGACGGTCTCACGTTCGATGGTGCCCCATGTTGGATTCGAACCAACGGCCTTCTGCTCCGGAGGCAGACGCTCTAATCCCCTGAGCTAATAGGGCCAACGTTTGGCATTATACCCAAGTGCACCACGGGCTATCAAAATAAAAGAAAAAGCTTTGCAATTCCGAGGAAGACGCGGCTCAACGGCCCACTTTAGAAGGCAAAAGCGAGTCAGATAGTATAAACTCTCATGCACCATATGTACACGGCTCGCGATGCGGGCCGTTTTTGCAAGGGCTATCCATCGAGGTGAGAGGCACACCATGATTGCAATTTTAAAAGAGAGCGCCAGCGACGAGGCCGTCAGCCATATCGTCAGCTGGATTGAGAAAAAGGGCCTGAAGACCGATGTCTCGCGCGGCGAGAATGAGACGATCATCGGCCTGGTGGGCGATACGACCAAGATCGACCCGTTCCTGCTCGAGTCCATGGATGTCGTCGAGCGCGTGCAGCGCGTCTCCGAGCCGTTCAAGCGCGCCAACCGCAAGTTCCACCCCGAGGACTCCGTCATCGACTGCGGCCACGGCGTCAAGATCGGCGGCGATCAGTTCCAGGTCATCGCCGGCCCGTGCTCCGTCGAGGGCGAGAACCTCATCCGCATCGCCCGCCGCGTGAAGGCCGCCGGTGCCACGATGCTGCGCGGCGGTGCCTACAAGCCCCGCACTTCCCCGTACGCCTACCAGGGCATGGGCCCCGCCGGTCTGGACCTGCTGTGCGAGGCGTCTGCCGAGCTCGACATGCCGATCGTCACCGAGATCATGGACCCGCGCGACGTGCAGGTCTTCCTGGACAAGAAGATCGACGTCATGCAGATCGGTGCCCGCAACGCCCAGAACTTCCCTCTGCTCAAAGAGGTCGGCAAGACCAAGACCCCGATCCTGCTCAAGCGCGGCATGTCCGGCACGATCGATGAGCTGCTCATGGCCGCCGAGTACATCATGAGCGAGGGCAACGACAACGTCATCCTGTGCGAGCGCGGCATCCGCACCTTCGAGACCCGCACCCGCAACACCTTCGACCTCAACGCCGTGCCGGTGCTGCACCACCTGTCGCACCTGCCCGTCGTCGCCGACCCCAGCCACGCCACCGGCTACACCCGCTACGTTGAGCCCATGGCGCTCGCCGCGACCGCCTGCGGTGCCAACGGCCTGGAGATCGAGGTCCACGACGAGCCCAGCCGCGCATGGTCCGACGGCGCTCAGGCCCTCACCCCCGATCAGTTCGACGACACCATGCGCCGCATCCGCGCCATCCGCGATGTCGTCTGCCAAGAGACCATGGAGTAGGCCATGGGTACGGTGAGAAACGCGCGCGTTAACCAGGGCGGCCCCAAGTGCGCCGGCATCGTCGGCCTTGGCCTCATCGGCGGCAGCTTTGCCCGCGGCTATGCGCAGGCGGGCGTCCGCGTGCTGGCCTGGGATCCCGATGACGATGTCATGACGGCTGCCAGCATGGGCACCGTTGCCGGCGAGCTCAACGACGAGACGCTCGGCGAATGCGACATCATCGTCCTGGCTTGCTACCCCGAAGCCTGCATCGAGTGGCTCGAGGCACACGCCCAGGCACTCGCCGACGCCACCGATACCGAGGCCATCATGGGCCCCGTGGTAATTGACACGGTGGGCGTCAAGGGTATCGTGTGCGAGCGCGCCTTTGAGCTTGCCCGCGAGCACGGCTTTTACTTTGTGGGCGCGCACCCCATGGCGGGCACGCAGTACTCGGGCTATGCACACTCCCGCGCCGACCTGTTCCAGGGCGCCCCGCTGGTGCTCGTACCGCCCGCGGTGGACGATGCGCTCAAGCTGGAACTTTTGGGCCAGGTGCGCGAGATGGTGCGCCCCTTGGGCTTTGGCAAGTTCAGCGTGACCAGCGCCGCCGAGCACGACCGTGTCATCGCCTTCACGAGCCAGCTTGCGCACGTGGTATCCAACGCCTACGTCAAAAGCCCCACTGCCCAGGTCCACCACGGCTTTTCGGCCGGTAGCTACCGCGATCTCACCCGCGTGGCGCACCTCAACCCCCAGATGTGGTCCGAGCTCATGATCGACGACGCCAATGCGCTCGCCTTCGAGATCGACCATCTGATCGAATCGCTCGGCGCCTACAGCCGCGCCCTTAAAGACCGCGACCAGCGCTATCTGGAGAATCTCCTTGCCGAGGGCGACCGAATTAAGCGCGCGCTCGACGACGAGGCCTCCCACTAGACCACCTATCACGCCAGGTCGAAAGGACCGAAGCTTATGGCGATTACCATCGATATCGACACCGCACGCCCCTACCAGGTGCATGTTGGCACGTTTTTGCTGGAGCAGGCGGGGCCGCTCGTGCGCGCCACCGCCGGCGGCACCCGCGCCGTCATCGTGACGGACACCAACGTGGGCCCGCTCTACCAGATGCCCGTTAAGCAGAGCCTGGAGGCGTCAGGCTACGAGGTGAGCATCTGCACCTTCGAGGCCGGCGAGGCCCATAAGCGCGCCGAGACCTACGTTGCCATTTTGGAGTTTGTGGCCGAGCACGAGCTTTCGCGCTCCGACGTGATCGTGGCACTCGGCGGCGGCGTCGTGGGCGACGTGGCGGGCTTTGTGGCCGCCACCTACATGCGCGGCTGCAAGTTTGTGCAGATCCCCACGAGCCTGCTCGCCATGGTGGATTCGTCGGTGGGCGGCAAGACCGCCATAGACCTGGCTGCCGGCAAGAACCTGGCCGGCGCCTTTTGGCAGCCGAGCGTGGTTATTGCCGACGTGGGGTGCCTGGCCACCCTCACGCCCGAGCAGTTCGCCGACGGCTGCGGCGAGGTCGTCAAGCACGCCGTGATCGCCGACCCGGAGCTTTTCGCCGAGCTGGAGAAGACCCCGCTCACGCTGGAGCTGCTCAACCGCGATGTGGCCCGCGTAGCGCTCATCATCGCCCGCAATATCGACATCAAGCGCGCCGTGGTGGCTGAGGACGAGCGTGATACGGGACGGCGGGGCATTTTGAACTTTGGCCATACCCTGGGCCATGCTTATGAAAAGGCATATCATTATGAAACCTATACGCACGGCGAAGCGGTGGCTGCGGGCATGGTGAAGATGCTGGAGCTGGAACGGCGGAAAGG